>CAJCJI010000193.1 GCA_903970595.1 Verrucomicrobiota bacterium
TCCGCTCACCGCCGCCATCTGGCTGCTGAGCTTCACCAGCTTCCGGGTCAGCTGGCGCGGCAACCAGTTCGACGTCGGCGCCGACGGCATCATGCGCCGTTTATCCTGAGTCGCCGATGATTCTTCACTTTGTTCCAGCCGCGCCCGGCGGCCGCAGCCGCGCATGAGAATCGCCGCGACCCTTGGCGCCCTGCTCGGCGTGGCGCTGCTCACCTTCCTGTTCATTCGCGAGGGCTTCTCCACCCTGCTTCAGGTGCTGGGGCTGGCGGGCTGGGGACTGCTGTGGCTGGTGCCTTATCGCGGTCTGTATTTCCTGCTCTATGCCGTCAGCTGGAACATGCTGCTGCGGCCGGCAGATCCGCAGCACCGCGCCGGATTGGCTTATACCTTCTGGGTGGTGACGGTGCGCGAAGCGATCGACCGCCTGCTGCCGGTGGCCAGCGTCGGCGGCGGCATCGCCGGGGTACGCCTGATGCGCCTGCGCGGGCTGGCGGCGGCCCCGGTGGCGGCCAGCGTGATCGTGGAGATCCTGCTGACGCTGGTGGTCCTGTACCTGTTCACCGCCCTGGGCCTGCTGTTGCTGCTCCAGCTCAGCGGCACCGGCGAGGCCTATCACCGGATGGTGCTGGGCTTCGTGCTCACCCTGCCGGCACCGCTGATCACCGCGCTGCTGCTGCGCTATGGCAAGGTGTTCGAGCGCCTGCAAGGATTCCTGCGTCCGATGGTGGGAGAAATCGACCTGTCGCAGGGCGCGGCCTCGCTGGATCACGAGGTCCGCGCGACCCTGGGCCGCCACGGCAGCCTGCTGATGGTGGCGAGCCTGCAGTTCCTGGCCTGGGTCTCCGGCTCCTTCGAAATCTGGTTTGCACTGCGCCTGTTCGGACACCCCGTCGGCGTCGGCGCCGCCATCGCCCTGGAGAGCATGACGCAGGCGGTGCGCCACTTCGCCTTCATCGTCCCGGCCGGCCTCGGCGTGCAGGAAGCCGGCCTGATCCTGTTCGGCCATGCCCTGGGCATCGGCCCCGAACTGGCGCTGGCAGTGTCCGTCGCCAAGCGCATGCGCGAAGTGCTGTGCGGCCTGCCGCCGCTGCTCTCCTGGCAGTGGCTGGAAGGCCGCAGGCTGCATACGCTGATCGCCGGGCGCTCAGGCAGCGATCCAACCAAGGTGAACAGGCCCTGATCCGCCACCCCGGCGAAAGCCGGGGTCCAGGGCCCCAAGCGCCGGCAGGAAAGCCAGCCTATTTGCGGGAAGCCTTCTTTTCCGCCTTCGCCTGCTTCTTTTCCTTCATGGTCTTCAGCGGCTTTTTCTTCGTATCCTTCTTGCTGTCCATGCCCTTGCTCATCTTGTTCTCCGTTGGTGATGGGAAATCCTCGCCTGAATCGGGGCGAGCTTGGCGTCGCGCGGGCGGCGCTGGCGCATTTTAATACGGCTTGCGCCGATCGGCTTGCGCGCACGCTCGCCGCATGCGTGCCATCTCAAATGCATGGCACACATGGCACGCATGGCGTTTTCAAGCCCTCAAACGATCCCGGAGTCGAACAGCTGCGGCTGCACCTGCGGATCGTCGGCATCGTGGAAATTACCCAGGCCGACGCCGACCAGGCGGTAGCGCACCTGCGCCCCCAAGCCCACCTTCTCCACCAGCGACAGGGCGATGCGCGTCAGCTCCTCGCAGGAGGCCGGGGGCACCGGCGGCGTATGGCTGCGGGTGAGAATGTGGAAGTCGGCGGTCTTGAGCTTGAGCACCACGGTGCGGCCGATGCGCGTCTGCTTGCGCGCGGCGGACCAGGTTTTCTCCGCCATGCTGCGGATGGTGGGCGCAAGCGCGTCGAGCAGCACGTCCTCGGCGAAGGTGTCTTCCGCCGACACGGACATGGTCGGCCGGTCCGGGCAGACCTCGCCGTGGTCGATGCCGCGCGCCAGCTGGTAGAGGCGGATGCCGTAGCGGCCGAAGCGGCGCTCGAGCGTGGCCTGGTCGATCTCGCGCAGATGGGCCACGCTGCCGACGCCCATGCCGGCCAGCTTCTCGCCCATCACCTTGCCCACGCCCGGCAAACGCCCCACCGGCAGCGGCAGCAGGAAATCATCCACCTCCTGCGGCTGGATCACGAACTGCCCGTCGGGCTTTCTCCAGTCGGAGGCGATTTTCGCCAGAAACTTGTTGGGCGCCACGCCGGCCGAGGCGGTGAGCCGGAGCTGCTCCCGGATCTCGTCGCGGATGGCTTTGGCCACCCGCGTGGCGGTCGGCAGGCCGCTCTTGTTGCTGGTCACGTCCAGATAGGCCTCGTCCAGCGACAGCGGCTCCACCAGGTCGGTGTGGCGCAGCAGGATCTCGCGCACCTGGCGGGACACGGCGCGGTAGCGCACGAAGTCCGGCGGCACGAACACCGCATCCGGGCATAGCCGGGCGGCGCGCACCGCGGGCATGGCGGAACGCACGCCGTAGCGGCGGGCCTCGTAGGATGCCGCGCAGACCACCGAGCGCCCCCCGCGCCAGGCCACCACCACCGGCTGGCCCCGCAGTTCGGGCGCGTCGCGCTGCTCGACCGAGGCGTAGAAGGCATCCATGTCGATGTGAACGATCTTGCGCACGCGGTTTTTCGGGCAACTCCGGGCAGAAACGATGGCCTATCCTAGCGCGGCGCCCTACCATGCCACTGGCAGCGAAGCTTCACACAAAGCTGCTAGGGTTTGCCGACCATTACACGCACAGCAAAACACTCAAGGATCGGATCATGAAATGGACCACCGCCGAAATGCCCTCCCTGGAGGGCAAGATCGCCATCGTCACCGGGGCCAATAGCGGCCTGGGCCTCTACACCAGCATTGGCCTCGCCGAAGCGGGCGCCACGGTGATCATGGCCTGCCGCGATCCGATCAAGGCGGCTACCTCCCTGCAGGAGGTGCGTGAACAGGCGCCGGACGGCACGGTGGAAACCATGGCCCTGGACCTGGCCAGCCTGGATTCTGTAAAAACCTTCGCCGTGGCTTTTTCCGACCGATTTCCGCAACTGGACATCCTGTGCAACAACGCCGGGGTGATGGCCGTACCCTATGCCAAAACCAGGGATGGCTTCGAGATGCAGATCGGCACCAACCACTTCGGCCATTTTGCGCTGACCGGGCGGCTGCTCGACAAGCTCAACGCCGCTCCCGCAGCCCGCGTGGTCAACGTGGCAAGCATGGCGCACAACTGGACGCGGGCGATGGACCTGGACGATCCGTTCTTCGAGCACAAGCGCTATAGCCGCTGGGATGCCTACGGCAAGAGCAAGCTGGCCAACCTGCTGTTCACCTTCGAGCTGGACCGGCGCCTGAAAAAAGCCGGGGCCAGGACCCTCTCGGCCGCGGCCCATCCGGGCTACTCGGCCACCAACCTGGGCTTTGTCGGGCCGGCGCTGGAGAAGTCGGCCGTCGGCAAGCTCGCCATGAGCCTGGGCAATGCGCTGTTCGCCCAGCCGGCGTCGATGGGCGCCCTGCCCACGCTGTATGCCGCCGCCGATGCCGGCGTGGCCGGCGGCGACTACATCGGCCCGGACGGGCTGCGGGAGATGCGCGGCTATCCGAAAAAAGTGGGCTGCCGCAAGCTGGCGCGCGACGAGGATTTGCAGGGGCGCTTGTGGAAGCTCTCGGAAAAACTCACCGGGGTACAGTATCTTTAGAGCTTCATCCCGCCCGCCAGGAGTGAGTTGTGGCCAAAACCGGCAAACGCGAAATCAGCCTGCGCTTCCTGGCCGAACCCGGCGACGTGAACTTCGGCGGCAAGGTACATGGCGGCGCTGTGATGAAATGGATCGACCAGGCCGGTTATACCTGCGCCGCGGGCTGGAGCATGCTGTATTGCGTCACGGTGTACGTCGGCGGCATCCGCTTCATCAGCCCGATCCATATCGGCAACGTGGTGGAGGTGCACGCCAAGGTGATCTACACCGGCAACACCAGCATGCATATCGCGGTGGATGTGCTGGCCGGCGATCCGCGCGAAGACGCATTCCGCAAGACCACCCACTGCGTCATCGTCTTCGTCGCCATGGACGAGCATGGCAAGCCCGCCCCGGTGCCGCCCTGGCAGCCGCAGAACGAGGAGGACCGCAGCCTGGAGAGCTATGCACGCAAACTGATGGGCTTGCGCAGCAGCCTGGATGAGGAAGTGAAGCGGTTTCTGCAGCCTGAATGAGAGCTGGCCCCGCCCGGCGAAGCGAAGCCAGCCCTCGCTGCGTCAATCCAGATACTTCGGAATCTTCGGCAGTCCCTTGAAGTCGCCCGCGTCGTGCTGCACCACCAGGCGGCCCTTGGTATTCTTAAGTATCGTATCGATGCGGTCGATCGAGGCCAGGGTGTCGGCGCGGCTGACGTTGAACGGCGGCACGCGGCGGTAGGTGTAGTTGGCGCGCTGGTGGAACAGGTCGCCGGAAAGGATCACCACCCCGGACTTCTTCAGTTTCAGCTGCAGCGACTGGTGGCCTGGCGTGTGACCAGGGGTCTTGAGGATCATCACGTTGCCGTCGCCGAACACGTCGTAGTCGCCATCGATCATCTGCTTCTTGGCGGTCTTGTAGTCGCTGAAGGTATCGAGGTTGACGAAGGGGCCGGGCTTGCTTTCGGCCCAGGCCAGCTCGGCCTTGTTGAGGATCCAGGTGGCATCCGGGAACTCGTTGGCATTGCCGGTGTGGTCGAAGTGGGTGTGCGAGAACGACAGGTAGGTGATGTCGGACGGCGTCAGGCCGATGGCCTTGAGCTGGTCCAGCAGGGGGGCATCCACCTGCATGTGGCCGACTTCCATGTCGACACCGCCCTTGCTCTGCGCCAGCTTGTCGCCCAGGCCGGTGTCCCACAGCAGCGTGCCCTTGGGATGGCGGATGACGAAGCAGGGGTCCACCACTACGCCAGCCTTGCCGTTGTACTCCCCAGTGTCGGAGAACATACCCATATCCTTGACATGGAGCACGCCGCAATCGAGCGCATAGAGGCGCACGTCCTTGACCTCGTCGGCGGCATGGGCCTGGACCAGCAGTGAAGATGCAGCAAGCAACAGGGTGGCGCCGGCGCGGCGCAGCAGGTTAGTGCGTGACATCAATGTCTCCTGGCAACTGGGGGGCGAAAAGAAAAAGCCGGGCGGATTCTAGCGCTGTTGCGCGTTACCTGTAGTAACACTGCCTGCGATCAGTGATCGCCGATTTTCAGCCGAACACCACCATGCTCTGGCGGCTCAGCGCCACCGCCCTGCCGTCCGGTCCCCACAGCAGGCCGGTCTGGCTGGTGTAGCCGTCACGCGCCGCGCAGAGTTCCGCATCCATGCGCCAGCCTTGCAGCGGCAAGCCGTCCGGGGGACCGCCGAGAAATTCCAGCATCCAGGTCATCGAGCTTCCCGTAACCGGGCGCTTGAGCATCGACAGCGCAATCGGCGGAATGAAGTCCGCAATGCCCAGCATGTGCTCCTCGGTGGCGCTACCCCGGTCCTTCAGTTCGATCTCCAGAACGTTCTGCGCCAGCTCAGCCCCGCTGAACGGCAGGCCGCCGCGCAGCCAGCGCACCTCGAAATGTTGGACAAAGCTGGGCGTTACGCCCGCGATATACGGAAATGCTTGAGGATTGCTGCACGCCACCTGCGGCTGCGCCGGGCTGATCCGCACCGAGGACTCGCGCGCCGCGCCGAATATGCCAACCACCAGGCACAAGGTCTGCTCCTGGTCCACCAGCCGGGCTTCCAGGTGCGTGGTGCTCTTGCCGGCGCGCAGGACCTGAACACGCACAGTGACGGACCCGGCCGGGACCGGCGCCATGAACGTGGTCTGCACCGTGCGCAGCGGCACCCCGGGCGGCACCAGGGCACGCATGGCACGCACCGCCAGTGCCGTTTGCAGGCCGCCGAAGACGCTGCGTCCCTGCAACCAGTCCTCGGACACGGTTGCGCTCATCACCCCGCCCCGCTCCTGCATGGAATCCAGTACTTCTGAATACAGCATGTTCTTTACCGGAAGCCTTGGAATTTGATCGGAAGTCGCGCCAGGGGACTCATTCGGCCTGCCCGGTCCGCTCCACCCGCTTTTGCAGGCGCGCCGCCACGCCAGAGTAAAACCGGCCAAGCAGGTGCAGGGCCGGACCAGGCGCCGCCGCGGTGGCCAGCTGGAGCATCCGCGCCAGGCGGACGGTGCGCTGCGCCGGGCGAGTCTTCACCGCATCGACGATCCAGCCCGCGGCCTCGTCCACATCCATCTGCGGCAGGTATTTGTAGATCTTGGTCGGCTCGGTCATGGCCGTCTTCACCAGCGGATAGTTGAGCGCGGTGACGGCGATGCCGGCATGGTCCAGTTCGATCCGCAGGGAACGCGAGAAGGCATCGAGCGCCGCCTTGCTGGCGATATAGGCCGAAAAGCGCGGCGTGCTCATCAGCGCGGCGACGCTGGAGACGTTGATGATGTGGCCGCTGCCCCGCTCCAGCATGCCCGGCAGCAGCCGCAGCGTCATGCGCACGGCGGCGAAATAATTGAGCTGCATGGTGCGCTCGAAGTCATGCGGCCGGTCGAGCGAGTCGCGCAGGGCCCGGCGGATCGAACGTCCGGCGTTGTTGACCAGCACATCAACCCGGGCATGCCGGGACAGGATGGCATCGCAGCAGGCCTCGATCGAAGCGTTATCGGATAAATCCGCCGGATAGACGTAGGCCTTGCCGCGCGCCTTGCCCCCGCCGCTCCCGCCGCCGATGAGTCCCGCGGCTGCGATCTCCCGCTTGACCCGCGCCAATTCCTCCTCGCGCCGGGCCACCAGGCAGACCGTCGCGCCCAGCCGGGCCAGTTGTCTGGCGGCCGCCTCGCCAATGCCGCTGGAAGCACCGGTGACGACGATGGTCAGCCCTGACACCGGGTGCTGGCTTTTGGACATATCCGTGAAAGCTCTGTGAGGCTTGCCAGCCTAACATGCTCTTGCGTATGGTCTCTGGGAATGGCCCTACAGACGCAGTTCCCAGGTCTGCCCGACCAGGTCCTGGCCAAAACTATGGTGTTTCTCTTCGGCGCTGAGTCTGAACCCGGCTTTTTCATAGATGTGCCGCGCCGCAGTCAGGATGTCGTTGGTCCACAGCCTGACACTGCCGTAACCCGCCTGCCGGGCGAAGCGGATGCACTCCTCCACCAGGCGCCGGCCGATGCCGAGCCCGCGCGCCGCCGGCTCGACCAGCAGCAGACGCAGTTGCGCCACGGTGTCGGACTGCTTCACCAGCAATACGGAGCCGAGAATTTCGCCTTCGCGTTCGGCCATCCAGCAACACTCCCGGCGCGGATCGAGATCGCGAATGAATTTCGCCGCGATTTCGGCCACCAGCGCTTCAAAGCTCTCGTCCCAGCCATATTCCCGTGCGTACAGCACGCCATGCCGGTGCACGATCCAGCCCATGTCGCCCGGCCGATGGGCGCGCAGCACGTAAGGCGGCAAAGACGGCCGCGGTGCGAGCAGGTCCTCGATGGTGCGCATGGCCTGGAGCAGGCGCTGCTGCGCCTCGATCTCGAGCGGCTGCAGCATGGCGCCAGCCTCGGCGTCCGAGCCGGCCTCGAGCGCCGATTGCGCCTCGCGCCCAGCTTCGGTAAGCGACAGCAGGGCCTGCCTGCGGTCCCGTGGCGAAACCTCCTTGCGCAGCAGGCCGCGCCGCTCGAAGGAGCGGAGGATGCGGCTGAGGTAGCCGGCGTCGAGCAGCAAATCCTGGCCCAGTTCGGCGGCCGAGGGCTGCTGGCGATGGGCAAGCTCATACAGCACCCGCGCTTCGGCCAGGGAGAACGGGCTGTTCAGCAAACCCTGCCGCAGCAGTCCAATCTGGCGCGTATAGAACCGGTTGAAGCGCCGCATCGAGGCGACGTTTGCCGGAGGACAGGTAAAACCGGCCACAGCTGGCTCCGATTGAATTAGATTGACATGGTCAATTAATTAATTGACTTAGTCAATTATAATTCAGCCGCAACCGGAATCACGCAGAAAACGGCTCAAGCTCCGGCAGGCGCCAGCCTGCCGCTTCGGTCTGCTCGGTGCGGGTCAACGCCGCACGATCAGCCGATTGTCGATTTCCCGCACCCCGGAAACCTCGCCGACGAGGTATTGGGCCTGGTCGATCTGCACGCTGTTGCTTACCGCGCCGGACAGGCGCACTACACCCTCGCGGGTGGCGACCTTGATGTGCGCCAGACCGAACCTGGAGTGCGCTGCCAAGGCGGCCTTGACGCGGGCGTTGAGCGCGTTGTCCGGCACCAGGGGCTCTTCGACCGCCTCCACCGGCGCGGGGCTGGCAGCAGGCGCGGCGCTGACCGGCGCGATGGGGGCGGCGTTGTCCGCCGGAGCCGCCGCGGCCGCGGCATTCGCATTGGCCTGCGCTTCATCCTCGCCCGGAACGCCGGCACAGCCGCCCAGCGCAACAACCGATCCCGCACCTGCCATCAGCATGATGGCGAACATCATTGGCTTTATGTTCACGCAACTCTCCTTTTCGATCATGCGAAAAAGCTTGAGCAACACCTGTCCCTGGTGTCATTCCATTGACCGATTGCGGCCGGTTTAGTGCCCGCCAAGATCCGGTCCAAGATATGAAATGAATCATTTATTATATTTTTCAATTAGATAATAGGTTTTCCTCATGTAAGCGGCGGAACGCTTGAGCCTGCATCCAAATGGCCCCACACTGCATCCAAGTAAGTGGCAACCTAGGAGAGCTCACCATGGCCGTGCTGCTGCTGTTATGCCTGCTGGCGGTTTTCGGCGGCTTTTGGATCTTTTTTGCGGCGCTGTGGCTGATGTTCCGTATCACTTTCTTCGTGATCGGCGGACTGATCGGTCTGGTGGCCGGCGGGGTAGCTTTACTGGTGGCCGGAGTTCTGGGGCTGGTGATGCTGCCGCTGCTGGGCTTGATGATGCTGCCTTTCTTCCTCCCCGTCCTGCTGGTGGCGGCCCTGGTCTGGGCCCTGACCCGGCAGCCGCAGCGGCATGTGCCGATAACGATCAGGCACTAGGCCGGCGGCAGCTTGTTGTGAGCGCCGTCGCATAGCGGTGGGTGCCGGCTGCGCTTGCAGCCGCACAGCCAGATTTTCTCATTGCGCCCGGCGGTGAACTGCAGGGGCGCCAGATCTGTGCCCTGGTGTGAACCGTCGCAATACGGTTGCGCGCGGCTCCTGCCGCAGGCGCACCAGCTGTACGTTTTGCCTCTTTCGACTTCGACGGTATAAGGCAAGCGGCTGGCAATGCAGGCCTGGTTCATAGGCGCGCCCTCACCCCGCCTGATTGCGCATCCAGTCCGCGGTCTGGAAAAAAGCGGTCAGCAAGCGGTCCTGCAAGGCTTGCGGGATCGCGCATTCCCTCATAGCGCCATGCATGCGGTCGTAGAAAGCATCCACCAGGCGGCGGAGCGGCGCTTCGCCGCCGATGGCTTCAAATACGGTTTGCGGGTGCAGATCCATGGTGTCCGCCGCATTATGCCGCCATCGCGGCGCTCAGGCAGGTAAACCCTGTTCCTGTCGGGTGCGTTGGGCGATGATAGGCGCACACCGGCGGCCGGACCGCGCGGTGTCCGCCCCGGCTTTTCCGCTGCCCCGCGCGCCGATCGCCGAATTCACGATCAGCACAGTACGCATACGAGACTGCTCCGCACGATGAATGGACTATTCCTGGAGCCCGCAATCGGCGTGCTCCGGCGCTATTTCGCTCCCGCCTGTTTGCTCGGCGTCTGCGTTCCCCTGCTTTGTTGCCTCAGCACCCCGGCCCACGCCGACTGGCAGGCGCTGCGCGCGCTGGAGGGCAGCGGCGCGGTGGTGAGCGCCGCGGCGGTGGACCTCGACAGCGGCGCCGCGCTGGAACAGCTGCATGCGGCCGATCGCCTTACGCCCGCCTCGCTGACCAAGCTCGCGGTGGCCGCAACCGCGCTCGATGTCTGGCCGGCGGACAAGACCTTCCAGACCCGCCTGCTCGGCGTCGGGCCGTTCAAGGACGGCAGCATCGTGGGCGACCTGGTGCTGCAAGGCATGGGCGACTCCACCTTGGATCACCTGGCGCTGTGGTCGCTGGCCGCACAGCTCAAGGGAACCGGTGTTACCAGCATCAGCGGACGCCTGGTGGTGGATACCGCGCCGTTCGGGCCCCTGGGCTGCGAGACCCAGGACCGCTGCGATGCGCTGCAGCGCAGCGACACCGCTTACAACGCGCCGCTGTCGGCGGTAGCGGTGGATTACGGCAACTGGTGCATCGATATACGGCCGACCGGCATCGGCCTGCCGGCCATCGTCAGCACCTGCGGCACGGCGCAGGCGCCGCTGCCGGTGGACGGCGGCATCAAGACCGTCGGCGCCTCGGCCAAGCCCACTTTCTGGGTGGAGCGGGTCACCAATGCCGGCGCGGACACGCTGCGCGTCGGCGGCGACATCCCCCTGGGCGATACGATCAGCGTCTACCGTGCCATGTCCGATCCCGCGCTGGGCACCGGGCTGCTGTTGCGCGAGGTGCTGCGCGAGATCGGCATCACCGTCAGCGGCACGGTGGACGTGGTGCATACGCCGCCTCCGATCGACGCCTATCCCCTGGCACAGAACGAAGGACTGTCCTTGAAGGAGCAGCTAGGCCGCATGCTGCGCTTTTCCAACAATTATGTCGCCGACATGCTGACGCTGAACCTCGCCGCGGCCCAGCGCGCGCAGGCGCCGACCCAGCTGGCGGACGCCGCGCGCGCGCTGTCGGACTTCATCGTGCGGATCAAGGCCTCCGACAAGGCCGGCAAGGCCACGGCGCCGGCACTGTTCAGCGGCAGCGGCCTGACGCCGGAGAACGAGTTGTCCGCCGATGACCTGACCAGCCTGCTCAGCGCGCAATATCACAACACGCGCAACTTTCCGGCGTTTTACGGCGGGCTGGTAGTGCCGCGGCAGGCGCCGTTCCAGTTCCTGCGCGTGGGCAGCCCGGCCTGGCTGGACCGCGTGGCGCTGAAAACCGGCACCATGGACGATCCGCATTCGGTGTGCGGCATCGCCGGCTACATCCGCAAGAAGGACGGCGGCTGGATCGCCTTCGCCGCGATCGTCAACGGCGGACCGAAGATGCACCATGTGCCGCTCTACCAGGCCATGGAAGCGGCGCGCGCCGACGTGGACGCGCTGCTGGCAAAATACTGATCGGAACCGGCCGGAGAAACCGCGTTGAATTCCGCACCCGACGAGGCTGTGAAGCTGGAAACGCTGGCGGTTCATGCCGGCCGCGGCATCGACGCCGCCAGCGGCGCCGTGGCGCCTTCCCCGGTGCTGTCCTCGACCTTTGCGCGCGCCGCGGACGGGAGCTATCCGCAGGGCCACATTTACTCACGCGCGAGCAATCCCAGCCGCGCCGCGCTGGAGCGATGCCTCGCCGCGCTGGAGCAAGGCGCGGCGGCAACGGCCTTCCCGTCCGGCTCGGCCGCCTCGATGGCGGTGTTCCAGGCGCTTGATCCCGGCGACCATGTGGTCGCGCCCGGGGATATGTATCACGGCACCGGCACCCAGCTGCGCGAACTGCTGCAGCGCTGGGGGCTGCAGCACAGCTGCGTGGACATGAGCGACCTCGACGCGGTGCGCGCGGCGCTGCGTCCGAATACCCGGCTGGTCTGGGTGGAGACGCCCTCCAATCCGCTGCTCAAGCTCAGCGACATCGCCGCCGTGGCGGAATTGGCGCACGGCAGCGCCGCACTGTGCGCGGTCGACAACACCTTCGCCACGCCCGTGCTGCAGCGGCCCCTGCAGCTCGGCGCAGACCTGGTGATGCACTCCACCACCAAGTATCTCGGCGGCCATAGCGACCTGCTCGGCGGCGCCGTGGTGGCGCGCCAGGACGATGCTTTCTTCGCGCGCGTGCGCGATTTCCAGACCAAGGCGGGGGCCGCGCCGGCGCCGTTCGACTGCTGGCTGCTGCAGCGTTCCATCGCCACGCTGCCCTACCGGGTAAGAGCCCAGGCGGCCACGGCGCAGACCATTGCCGAATTCCTGTTTGGACTGCCGCGCGTTGCGGCGGTTCATTACCCCGGCCTGGACACGCATCCCAACCACGCGCTGGCCAGGCGCCAGATGCGCAGCGGCGGCGCCATGCTGTCGTTTCAGCTGCGCGGCGGCCGTGACGAAGCCTTGGCTGTCGCTGCGAAGGTAAGGCTGTTCACCCGCGCCACCAGCCTGGGCGGCGTCGAGAGCCTGATCGAACACCGCTCTTCGGTGGAAGGCCCGCACAGCACCACGCCCGACAATCTCCTGCGCGTATCGGTGGGACTGGAGCACGTCGATGATTTAATTGCGGATTTGCGCCAGGCGCTGGACTGATCCGGCGGTTCAGCCGGCATTCAGTCGTGCGGTCGCAAGCTGTTGCGCATATCCAGGAAGGAGATGCGCCATGCGTATGTCACTCAAGAACCTGTTGCGGATCGGCCTGCTCGCAGCGGCAGCGCTCGGCGCCAGCGCCTGCGTGGTGGATCCCGCTTATGGACCGGGCTATTACGGGCCGCCGGCCGCGGCGGTTTATGTGGGGCCTGGGCCGTATTATTACGGCGGGGGCTACTATCACGGCGGGTACTACGGCGGTCGACGCTGGTAGGTTTCCTCTAAACCGCAGCGCTGCGCTTTGCAGCGCTAATGTCGTAGCATGCGGAGGATGAAACCCGCACCGATCATCGACGCCGTCACCGCCATCCTGATCCACCAGGGCGAGTTGTATCTCGCCCGCCGCCAGCGCAAGCTGGCGGCCTTCCCCGGCTATCAGGCATTTCCAGGCGGCAAGGTGGACCGCGGCGACAGCAGCGAAGCGCTGCCGCAGCCGCAATTCGCCGGTCACGATGCCCGCCTGATCCGGGCATTGTCGCGCGAACTGAAGGAAGAGCTGGGCTTCGACCTGATCGCCAACGCCGATCAGCTTGAAGCGGTGCGGATGATGGGCATCGCCCTTACCCCGGCCTCGGCCCCGGTGCGGTTCAACACGCATTTCTTCCGCATCGATCTGCGGCAGCGGCCGGAATTCGACTTGTGCCAGCAGGAATTCGACGGCGGCGCCTGGGCCAGCGCGCGCCACTGGCTGGACATCTACGAAAACGGCAAGCTGCTGCTGGCGCCTCCGACCCAGGCGGTGCTGCGCGCGCTGGCAGGCGACCCGGCCAGCGTCGACGCCGGCTTTTTTGATTTCAACGAGATGGGTGTGCTGCGTCCGCTGGAGGCGGTGCACGGCGTAAGGCAATTCTTCGTCCGTTCCAACACCTTGCCGCCGGCCATCCACACCAACTGCTTCCTGATCGGCGACGAGGGCACTCACCGCGTGCTGGTCGATCCCTCGCCCAATAGCCTCGAAGAACTGGAACGTCTCTATCTGGCCGCCACGGCCATCGGCTTCGACGAATTGTTTCTCACCCACCACCATCCCGATCATCGCCAGCACGCCGACGAAATCGCGCGGCGCGCCGGCGTGCCGTTGGGCATGAGCGCCTGGACCTTGCAGCACATCCGCTCCGATCAGGCGCGCTACGGCGAAGGCCCGGGGTATGGCGCCGGGCTGCAGATCAAGACCTATGCCGACGGCGACGCGGTGAGCTGCTGGCTGGGCCATCCGGTGCGGGCGCTGGCGGTACCGGGGCACGACGAGGGCCAGTTGGCCCTGATGCCGGACAACCGCGCCTGGTGCATCGTCGGCGACCTGATCCAGGGCATCGGCACGGTGGTGATCGCGCCGCCGGAAGGCGATATGCGCAAATACTTTGCGACGCTGGAGCGGGTCATTGTGCTGGATCCGGGCGCGATCTATCCCTCGCACGGATTGGCGATGGGCGGGGTGCACTACCTTGAACAGGCCCTGCGCCACCGGCAGATGCGCGAGGAGCAGATCAGGAGCCTGTTCGAGGCAGGCCGCAGCACCGACGAGATGCTGGCCGAGGTCTACCGCGACGTCGATCCAAGGTTGCTGCCCCTGGCCAGGATCAACATCGAAAGCCATTTGACCAAGCTGCGCCAGGACGGGGCGATTGCCTGAGGCGCACGGTATGACTCCGCAGGGATCCCTGACTCAGCGGGCCAGCACCATGGTCACCATGGGCTTGTTGCCGTTCCGGGTTTCTATCCGCACCGGCATATAGCCGCGCTCCGGCGCCAGCCAGAAGCGTCCCTGCTTGTCGGGATTGTCGATGCGCTCCATCAGCAGGGTGTCGAAACTGCCGGCCGGCGTGTCGATTTTCTGATGGCCGCTGAACTTGAACTGGTAATGAGTCAGGTTCTTGTTGTCGATCATGGTGAACCCGGCGATCGGCGGCGTGCTGTCGCCGGCATGGGCCTGCACCCATAGGCGTACCGCCTGTTCCAGCGCAAAGCTGTCGATGGCATCGTCCGGCATGGCCCGCGCCTGGCCATTCTGGTCGGTGACGATGTGGCGGTTCCAGTCGAAGTCCAGGGTGTAGCTGCGCTTGTCGTCGCCCGGCAGCACCGACTCGAAGTGCTGCGAACGGATGCGGCCGTCCTGGATGCAAAAGCGGCTGGCCTGGTTGGGCGAACCGTACAGGGCACGCACCAGCGCACTGGGATTGGAGGTATTGGTGTAGCGGTAACAGCCGGCCGGCACGTCCGGCCTGAGCGCGACGGCCACCTGGCCGATGCTCATGCCGCCCCAGGCGGCGTTGTAGGTGTAGTCCAGGTTGGGCAGGGTCACCGCCGCCGGGTCGGCCGGCGCGCCGGCGCATGTTCCCAGCAGCAGCAAAATGAGGGCGGAACGGGCCGCGGCGCGAATCATCGGAAAGCCTCCTCCAGGTCCTCGAGTGTCGCCGGACCGGCCAGCGGCTTGCCGCGCAGCACGGCGGCGCCGTCCTGCAGTCGCAATTCGCCGCGCGCCATCCAGGCCACGGCCTGCGGATAAATCTTCAATTCAATCTGCTCCATGACGCGCTCCGCCAGACTGTCCGCATCGTCCCGCGGACCGATGCGGATGCGGCCCTGGATCACGGCCGGACCACTGTCCAGTGCAGGCGTGACGAAATGCACGGTGGCGCCGTGCTCGGCATCGCCTGCCGCCAGGGCCCGGCGATGGGTGTCGAGCCCCGCGTACTTGGGCAGCAGCGACGGATGAATGTTCAACAGGCGCCCTTCGAATTCGCGCACGAAGCCGTCGGTGAGGATGCGCATGAAGCCGGCCAGGGCCACGATGTCGGGACGCAGATCGCGCAGGATTTGCGCCAGCGCGGCGTCGAAGGCCGCGCGGTCCTGGAACCCGATATGCGGCAGCACCTGGACCGGCAGCCCCGCCGCATGCGGGTATTGCAGTCCTTCGGCCTCGGCGCGATTGCTGATCACGCCGGCAAGCTCCGCCGGAATGCGCCCGGACCGCTGCGCCTCGATCAGGGCCCGCAGATTGCGTCCGCGACCGGAGATGAGGACGACGAGGCGGGGCGGCTTCAAGCGTAATGGACTGCGTCGTTCTTGCCCTTCACCACTTCGCCCAGCATCCAGGCTGCGACGCGCTGGCGCTTCAGCGCCGCCAGGGTCTCGTCGGCGCGCAGGCGCGGCACCACGACGACGAAACCCACGCCGCTGTTGAACACGCGCCACATTTCGTCCTGTTCCACGGCGCCCTGCTCTTGTAGCCAGTCGAACACGGCCGGGCGCTTCCAGCTGGCCACATCCACCGCCGCGGCGCAGCCCTTGGGGAAGCAGCGGGTGAGATTGCCGCTGATGCCGCCGCCGGTGATGTGCGCCATTCCGCGCACCTGCAGGCCCAGCGCCAGCAGCTTGAGGATCGGCTTGACGTAGATGGTGGTGGGCGCGAGCAGGGCCTCGCCCAGCGTGGCGCGGCCGAAAGGCGCGTCCAGTGATTGGCCGCTGCGCTCCAGGATCTTGCGCACCAGCGAGTAGCCGTTGGAATGCGCGCCGGAGGATGGCAGCGCGATCATCACGTCACCGGGGCGGATTTTCGTCCCGTCGATGATCCGGCTCTTTTCCACCACGGCGACGCAGAAGCCCGCCAGGTCGAAGTCGCCCGGGCTGTACATGCCGGGCATCTCTGCGGTCTCGCCGCCCACCAGGGCGCAGCCGGCCAGCTTGCAGCCCTGCGCGATGCCCTTGATGACCTGCGCGGCGATGCGCGGGTCGAGCTTGCCGGTGGCGTAGTAATCGAGAAAGAACAAGGGCTCGGCGCCGGACACCAGCACATCGTTGACGCACATCGCCACGAGGTCCTGCCCCAGGCCGGTGACGCGGCCGGAATCGATGCCCAGGCGCAGCTTGGTGCCGACGCCGTCGGTGCCGGACACCAGGATCGGCTGCTTGTATTTCTTGGGCAGGCCCACCAGCGCGCCAAAGCCGCCGACGCCCGCCAGCACCTCGGGACGCCGGGTGGAACGGACGATTTTCTTGATGTCGTCGACCAGGGCGTCGCCGGCATCGATATCCACGCCGGCATCGCGGTAGGTAAGGGGAACGGAGACCTTGGAATTACCGTTGACGCGGCCGTTGACTGGCATTTTCGTGTGCGGAGCGGGCGGAGCAAGTATCATTTTACCTCAACCCCCTGCCCGTCCCCGCGCGCATGTCCGAATCGCCGCTGGAAACTGCCGCCGACCCCTTGGACACCGAACCGGTGGCGGCCGAGGCGGCGAGCCTGCTGCGCCACAATTGGGGCTGGTTCGCCGCCGCTGCCGCGGTGCTGGTGCTGCTCTACTTCCTGGGGCCGATCCTGGCACCGTTCCTGGTCAGCGCCGGGCTGGCCTACCTCGGCGACCCGCTGGTGGACCGGCTGGAGCGGCTGCGCCTGTCGCGCACGCTGGGCGTATGCGTGGTCTTCGTGGTGTTTTTCGCGGTGCTGAGCACCACGCTGATCCTGATGGTGCCGATGCTGGAGGAGCAGATCGTCACCTTCGCGCAGAACATCCCGGACTGGCTCAAGTGGGTCCAGGACGTGGGCCTGCCGAAAATCGGGGTGCACCTGCCGGCCGGCATCCGGCTCGACGCGGTAGGACTGCGCAATGCCGTCACCCACAACCTGTCCGAGGCCGGCGATATCGCCACCGTCGTGCTGGACCGGATCGGCAAGTCGACGCCGGCCCTGATCGGCTTCGTGGCCAATCTGCTGCTGATCCCGGTGGTCAGCTTCTACCTGCTGCGCGACTGGGACCTGCTGGTGCTGCGCATCGATCAGCTGATTCCGCACCGCTTGCGGCCGCCGGCGGAGGCCTTGGCGCGCGAAACCGACGCGGTGCTGAGCGCCCTGATCCGCGGCCAGCTGCTGGTGATGGCGGCGCTCGCCGCGATCTACAGCATCGGCCTGACCATTACCGGCCTGAAAGTGGCGCTGCTGATCGGCATCTGCGCCGGCATGGTCAGCTTTATTCCCTATCTGGGCTTTGTCAGCGGCCTGCTCGCCGCCAGCATCGCCATGCTGGTGCAGACCCAGGAATTCGGCCAGCTGATCTGGGTGGCCCTGGTGTTCGGCGTCGGCCAGGTGTTGGAAAGTGCGGTGCTGACGCCGATGCTGGTGGGCGACCGCATCGGCCTGCATCCGGTGGCGGTGATCTTCGCCATCCTCGCCGGCGGCCAGTTGTTCGGCTTCGTCGGCGTGCTGGTGGCCTTGCCGGTGGCGGCGGTGATCGCGGTGCTGCTGCGCCATGCACGCCGTCATTGGCTGCTCAGTCCGCTCTACCTGGGCAGTGCCGGCCTGCCGCCGCAACAAGAGCCGCCGCCAGCACCGCCGCCAATACCGTGATCGGCACGCAACTGACGCTGTCGGTGCAGTTGGCCGATGCAGCCAGCTTCGAAAATTTCCACGGCGGCCCTAACGCGGCCACGGCCGCGGCGCTGCGCCTGCTGGCCGAGGAAGGCGGCGAGGCCTCGATCCTGCTGCATGGCGCCGGCGGCAGCGGCAAGACCCACCTGCTGCAGGCCGTGGCCCGCACCGCGACGCAGCGGCGGCGGCGCGCCGCCTATCTGCCGCTGGCGCAGTTCGGTCCCGCGGATGCCGGGGCGCTGCAGGGCTTCGAGAAGCTCGATGTGTTGTGCCTGGACGATGTCGACAGCGCCTTGCTCGACCGCCACTGGGCGCTGCTGCTGCTGCGCCTGATCGACGCGGTGCACGCCCATGGCGGCGGCTGCCTGCTCAGCGCCTCGGCGGCCCCGGACAGCCTGCCCCTGGCGCCCCTGCCCGACCTGCGCACCCGGCTTGCCGCCTGCGCCGTGTTCGGCCTGCGGCCGCTGGGCGACACGGAATTGCGCAGCCTGTTGCGCAAGCGGGCGCATCTGCGCGGGCTCGAGCTGCCGGAAGAGGTGGCGGAATTCATGCTGCGGCGCCTGCCGCGCTCGGTGCCGGCCCTGCTCGCCGCGCTGGACCTGCTGGACCGGGAATCCCTCAGCACCCAGCGGCGCCTGACGATACCGTTCGCGCAGCAGGTGCTCAAAGCGCTTGTTGTTGCCCCCGCTCCCGCGCCGACAGCCGCACAAAAAGCACCAGGCTGACGAACTCCAGCGCCGCTACCACGCTCAAGGCGGTGCCGATGCCGCGGCGGCCGGGAACCGCCACGCCTTCGGCCACCAGCCCGCCGACATAGAGCACCAGCAGCATGGTGGCCCAGGCTGCGGTGTAGCTGCGCCTGCGCAACAGCCCGGGAACAGGCGTCAGCAAGGGCAGGCTCAGCAGCAGGCCCGGCAGCCAGCCGCACCAGGCGATCAGGCCGGCGATCAAGACAAAGTCCAGCCCCAGCGCGGCCAGGCGCGCCGGTTCGCTGAGACGCATCATGCCTGCAGCTTCAATGCGACTTCGGCGACGCGCCGGCCCAGGGCCGCGCACAGCGCCAGTTCCTCCTTGACCGGGGCACGCGCCTTACCGCCGACACCCGCCACGTGGCTGGCGCCGTAAGGCGTGCCGCCGGCGGCGGTGGTGGAAAGCTCCGGCTCGGTATACGGCAGGCCGAGCAGCAGCATGCCGTGATGCAGCAGCGGCAGCATCATCGATAGCAGCGTGCTTTCCTGGCCGCCGTGCAGTGTGCCGGTGGAGGTAAACACCGCCGCCGGCTTGCCGGCCAGCGCGCCGGAAAGCCACAAATCCGAAGTCGAGTCGATGAAATGCTTGAGCGGCGCCGCCATGTTGCCGAAGCGTGTCGGGCTGCCCAGGATCAGGCCCACGCATTCGCGCAGGTCGCGCGATTCGGCATAAGGAGCGCCCTCTTCCGGCACGGGCGGCGCCGCGACGGAAGTCACCGCCGCCACCGGCGGCACGCTGCGCAGCCGCGCCCGCGCGCCGTTCACCGACTCGATGCCGCGGCAGATATGGCGCGCCATCGTCGCGGTCGAGCCGTGACGGGAGTAATAGACAACCAGTATTTCGCTCATGCGGATAGACCGATCAATTCGCCTAGTTTAGCGGTTTGACCGCCCCCACAGGCCTCGCTAGGCTGCCGCCATGCCGAATATCAAAGCACTGCCTCCGAGCCTGCCCTCGCGCTCCCTGCCTTGCCTGCTTGCCGCGATCGGTCTGGCCGGATGCGCCACCATGACCCTGCCCCATCGCATAGAGCCGGCAGCGCATGGCGGCGGAACCGCATACGGCGCGCCCGCCGCACCGCCAGCGGCCACACCAAACCATCCGCCTGCGGTGCAAATCTCGTCCAGAACGCCGGCAAGCGTGGCAAGCGCATCGCGGCCGCCGCCTCAAGCGGCTCCGCCAGCGGCGGCGTTCGCCGCCGTGCCGCCGACGCGCGCGCAAGAGGCTGAGACCGGCACTGCCGCGGCGCTGGGCGCAGGCACCCAGTCTGCGCAGCCGAACCCGGCGCCAACACCAGTAGGACCAGCCACGGCAGTCGCTGAACCAAGCAAGGCGCAGTCCACCGCACGAACGGCGGCGCCGGTCCAGGCCAAGGGGCTCGATACCAAGTCCCCCAGGGTGATCGCCGCACTTGGTGCTGCCGCCCCAACGACCGCGGCCTCGTCCAGCACCAGGCCGGCCGCGCCTGCAGCCTCGGCGCTTGCCGAAGCGCCGCTTGCAACGCCGCCCCCCGCAGCATCGGCGGCGCCACAAGTCCAAGCCCCTCCTCCCACCGACACCATGCAGGCAATGCCGCTGCCGAAACTGCCGGAAATTGCCAGCCAAGCCGATGCGGCAGGCGGCGCCGCGGGAGACAGCAAGGTCGCCCGCGCCGAGGCGGCGCAGATTCCGTCCGATATATCCGCCGGCGCGGGCGTGTCGCCCGAGGCCGCGGCCGGACTGGCGCAGGCCGAGGTGCTCAAGGCGCAGGCACGCACCGGCCTGTCCGACGCGCAGCTGGAACAATTGCAGCAGGCGCAGGACCAGCTTGCCGCCGGAGACAGCGGCAGCGCATTAGTCATGCTGCAGGGCTTGAATGCGCAATTGCAGACCGAAACCCGCAGCTACGTGGTGCAGCAAGGCGAAAGCCTATGGCATGTGGCCGGCCAGCGGGAGGTCTACGGCAACCCGTACCTGTGGCCGCTGGTGTGGCAGGCCAACAAGGACCGGCTCAAGCAACCCTATCAGCTGCACCAGGGCATGCACCTGATGATACCGGCCCACCCCACGATACAGGAGGTGTCGAGCGCCCTGGCCTTCTCCAGGAGCAGGCACCCGGAAGTCATGCGCCCGGCAGCGGCGCGGTAGGCGAGAGGCCGTCAAGGGAAGGCTAGTGGATCATTGTTCGGCCACGGCCTGCCCCGTCACGGCCCGCCTGCTCTGCTCGCGGTGGTCTGCGCCGAGGAACATGTACATCGCCGGCACCACGAACAGGGTGAAGAGCGTACCGATCGATACGCCGGTGAAGATCACCAGGCCCATGTGGTAGCGGCCCACGGCGCCCGCCCCGCTGGCCATCAGCAGCGGCACCACGCCGATCACCATCGAGGCCGTGGTCATCAGGATCGGGCGCAGGCGGATGGAGGCCGCCGTCTCCACGGCCTCGCGCTTGGACCTGCCGGCACGCTGCTGTTCATTGGCGAACTGCACGATCAGGATGCCATGCTTGGCGATCAGGCCGACCAGGGTGACCAGGCCCACCTGGGTATAGACATTGAGCGTGGCGAAATCCAGGAACAGGAACACCACCGCCCCGAAGATCGCCATCGGCACCGACATCATCACCACCAGCGGATCGCGGAAGCTCTCGAACTGCGCGGCCAGCACCAGGAAGATGATGATGATGGAAAAGCCCAGGGTGCCGAGGAAACCGCCGGATTCGTGCATGAACTGGCGCGACTCGCCGGAATAGTCTATGACAAAGCCCTGCGGCAGGGTCTCCGCGGCGATCTTGCGCAAGCTGTCCAGCGCCTCGCCCTGCGTGCCGCCGTAGACGCCCTGGATGGTGGCGGAATTCAGCTGCTGGAAATGGCTGATCGACTCCGGCACGGTGGTGGTCTTGAACGACACCACGGTGGACGCCGGGATCACGCCGCCCGCGGCGGTGCGGATATAGTAGTTGCCGAGCTGATCCGGATTCAGGCGATCGGCCTGCAGCACCTGGGGGATGACCTTGTAGGAGCGGCCGGCGATGCTGAAGTAGTTGACATAGCCGCCGCCCAGCATGCTGCTCAGCGCCGAACCCACGTCCTTCATGGTCAGGCCCATCACGGCCACCTTGTCGCGATCCACCATGACCGTGGTCTGCGGCTTGTCGATCTTCAGGCTGTTGTCGATGACCCAGAATTTTCCGGTCGCCTGGGCCTTGGCGGTCACCGCCTGGGCCACCTCGTACAGCTGGTTGAACGGCGCCGAAGTCTGGATCACCATCTCCACCGGGTAGCCGCCGCCGGATCCGGGCAAGGACGGCGGATTGACCCAGAACACGTTCATCCCGGCGATTTTGTTGGCGCGCTTCTGCACTTCGAGCTGGAGTTCCTTGATGCCGCGCTTGCGTTGCGCGTAATCCTTGAAGACGACGCCGCCGAAACCCTGGTTGTTGGTGCCGGTGCCGGTTCCCGCGAACTGGAACAGGTTTTCATACTCGGGCAAGTCGCTCACCGACAGATAAGCCTGGTGCTGGTAGGTGGACATCTGCTGGATCGAGGCGTCGGGCGCTCCGGTACCGAGGTAGAACAGGAAGCTTTGATCTTCCTCCGGAGCCAGTTCGCTCTTGGCCGACAGCCCCATCATCGGCATTCCCCACATCAGCACAATGAAGCCGATGACGAAGAGCCCGAACACCACCACGGCCTTCCACGCGTCCAGCATCCCGCGCAGGATGCGGCGGTAGATGCCGGTGAACCACTCGAAGTTGTTGTCGATCATCTGCACCAGGCGGTTGCCGCGGTGCTCGGCCTTGAAGAACCGCGCGCACATCATAGGGGACAGGGTCAGAGCGACCACGGCCGAGACCGCCACGGCACCCGCCAGGGTGAAGGCGAACTCGGAGAATAGGGCGCCGGTGAGGCCGCCGCTGAATCCGATCGGCAGATAAACCGCCACCAGCACCACCGAGATGGCGACGATGGGCCCAGACAGTTCGCGGGCCGCCAGCAGCGCCGCCTGCACGGGAGTCTGGCCCAGCTTCATGTGACGGTCGACGTTTTCGACCACGATGATGGCGTCGTCGACCACCAGGCCGATGGCCAGCACCAGCGACAGCAGCGTCAGCAGGTTGATGCTGTAGCCGAGGACCAGCATGATGAAAAAGGCGCCGATCAGCGACAGCGGCATGGCGATGGCCGGAATGATCACCGAGCGCAGGCTGCCGAGGAACAGGAAGATCACCAGGGTGACGATGGCCAGGGTTTCCAGCAGGGTCTTGACCACGTCGCGGATCGCAGCGTTGATGTAGCCGGTGGCGTCGTAGGCGATTTCGCCGTGCAGGCCGGCCGGCATCTGCGCCTGGATCTCCGGGAACATCTTGCGGATATCGGCCATCACCGAAAGGATGTTGGCGTTCGGCGCCACGTTGATGCCGATGAACACCGAATGCTTGCCCTTGAAGGCGACGTCGGAGGCGTAATCCTCGGCGCCGAGCACCACGCTGCCCAGGTCCTGCAGCCGGACCAGGGCGCCGTCCTTCTGCTTGACGACGAGGTTCTTGAATTCCTCCGCCGAATGCAGGTCGGTGCCCGCGGTAAGATCGACGCTGATCATCTGGCCCTTGGTGGTGCCGATCGCCGACAGGTAGTTGTTGCTCTGCAGCGCGGCCGCGACGTCCGCGGCGGTGACGCCGGTCGCGGCGAGCTTGCGCGGATCGAGCCAGGCGCGCAGCGCGTACTGGCGGCCGCCGAGCAGGTCCGCCTTCTGCACGCCCGCCACGGTCTGCACCTTGGGCTGTACCACGCGGATCACGTAGTCGGTAATCTGGTTGGCCGGCAGCGTGTCGCTGTTGAAGCCCAGGTACATGTCGTCTACCGACTGCCCGATTTGAACCGTGATGATCGGCTGCTGTGTCCCGGTCGGCAGCTGGTTCAGCACCGAGTTGACCTTGCTGCTGATCTCGGACAGGGCGCGGTTGGAGTCGTAGTTCAGCACCAGGGTCGCGGTAACGGTGGAGACGCCGTTGCTGCTGTTCGAGGTGAGATAGTCGATGCCCTGCGCTTCCGCCACCGCCGCCTCGATCGGCGTGGTGATGAAGCCGGCGACCAACTCGGCGCTGGCGCCGTAGTACAGCGTGGTGACGGTGACCGTGGCGTTCTCGGTCTTCGGGAACTGGCGGATCGGCAGGCTGGCGAGCGCGCGCAAGCCCAGCACCAGGATCATCAGGCTGACCACCGTCGCCAGCACTGGCCGGCGGATGAAAAGATCGGTGAAGTTCATCGTCTATCCTTGTCGAAGGGCATTGCGGCACAGCATCGTTGTGCTCGAGCCGAAGCGCTCACTGCTCCTGCGGCTTGGGGTTGGGATCGTCGGAAGGCTGTACGCTGTTGTCGATGACGACAGAGGCACCGTTCTTGAGCTTGATCTGGCCGCTGGTCACGACCCGGTCGCCCACGCTGACGCCCTTGAGGATCGCCACCTGATCGCCGCGCGTCGCTCCGGTGGTGACGAAGACCTGCTTGACCACCAGCGCGCCCGCGCCGGCCGGCTGGTCCTTGGCCGCCGGCTGATCCTTGCCGGCCTGCTTGTCCTGCGGCACCACGATGTAAGCAGTGGCGCCGTAAGGGTTGTAGCTCACCGCCGTCAGAGGCAGGGTGATGTAGCGGACCGGCGCGCCGACTTCGATGCCGACGTTGGCGTACATGCCCGGCAGCAGCTTGCGCTCCGGATTGCCCAGGGCGGCGCGCACCTGCACGTTGCGCGTGTCGGTGTCGATCTGCGGATTGATCGCCGTGATCTGACCGGCGAAGTTCTGGTCGGGGTAGGCATCCGAGGTGGCCTTGACCTTCTGGCCGACACTGATCTGGCTCAGCGACTGTTGCGGCAGGTAGAAATCGACGTAGATCGGATCCAGCTGCTGCAGCGTGACAATCTTGGTTCCGGCCGCCAGGAACTGGCCCAGATCGACCGCGCGGATACCCAGGTGGCCGGCAAAAGGAGCATGTACCTGCTTCTTGTCCAGCAGCGCCTGCTGTTCCGTCACCTGCGCCTTGCTGCTGCGCAGGTTGGCTTCGTCGCTGTCGACCGCGGCCTGGCTGAGCGCGCCGGCTTCCAGCTGGGCCTTGTCGCGGTTGTAGGTGATTTCCGCCAGCGCGGCACTGGCCTTGAGCGATTCCAGGTGCGCGGCGTCATCGGCGGAGCGCAGCCGCAGCAGCAGCTGGCCGGCCTTGACGTCTTCGCCGGAATGGAAATCGATGGTGTCGACGATGCCCGCCACTTCGGCGCTGAGATCGGCGCCGCGCTCGGCGCGCAGGCTGCCGATCGCGCTCAGCTGCGGCAGCCAGTCCTGCTCCTGGGCAGTGGTGGCGCTGACCGTGAACTTGGGCTGGCCCTGGGCGGCGAAGGCCTGGAACATCTTGTAAGTGCCGTAGCCCTTGAAGCCGCCGATGAGCAAGACCAACAGCACTACAGCACCGATCAACAGAAGCCAGCGTTTCATGGGATCTTCCGTTCCTGATTATTTGATGGTTCGGTCAAAGAGATTGGCTCAGGGCGCGGCGGCAGCGGTTTTCGCCGGGCCGCCGCCGTCGGGGCGGTTCCACCAGCCGCCGCCGAGCGCCTGGAACAGCGCCGCGGTGTCGGCATAGCGCGCCGCCTGTGCCTGCAGCTGGGCGATGCGCGCCTGCTGGTAGTTGCGCTCGACCGTCAGCAGGTCGAGCGCGCTGACGGAACCGGCGGCGTAGCGGCTGCGCGTCACCGTGAGCGTGTCGGCGGCGTCCGCGGTTGCCAGGTCCTGCTGGTTCAGGGCTTCGGCATCGGCATCGATGGCCTGCAACGCGTCGGCCACGTTGCGGAAGGCGGTCAGCACGGTGCTGCGATACTGGGCGGCGGCCTGGTCGAAGGCCGCCACGGCCGCGCGCTTCTTGTGAATCAGCATGCCGCCCTCGAACAGCGGCTGGGTGATGCCGGCACCCAGGCTCCAGATGTTGCTGCCGCTGTTGAGCAGCTCGCTGAACTTCGTGCTGGTGCCGCCGTAATTACCGGTGATGGAGATCTGCGGCAACAGGTTGGCGACAGCGACGCCAACCTCCGCGCTGGCCTGGTGCAGCTGGGCTTCCTGGGCCCGCACATCGGGACGCTGCGCCACCAGTTGCGACGGCAGGCTGAGCGGCAGGTCCTGCGGCAGCTGCAGGTCGTCCAGTTCGAATTGCGTGTCGGGCTGCTGGCTCGGCACCTGGCCGAGCAGCACGGCCAGCAGGTCGCGGTTCTGCTGCAGCTGCTTTTCCAGCGGCGGCAGGGTCGCCAGTTCGTTGGCCAGCTGTGTTTGCTGGGTCAACACATCCAGGTGCGACACGCCGCCCAGCGCCAGCTGCCGTTGCACCGTCTCGAGCTGCTTGCGGTCGGCCTCGACGATTGCCCGCGTGGCAGCGATCTGCCCGCGCAGCGAGGCCTCCTGGATGGCCGTGGTGACGACATTGGAGGTGAGCGTCAGGTAGGTCCCTTCCAGCTGGAACCGCTGGTATTCGGTCTTGGCCTGTTCCGCTTCCAGGCCGCGCCGCACCCCGCCCCACAGGTCCAGCCCATAGGACACGCTGACGGAAGCATTGAACAAGCTGTACAGCGAACTGCCGCCGCCCGGAATGCCGTAGGAGGCCAGCGAGATTTTCTCGCGGTTGGCGGTGGCGCTGCCACTGAACGAGGGCAGCAGGTTGCCCTCCTGCGCCAGCAGGTTTTCATGCGCCTCGCGCAAGGCAGCCTGCGCGGCAACCACGTCCGGGCTCGATTTCAATGCCTGCTCCACCAGCGCGTCGAGCTTGGCGCAGTGGAACAAGGTCCACCATTGCGCCGGCAGTTCCGCGCCGTTGACGAAGGTCTGCGGCGCGCCGGCGGCGCCCTCGGCGGTAGCGGTCTTTTCCGGCAAGGGATCGGCGGTATAGCGCTCGGCCTGCGGGGCCGCGGGCCGCTTGAAATCCGGGCCGACCGCGCAGGCGCAAACCAGGGCCGCGGCCAGGACCAGGACCATGGCCTTGCGCAGGACGCGCCCGCCGCGAACCATCAGCGCGGCTGTGTTATCGACAGACGATGTCATTGAACACCTCGCTGCAAATTCGCGTGATCATCTGCTTGAGTGCGGCATCGTCGGAAGGTTCGAACAAGGGCAGCCAGCCAAAGCCGTTCAGCAGGCAATGCAGGTGCTTCATCATCAACAGGTACAGATCGCCCATCTCGCCCAGGTCGACCACGCCCTTGACGTGGACCATGGTGTGGGTCCCCAGCGTCATGGCCGCGGGCCCCAGGCCCAGCTGCTGCGGCGTCATGCCCTTGAGCTGCAAGTCGCCGCAGCGCTCCGCTTCCTCGATGATCTGGTGGCAGACGAGCACCATCGGCTCCAGGGCATCCAGGGCCATCCGGCGCCGTTCCGGCGAGGCCGCGTCCCACACCACTTCGGTGAAGGCCAGCTGCGCCAGGCGGAAATGCTCCGGATACAGCCGCACGAACATCAGGTCGGCCACGGCGATCCCGATCATGCGGTCGCGAGTGGTGGCCCGCCATTCGCCGACGCGGCGGAACAGGTCGACCCGGTGCTGCAGGTTGTCCGCGGCCAGCGCCACCAGCAAGTCCTCTTTCGAGCCGAAATGCTGGTACAGAGTGCCGACGGCGTAATCGCACTTTTCCGCGATGCGCGCCATCTGCAGGTTGAGCAGGCCTTCCTGCCGGATCAGCTCGCGCGTCGCGTCCAGGAACAGCTGTTCGCGCACTTCGACTTCGCGCAGACGGCGTTCCTTGGTTCCCAAAGCCTCATACCGGTTGAATCGATAGCAAATTTTGAATCAAATTCAAAATTTGATCAAGGATTTTGTGCAGTGCCGAGATATTTTAATTTTATTAAACAATAACAACAAGTTAAATGATACACATGATATCGAAGACAAGCTTGGCCTAGCTTGGCGACCAGTGCCGATTGAGCAATCTGAGCACCAGGTAAGGATAATCAGCCCGCCCGTAGCTACCGTTATAGCGCTCCAGGGCACGCTTGTAGTTGCCGTGCTCCACGTCGAGGTAATACCGCAGGATGGTGCAGCCCATCCGCAAATTGGTGCGCGTCTGGAACAGGTTGTCGCCGCCCTGACCGATCTCCTGCAGCCAGAACGGCATGATCTGCATGTAGCCGAAGGCACCGGACCTGGAT
This sequence comes from Verrucomicrobiota bacterium, assembly GCA_903970595.1. Classification (GTDB taxonomy): domain Bacteria; phylum Pseudomonadota; class Gammaproteobacteria; order Nevskiales; family Nevskiaceae; genus Nevskia. The sequence goes on from CAJCJI010000193.1 coordinate 27,633, forward strand.
ATGGCCAGGCGGTCGAAGCCGCTTTCGACGTTGATCACCGCCAGCACGAGCTCCGGCGAGACCCTGGCCTTAGCGGCTTCGGCGTGGACCATGCTCAGGAAATCCAGCCGCCTGGCCGGATCCGGCAGGGCCTTGGGCATGTAGTGCTGCATGCGCGTAGACATGTCGGCGAGCCAGACCTCGGCCGCAAAGCGGTCGTCGAAGCCGTCGCCGTCCTGAATCGCCCTGGCCAGGCGGGCGCGCAATTCGGGCTCCGGCTCGCCGGTGGGGCCGGCGTATGCAGATGTGGCGAGAAGCAGTCCGATAACGCAGACGAATTTATTCAGTAGTGTCGACATTTCGCCGAGACGCGACTGCGCCATCGATCCCCCCAAGCCCCCTCCCGCAAAGGGAGGGGGAGATTTCCCCTCTCATCGGGCCCGCAACTTCTCCAGCACCGCCTCCGCCGTGGCCGCGATCATGAGCGGAGCCGCGTCACCGCGGCGCTTGTACTCGAACTGCGCATTGACCAGTCCCTTGTCGCCGACCACGATGCGGTGCGGTATGCCGATCAGGTCGGCGTCGGCGAACATCGAGCCGGGACGCTGCCCGCGATCATCGAGCAGGACTTCGATGCCGGCCGCGGTCAGATCGCCGTATAGCTTCTCCACCGCTTCCTTCACCGCCGCGGACTTGTCCATCCCGATCGGGCAGATGACCAGGCGGAACGGGGCGATGGCGTCCGGCCAGAGGATGCCGGAGGCATCGTTGCGCTGCTCGATGACCGCGGCGACGATGCGGCTGACGCCGATGCCGTAGCAGCCCATTTCCGGGGTCAGTTCCTTGCCGGCTTCGTCGAGCACGGTCATGTGCATGGAATCGGAATACTTGCGGCCGAGCTGGAAGATGTGGCCCACCTCGATGCCACGCACCAGCGACAGGCTGCCCTGCCCGTCCGGGCTGGGATCGCCGGTCACGACGCTGCGCAGGTCCGCGCTTTCCGGCTCGGCCGCATCGCGGCCCCAGTTGACGCCGCGGAGGTGAAAGCCCGTTTCATTGGCACCGCAGACGAAGTCCGCCAGCACCGCGGCGGCATGATCGGCTATGACCGTGATCCGGCATCCGACCGGACCGAGGAAGCCCGGCTCGCAGCCAAACGCGGCGCGGATTTCGGCGTCGCCGGCCAGGGTGAACGGCACCGCGACCTTGGGATGCTTCTCCGCCTTCACCGCGTGAAGGCTATGGTCGCCGCGCACCGCCAGCGCCACCAGGCCGCCGTCACGCCCCTTGGCCACGATAAGCTTTGCGGTCTGCTGCAGCGGAATGCTGAGCAAAGCTGCCACCTCTTCGCAGGTCTTTTGCGTCGGGGTGCCAACTTTTTCCAGGGCGGCCGCGGCAGCGGGACGGCTGCCCTGCGGCCTGGTCTCGGCCGCCTCGATGTTGGCAGCGTAGCTGGAGCCGTCCGACACCGCCAGCAAGTCCTCGCCGGAATTGGCCAGGACATGAAATTCCTCGCTGCGGTCGCCGCCGATGGCCCCGGAATCGGCCTTGACGATGCGGAAATCGATGCCGATGCGGGTAAAGATGCGGCGGTAAGCCTCGCGCATGTTGCGATATTCGCGCACCAGATCCGCTTCGTCGGCGTGGAACGAATAGGCATCCTTCATCAGGAACTCGCGCGCGCGCATCACGCCGAAGCGCGGCCGGATCTCGTCGCGGAACTTGGTCTGGATCTGGTAGAAGTTCACCGGCAGCTGCTTGTAGCTGCGGATCTCGCGCCGCGCCATGTCGGTGATCACCTCCTCGTGCGTCGGCCCGAGGATGAAATCGCGCTGGTGGCGGTCCTTGAAGCGCAGCAATTCGGGACCGTATTTCTCGTAGCGGCCGGACTCCTGCCACAACTCCGCCGGCACCTGCGGCGGCACCAGCACCTCCAGCGCGCCGGCGCGGTTCATCTCCTCGCGCACAATGGTCTCGACCTTCTGCAGCACCCGCAGGCCCAAGGGCAGCCAGGTGTAGAGCCCCGCCCCCAGCTTGCGGATCAGCCCCGCGCGCAGCATCAGCTGGTGGCTGACGACTTCGGCATCGGCCGGCGTTTCCTTGGTGGTGACGAGGAAATAATTGGAAAGGCGCATGTAAGAATTAAGAACCTGTAGGGCCGTGCCAGGGTAGACGCAGCGGATGGGGTGATTGAAGGTTTGGGGCCGGATTTTAGCCTATGGGCGCGTCCGCAAGTCCGGGCAGATCAGTGCTGCTCAAAACAGTCTTTTCTTCATGGACAGCGGCGGCCTGAAGTCTTCCGCGCAGCGACTACTGCACTGCATGCACCGAAATTCGCCCAGTCTTTCCCCGGCCGGCGTGCGGTCGAATCCTTATCTCCACGTCTTGATCCAATGCGGTCAGGAACTCCATCAGCCGTTCGACCGAAAAATTGTCCAGCCGGTAGTTCTTGAGTGCGGATACCTTGGGCTGCGGCACCCCCAGCAGATCTGCCGCCTGACGCTGTTTGAGCTGCCGGTGCTTCACCAATTCGTTGATCGCCAGCGCCAGGCGGGTTTTAGTCTGGCGCTCCGCCGCATCTTGGAATCCCAAGTCGGCGAAAACATTGGAAGTGCCGTGCGTGATCGGCTCCTTATTCACAGCATCCTTGCGCTTCATTGTCTACCCTCATAGTCTGCCTGCGCTCGCTTGAGCCGCTCGGCGATCAGCTTCACATCTTGCTGCGGGGTTTTGATACCCGCCTTGGCCTTCTTCTGGAAGGCGTGAAGTACGTACACCACATCGGCAAAGCGCACCACATAAACCGCCCGGTAGGCGTCGCCGCGATAGTCCTCCACGATTTCAAACACACCAGGGCCTTCGCCTTTCCAGGGCTTTGCCTTGGGATGCTTGGCGCCAAGCTGCGCCAAGCCAAGGGCGTAGCCCATTTCGCCCTGCACTTCCTCCGGGAATGCGAGGTAATCCTTCTTGGCCGAGCCCACCCAGTGCAGCGGCTTTTCAGGGAAGTCCAGCATCACGCCACAACTATACCAAAGCAGGTATAATTTGAACAGACAAATGCATTCGGATCGACAGCAATGACAATCATTCGCATAGTGATTATTAACGAGCCGCTGTTGAAAGCTATAGACAAGGCCAGCCGTGCCCTCAAGACCACGCGCTCGGTCATTATTTGCGATGCCGTCGAACTTGCGCTATGCCGGCAGAACATTGAGGCGGCGGAATTACGTCATGCGCAAGGCTACGCGGGCAAGCCGGTCAAGACAGGCGAATTCGATGTCTGGATCAAGGAGCAGGACTGGCGCCGCGCCAATACAAGTGATCAAAATATGATGCGGCTTCCAGATAACCTTTGAATCTGCCAATTCGCATGCTGCCGCGCCCCTTCGTGCTAGCGATTATGGCTGCCGTTTTGACAGCATTGGCACCATTGATTGTGATCGCCAATGGCGCGCCCGTGATAGATGGATTTGAGTCAGATTACACCGTAAGCAAAGAATACCAGGTTAAAGAAGGGGCCAGCATTTACTATCTTGAACCCACCCAAGATGCAGGAGAACTAACTACGAGGAACATTGGTGACGCCGTCCTACTAGATGGGTCAATCGTCCCTGAAGCTTTGAGAATTTTGGAGTCGTTGCTGCGAATAGGCAAAGTTCGATACTTGTATCTACGCAGCTCCGGTGGCTACGTTAGTGCAGCTGTCCACATAGGGGAACTTGTGCGCGCACGCAGTATAGTCACCGTTGTCGAGCCAGATCAGATTTGTTATAGCGCCTGCGCATTTGTTTTCCTCTCCGGAGTGAGACGAATTGCTGGCTCTGCTGTGGACGACAATCCAAAGATCGGCTTTCACGCGCCCCATATCATCAGCTCCGATGGCGACATTCCAGTCGATAGAAGATCCAAAGACGGGATAGCAGACTGCGCATATTTCCGAAAGATGGTCATCAGTCAAGCCGCAGCAGATACCCTTTGCGCAGAGTTGTTTACTACTTTAAGAATAGTGACGTATCCAACGCAAATATTAATTGACCGCGAGATAGCCACCGATTCTTGGTTCACTTGGAGAACCCGACTCGCAAATAATTTGCCGCCAATAGATCAGCTACCAGATGCCGAGAAAACATACTATCGATGCAAGCTCGCCGAAGAATATAGCGCCACACAGCAACGTAGCGGCCAAACATACGTCCCACCGGCTCAAGTTCTGGTGAATGGAACATGGCAAAACATCGGTTCAGGTTCTTATGTTGGCGCAGCCACAGAATGCGACGTCGCTATTAGTCAACACTGTAATGGTCCAGTTCCCGCCCGACACCGGCTTTTAGATTTTTCCGCGCACCTTGTAAGACCAACCGCTTGCCCGCTTCAGTGCAGAGGGCGCGATTGTTCCAACGCCCAGCGCCACAGTTCGTCCAAGTAACGTGGTAAAACATCGGCGCGACACCACCGGTTGTGGATCGTGGACTCTCGCTGAGTCGTGGGTGCGCTCCGCGGCCTAATACTCCGGCAACACCCGCGGCATTTTTTATGGCCTGAGCTTCCGTGTGGCCAGGAGCGATCAGCTTTTTCGGAGAGCCTTCACCGTTCGTCGCCCCGTAAGATTTGCACTTCGGAACTTCTATTGGTTATTCTGCCGAGTGGCGGTAAGTGGGAGCATGATTTTGGTGCCTTTGACACCAATCTGTCCCGTCAGCTGGTCGGATTTTCCCCTCAGAGTTACCGCTTCCGTATCACTGTCGCTGGTGATCAAGCGACCTGTAGTGGCCCCATCAAGCCTGCAGACATCTTCATCGCAATGAAAAGTGCCCTTCAAGCCCGATATATCCAGTCGGCTGAATCCAAGCCAGCTATCAACAATGTTTCCATCCGCGTCAGTCAAGATTGAAGCCTTACCGTCGAGTTCCTGATCGCCTTCTTTCAATGTGAGGGAATAGAGCCAGGACTTGGTTGGGACGCCGTTTGGAACGTTGAGGTCGGCGCCAAAACCTCCGACAGATGCGCTCATCGATTGCAGCGCGTGCGTCCAATATAACTTAGCCGCCTCCTGTACCGATTGACCTTCATTGACATCTACCCCAACGCCAAAAGCATAAAACACGCTTTTTCTTAGGTGCGTGCCAAGCTTTTCTGCATAGTTGATTGGTGTTTGAGGAGTTGGCTGTAATACAGAACCGAGATCGCTGTTTTCTACCATATCCGAGTAAATGACGGCTCTCAGCGTAACGGGGCTATTCGAAAAGCGACCTTCATCCGAAGCGATGGCGCGCATGACCTCCTTTTTGGGAGCTTTGTTTGGCGTATACGCCACCTCGCTGAGTGATCGCTTGGATTCAAAGTAGATCTTTGAGACCGCCGCGTCAAAGTCCCTTGCAAAGAATCCCTGTTGTTCGGCAACGCCATCTAATGGGTTTTTCTGAATGATGTAGGGGGCGTGCTTGGCGATTTCGACTTTCTGTTCAGGCGTGAACGCAGGCCAGCAACCCGACCAAATTTCGGTACTATGCCCATCCTCTGGAGACAAGCGGACAACTGTTGTCCGTTCGCCGGGAGAAAGACTGGCCTTTAGCTTATCTATAAGCTTTTTCACCCAGTCGGTCCTGCCATCCACCATAACCATGTCATCGATATATACGACTGTCTGGCGCACGGCTTTCGTCTTGCAGAACGATTGGTCGAGACCACCCGACGAAAACAGTTGAGCATTCGCGGTAGGTAGTGAAAAGATGAGTAAGGTTCCTAGCAATTGGCGAAAGATTCTTTTGCGCATCTGCCAAGCCCTCACGACAAAATGGACCGAAGCGACGTTGCATCAAGATTGATGTCGAGTTGCTTATACTCCGGCCCCGTAAATGCCTTTCCTCCCACCATGATCTTGTGGCCCTCTTCGTTTAGGCTGGTGCCAAGACGAATACGATAGGACTCCACGGCCGGCTGTAGATGGCTGGCAAGGCCACGGTAGATCGCGTCCTCGTGCTTTTCAACTTGTTCGAGCATGTCCCGTTGTTCCCGTATGGAAACTGTTGCAAGACTGGTAGCCGCGCGTAGCTGGTCAATCTCCTTGGTTCCTTGGGCCTTTACCCGCTGGATTTGCGTTTGCCAGGGCCTGTGCCTCCTATTGAACTGCCGAGTGCGCCGCCACTGTTCGAGTTCTGCGCGCATAAGCTCGTGATTTTCGTCGTGTGCCATAAATGCAACCACCAGGCCAACCAGCCACACGATCATGTTTATGCCCATACTGAAATACACGTCTGTCATGGGATTAATAGCGCTTGGAACGTCCCCACCAATGTCTATGACCGGTCCCCCGGCACCGATGTTATGCATGGCGAGGCTATAACGTGCCCACCCTGCAACCACTATCGCGACAAGGAGGCCCAAAGTAGCGATAGTCAAAAAGGCAATGTCGCGCCCTTTAGTATCCGAGGCTGGTCCAAAGCGCGAGTTTCGCTGCTTCAGATATTCACCATGAACATGGGCAGCCAGCGCCACGGCCAGCGCCATTCCAATAGTGAAACCTGCTGCGATCGCGGGTACGGCAGTCCACGCAAAAAAAGCACTGTAGTTGATCAACCACTCGATACTGGTGATGCCAAGCAGAATCAGGATGTATCCCCAGGAATGCCCAAACGTGGTAACAGGACGCCCTCCCTCACCCTGATGCAGTGTTTCAAAATGTCGGTCTGCATTTTCTTTGGCCAGTTTGCTATCAACATACGGCTTGCTGGCTTCTGCTTCGACTATGATCGCCTCTTCGCGCTCTCTCGCCTTTTTCTCAATGGCTGCCTTTTTTGATTCAAGGTCTCTTACTGCGTTGATCTTCTCAATTGAGGGCTGTAGAGCGGAATCGAAAGATCGCCGCAGTGTCGACCATTCTGACAACGTAGCGTTTGCCGCCTGACGCAAAATGCTCCTCATTCCCGGCGTGATGCCTATATCTCCCCCTTTCACCGCGTCAATAGTGGCTTCTTGCTTAGCCATGCTGAGGAGCCTGTCTATTGGTATCTCCACGTCTCCTAGCTGGCTTGGCCTAAACTTCAGAAGTAAGTCGTATGCCGCTTTAAGTTCTTCAGTAGGACGGGCCGCTTCATTCAAGGTCTTCTGCTTGTCCGCTGCCATACCATTCATCCTATCCTTAGTTACGATTGTTGAGTGACATTCAATATACGCAGCTACACTAAAGTTCGAACTCGTGATTGAGCTGTGCCTGATGAAATTCTTTCAACGGCATCAGCTTGATATCCGGTTGAGGCGCGACCTTGGCCGCTTCTGCTTCAGGCATGGGTTGTTTAGCTTGAACACTACCTGTCTGCGCAAGCTGCAAAGACGGGCCTTGTGTGGGGGACGCAGATAACACCGGTGCTAGTACAGCAAGCGGCACAGATACCTTTTCCATCGGTTGCTCTGCCTGATCCACAGTCAGCCATTCAGCGATGATTCGGCGCTTCGAAACAAGCGTAAGATTTGCCTGCTCGCTCGCCGAAATCATGAACTCGACACGGCGGTTACGAGCACGTCCCTCGTCAGTACGATTAGGTGCAACCGGTTGGGTTTTGCCCACGGCTACCGTGGACATCTGCGAAAGACGGACGCCGCGTGAGTAGAGCTCTTGCATGACGCTGAGAGCACGCCGACGCGAAAGATCGAAGTTGTAGGTATCGCTGCCTATCGCATCCGTGTGCCCAAGTATAGTGAGTTGAGCATCCGGAACGTCTCTTTTCATGTTCTCAGCCATAACATCTAAAATCTTCGTGGCCTCAGGAAGCATTGTTTCTTTGTTGAAGTCGAAGAAGACGCGTTCCTCAAAACGGACGCGGACAACAGGAATGGGGTAGTTAAAGCCAGGCACTTGACCCGCGCCCAATTGCATGTCGTCCACCACAGGGGGCTGAATTCCCACCATTGCGGCCATGCGATTAAATCGATTGATACGATCCTGGTGTTCAATGCCAATTGTGTCAGGCAGCGACTTTATATCCACGATGCCAACATTCCGCGAACCCAATGACGCACCGACATTTTGTTGGGCGTTTGCTTGCTGTTGTTCAGCTTTACATACTTGAGAAGCAACACACAGGACCATAATAATGGCGCCACTGGCCGAAAGTCTCTTTACTGGAGATTCGATTTTTGCGGCGTTCGCTTCTTGGCTGCGCAATTGCATGGTGAAAAATATCTTCATTATTTCCAAGAGCGGCGATTGGCTCGGTAGCCAGTGGCGCATTGTCACCGCAGTCTCTCACATAAGATGAGGCGCGAAAGCCACTAGGTATCCCTCTACTGTGACCCTACCTGAGTCGCGGGCGCATAATCTCCCTGATCGTTTCGGCACCATAGTTCGGTTGCGTTGTCGGTCTGTCCTGCAACATTAGCCGTCGTAGTGATGTTCCTACACATATGCACCGATGCCGCGCCTGCACTGCCAGTATATTGAGCGGCATCTGCGGCGTTCGGTAACGGGCTAGTTGTATCTACTTGGGAAGTTGATGGCTCCGGTGTTGAAGCCCCATCGTTCCCGGTGGCAACAGGCGCCGGTGCGGCAACGGTACCGACGGGAGCAGCACCAGTGGCTACTGCTGGATTTGGCGTTGGATAATACCCGTTATACGCGGGAGCGGCAGGCGCAATAGTTGCTCCAGACGCCATTGCCGGATCTCCCGCTGCAAATGCTGCTGGATCGCCATCTTGCACGGGCAGGAAAACCACGTTCACTGGAGCAGGTGCCGACGCAACAACAATAACTTGCCTGGACACACCATCTGCTCCGATCCACACCGGGGTCATGGCGTAGCCACCAGCTAATGCCCGTTGACGCGCATCGTTGAGTTGGCGCCGATCCGCGACATTTTGAAATCCGCCCCAAACCGCGCAACCACCTATCGCAGCCCCCCCTCTCGAACACACAGCGATTCGGTTCGAAATTGGCATCCGACGCTGCGCAAATTGATTTACGGTCGGGCGGCCGCCCATAGGCCCACGAGAGCCAGCCATAGGTACCGCTGGTCCGCCCCGTGAGTATCCTTGCGGCATGTTGTTATACTTCGGAGCGCCTCCACCGTACGGCATCATTCCAGGGCTGGCGGGCAACGGCATCGGGCGGGCCATACCCTGCGCCGGTGTGGGAGCTTGTGCTGACTTGGCTGGAGCCGGCGCTGACTTGGTTTGGGATGCAATAACACCTACGGAGGTGCCAAGTCCGATTCCAGCGAGCAACCACGCAATTGAGGCCCGCACGATCGTTCTTGACGTTTTCATAAAAATGCTGTCCTCAAAGTGTTGACGCACTTACTACGGAAAACTATTGAGCGGTGAGCCTAGTTCATGCCGCGAGGTGTACGAGTAATAAATTCGCATTTATCCCAATGCGAAACTACCGCGACGATCCAGGCAGTAGGTGTCTTGCCTTTTTGTTCGGGCGGTAAAATGACCCTGTTCGGATTCGAGCTCATTTTCTATTTGCCTTAGTGCACATTGCCAGTGCGATGCTTATTTCGTTCATCCGCTTCAAGTGCGATTGTCGCTTCTTCCAACTGCAGCAGATTAGCCGCAGCATCAGATCCAGCATTAGCCGCAACCTTGAAATAGTTCGCGGCCATTTTGTGATCTTGGCCAACACTCCTGCCGTTGGCATATAAGGTGCCGATTGCGATTTCAGCATCCACGGCATGAGGCCCATTCGGATACCAAGAAAGAAACTCGTTGTACCGATCAAGCGTGTTAGTGGCTTGGGCCCAATTGAATACGGCCCCTTCGTGCAAATTTTTAATGGCATCGTTGTTCAGAGCTGACGCATATACCGGGTCGTCACCAAACTGATACTTGATCATCTTCACTAAGGCGAAAATGTTGACGTCCGTAGGCGACTGCACTGCAGTGTCGTACGCATTCTTGAACTCCATTACAGGCTGGATTACCACAAGGAAATTTGCATAATCGCGCATGGCCACATCGAGCTTTTGCGCATTGTCCGGTAGCACATCCTTGCGTGAGACCCAGTCGATTTTCAGTGCCGATCCATCGCCGATAAAGTCAAGAATCCTGTTCAGTTCTCCGGATGCAATTACCTTGTTCCATTGGGAAATTCGCAATTCAGCTTGATTGATTTGTATCGAAGCCCTTGTGTCGGGGTAAGCACCGCGGCCCTCAAGAACAGTAAGCGGCATCAATGCCGTTTCGAGGACTCCGTAGGTTCCTATCTGCGCTCCGTTATTCGGGGCAGCGCAGCCGTCAAAAACCAAGAGAGTCACAATGCCGATGCAGACCCAGCCGGCCTCATATTTGTCAATTGATCGCGGCCAAACATTTCCAAAGCGTAACCATTTTTCCCACGAAGATGATTTAGAGACCGTAGGTGCACAGACTTGCTCGCTCGCAGCGTGCGAGTTCGGCAACGCTTTGATTGTCAAGCTAAAATAGCGCCGCCAAACCATTGCAGTGAACGGCCCCTGTAACTTCGCAGACTGCAACTGACCTAAGTCTCTCACTTTCGGTGAACTAGCTTCGACTGCGGTTCCCCTGAGTAGGCAGATTTGGGATCGCTGGCGTGCCGGAAGATGAGCACTACCCCATAACCGGCGATTCCCAGAAAGACAAATATTCCTACTTTGTGTAGACATCACGAGTTCCCCAAGCGCCCCTCAACTGCACAGTGAGGCAACTCTATTTGCGCGTCGTTGCGATTTTCGTCTGCGTCTTTAGCTTTAATTGAATATATGTCTCTGGATATAGCCTGTCTAGCTTCATGCGATCCATACCGTGTCGTCAAAATGGCCTAGTTGGACGCAAATACGGAAATACGCAAATAAGTGCTGCACCAATCTGGCCTGTAGCGTAGCCACTAGGGGAAAGAACTTACTCATTCGCCACTCGTCAACCTCAAACGACCACACGCTAACCACCCTCTAGCTCCACGTAGACCGGTATAATGCTCAAATGCACGCTTTTTCACGGCCGGTCCAGGCACGCTGAGCGGGCACCCCGTCAACCATGAACTTCCTCCGCGCGTTTCGCCGGCTGCTGCTCGGCGCCAAGCTCGACCCCCTCAATCCGCACACCCGGCAGCATATTGTGCTGGTGGCGTTCCTGGCCTGGATCGGCCTGGGCGCGGATGGTCTTTCCTCCGCCTGCTACGGCCCGGAAGAGGCGTTCCTGGCGCTGGGGGTGCATACCCACCTGGGGCTCTACCTGGCGCTGGCCACGGCGCTGACCGTGTTCGTCATCGCCCTGGCCTACAACCAGGTGATCGAGCTGTTCCCTTCCGGCGGCGGCGGCTACAAGGCGGCAACCCGCCTGATCGGCCCGTTTGCCGGCCTGGTCTCCGGCTCGGCCCTGATCGTGGACTATGTGCTGACCATCACCATCTCGGTGGCCAGCGCCGCGGATGCGGTATTCAGCCTGCTGCCGGCCGACTGGCAGGCCTACAAGTTCATCAGCGAACTGGCGCTGGTGGGCCTGCTGATCCTGCTCAACCTGCGCGGCATGAAGGAATCGATCCAGATCCTGCTGCCGATCTTCCTGGGTTTTTTCTTCAGCCACGCGGTGCTCATCGGCTACGGCATCGCCGCCAAATCCGAACTGCTCGACACCCTGATGCCCGAGACCCTGCGCCAGACCGACGAGTTGTTCAAGGAATCGGGCTGGCTGTTCACGGTGTCCCTGTTCCTCAAGGCCTACTCGCTGGGCGGCGGCACCTATACCGGCATCGAAGCGGTTTCCAACAACATCAACATGCTGGCCGAACCGCGCGTGCGCACCGGCCACCTCACCATGTTCTACATGGCCACCTCGCTGGCCTTCACGGCGGGAGGCATCATCCTGCTGTACCTGCTATGGCAGGCGGCGCCGGTGGAAGGACAGACGCTCAACGCCGTCACCTTCAAGCAGATCATCGAGAGCCTGGGCTTCGGCTCCCCGGACCTGAACGCGGTGATCCTGGCCCTGACCCTGGGCCTGGAAGGCGGCCTGCTGCTGGTGGCGGCGAATACCGGCTTTCTCGGCGGCCCCGCGGTGATGGCCAACATGGCGGCCGACCGCTGGGTGCCTCGGCAGTTCCGGCAGCTGTCCAGCCGAATGGTGACGCAGAACGGCGTCCTGATGATGGGTGGCGCGGCGCTGCTGATCCTACTGTGGAGCCACGGCGCGGTGTCGCTGCTGGTGGTGCTGTACAGCATCAACGTGTTCCTGACGTTTTCCCTGTCGCTGTACGGGTTGTGCAAACATTGGTGGGAGCAGCGCCGCTTCGTGCGCGGCTGGTGGCACCGGCTGGCCTTGTCCGGCCTGGGCCTGCTGGTGACCGGTTTCATCCTAGTGGTGACGATCGCCGAAAAATTCAGCGAGGGCGGCTGGATCACCTTGCTCATCACCAGCACGGTGGTGGCGGTGTGCATCGCCGTGCGGCGGCACTACGAAGACGTGCAGTCGGCGATGGAGCGGGTCGACGACAGCTACTCCCTGCCGCTGACCTGGGACGACGACGCCGCTTCGCAGCCGCCCGACCCGACAAGGGAAACCGCGATCCTGTTCGTGGGCGGCAACCGCGGCGCCGGCATGCACATGCTGCAATGGGTCCTGCGCCAGTTTCCCGGACGCTTTCACAACTTCGTCTTCGTCGCCGTGGGCGAGGTGGACAAGCAGGCTTTCGACAGCGCGCGCGCCATCAAGTCGCTGCAGGCGCGCATCGACAATTCACTGCGCTATTTCTGCAGCTATTGCGTCCACCAGGGTTACGCCGCCACCTCGTACCAAGCCTATGGCGCCGACCCGCTGGAAGAACTGACGCAGCTGACGCAAAACGTGCTGAAGGACTTCCCGCGCAGCATCTGCTTCGCCAGCAAGCTGTTTTTCGCCAAGGAGAGCCTGTGGCGGCGCCTGCTGCACAACCAGATGCCGCTGGCGATGCAACGGCGCATGGAACTGGCCGGCCAGGAAATGCTGATCGTGCCGGTGCATGTGCCGGACGTGCTGCCGCAGTCGCGGATGCCGATCAAGTGAGGCGGGAGGAGTGAGGCGCAAAAGCTGGAATGCTTGACAGCGCGCTACCCTGTCACAATGCTTTTCTCGCCTCTCGCCTCTCGCCTCTCGCCTCTCGCCTCTCGCTCAGAACGTCATCCGCACACCCGCCCGCACATCGTCGGTCTCGGTACGATCGAAGTAGTACGAGTTGGTGTTGTGCAGATCGTCGTAGCGGTACTCGACGAAGCCCCAGGTCAGCGGCGCCATCGGCATCTCGAAGCCGACATTGAATTCCGGCCCCTGGCTGTTGTTCAGCTGCAGGTAACCGGTGCTGCCGTAGACGGAGAACCCGGGGAAACGCGTCTGCACGCCGACGTGAAAACCGACGCCGTCGTTGTTGCTGCGGTCGAGATTGCCATAGTCGGTGCCGGCGGAATTGACGTGGACGAGCTGGTAGTCGTAGTGCACGTATTCAACCTTGCCGAACAGGTTGAGCGGCGCAGCCGGCAGGTGGATCACCATGCCGCCGCCGACGCGGCCCTGATCGATCTTTTCGCCGTAGTCCACCGAGCCGCCGGCAAGGCCGACGGCGGAGCCCGGTCCATTGCTCTGCGTCAGGTAGTTGTACTGGTAGCTGCCGCCGATGAAGAAATTCGGCGTCAGGCTCAGGCCCACTTGTATGCCGGCACCGCCGCCGCCCGGATCGACACCGGCCTGACTGTCGTTCTGGTCCATGTAGGAACCGTACACCGCGACATTCGCATGCGGCACTATTCCGAATCCCTGCGCTTCGCCGGCACCGGAAACACACAGGATACCGGCCGCGGAACCGAGGATCAGCAGCTTGTTCATCATTTGACGCTCCCTGCAGCAAAACCCCTAGGCTTGCTTCCACCGCTCGGGGCTGACGGGGAAGACAGGCTGCCCCTCCCCGACCCTGGAGTTCGAGGTCTGGACACGCAACCCGGCGCGATCCCTCGCGCGCCCTCAAGGTAGAGATGCGGGGCTGAATCCCAGCTGAATCGCCATGCTGCGAAAGGTAAACATCATGAGCAGGCCGCCTTGGGGGAAGCCGGGCGACCGGCTCAGTCGCGCAGCTGCAGCTCGCTTTCCTCGACCCGCCCCGCGCGCAGTGTCCAGGCGCGCAGTTGCAGCACCCCCTTGGTGGCCAGGGAGCTGGTCAGACGCAAGGCCTGCGGCTGCTCGCTGAAGTCCGCGGCGCCCGGCGCGGTCGGCTGGCCGGGCCGGTGCAGATAAACTGCCCAGAGCGTCCGCTGCCGTTCGCGCAGGTGCGTCATGGCGTCTTCCAGTGTGGCAGAGCCGAGCAGGGGCACATACAGGTCGGGTTCGCGGCCCGCGCCGACGACTCCCGTGAAGGCGTGCTCGCCAGCAAGCTGCGCCTCGTGCAGCAGGCGGATGGCAAAACGCCGCGGCATCGCGGGAATACCTTGAGGATTCGGCTCACTCATCTGGACCTCTTTGCGCTTGAGTGCCGCAGACGCGGCAGTACGGATCACGCGGCACAGCCATCTTGCGCCAGCTCATGCGCAAGGCATCCCACACATGAAGCTGGCCTGCATCCTGGCCCAGGCCCAGCAGGTGCTTGATCGCCAGCAAGGCCTGCAAACTGCCGACGACGCCCACCGTCGGACCCAGCACGCCGGCCTCTTCGCAGGTTTCCTGCGCCTCGCCCGCGGGCATGCCGGAGTCGCCGTCGTCGGGATTGGGATAGAGGCAGGCATAGCAGGCGCTGCCGCGCGCGGCGTCGAACAGGGCCAGCTGGCCTTCGAAGCGGATCGCGGCACCGGACACCAGCGGCTTGCGCGCGGCGACGCAAACCGCGTTCAGCGCCGCTCGGGTGGGGAAATTGTCGCTGCAGTCGAGCACGATGTCGGCCGCCTGGACTGCGGCGGCCAGTGCGGCGCCGTCGAGCGGACCGGGCAGTAGTTCGATCACGGTTTCCGGATTGAGCGCACGCAGCGTGTCCGCAGCAGCGTCGAGCTTGGCACGGCCGATGTCTCCGCCGCGATACAGGATCTGGCGCTGCAGGTTGGACGGTTCCACCCGATCGCGGTCGCTGAGCAGCAGGCGTCCCAGACCGGCTCCGGCCAGGTACAACGCCGCGGCCGAACCCAGGCCGCCGACCCCGATCACCAGGGCCGAGGAGTCCCGCAGCAACTGCTGGCCATTCACGCCCACCTCGCGCAGCACGATCTGCCTGGAGTAGCGCGCGAAATCGCTCATGGATCAAGGCCCCAGAGACCGATGGTGCAACGCTCGAGTCCGTTCAGGTCGCGCCGGGTTTCGACCTGGGCATAGCCGCGTTCACGCATCAGGCCGCGCACCAGATCGCCCTGCGCGGCGCCGTGCTCCAGCAGCAGCCCGCCGCCGGGCTTCAGGCAGGCCGGCGCCTCGTCGACGATGCGCCGCAAGGCCTCCAGCCCATCCGCGCCGGCGGTCAAGGCGCGGCGCGGCTCGAAGCGCAGCGCCGCCAGGTGGGGATCGCCCTCGGCGATATAGGGCGGATTCGAGGCGATCAGGTCGAAGCGCTCGCCGGCCAGCGGTACCAGCCAGTCGCCCCGGCGAAACTCGAGCTGTTTCAAGCCGAGTCTCTCCGCGTTGTAACGGGCCTGGTCGAGCGCCTCTGCGGAAAAATCGGTGGCCACGATGCGCGCAGCGGGCTTCTCGCTGGCCAGCGCCAGCGCGATGGCGCCGCTGCCGGTGCCCAGGTCTGCAATTTGCGGCGCGCTGCAGTCGCTCAGCTGCTGCAGCGCCCATTCGACCAGAAACTCGGTGTCGGGGCGCGGGATCAGCACGGCCGGGCTGACCAGCAAGTCCAGGCTCCAGAACTCGCGCCGGCCGGTGAGATAGGCCACCGGCTCACCCAGGCGCCGCCGCTCGATGGATGCGGCGTAGCGCAGCGCCACCGCGGCGCTGAGCGACTGCTCCGCCCACACCACGAGACCGGCGCGATTGCAGTCCAGCAACTCGCACAGCAGCACTTCCGCATCCAGGCGCGCGCTGTCGCTGACCTCCCGCAGGGCTCCGGCCGCCCAGCTCAGCCAGTCGGCCACGCATCCCGGCGCATCGCCTTGCGGCGGCGCAACGGGCGGATTCAGTTCGGGCGGGTGCAAGACTTGTGACCGGGCCGGTTTCAGTTCGCCTCGCCCGCTTCCGCCAGCAACTCGGCCTGGTGCTCGGCCAGCAGGGGCTGGATCACGCCGTCCAGATCGCCCTGGATGATGCGGTCGAGCTGGTACAGGGTGAGGTTGATGCGGTGATCGGTGACGCGGCCCTGAGGAAAATTGTAGGTGCGGATGCGCTCGGAGCGATCGCCGCTGCCGACCAGCTTCTTGCGCGTGGCGGCCATGTCCTTTTCCTGCTTGCTGCGTTCCATGTCGAGCAGGCGGGAGGCCAGCAGGCTCATGGCGCGTGCGCGGTTCTTGTGCTGCGAGCGCTCGTCCTGGCATTCGACCACCAGGCCGCTGGGCAGATGGGTGATGCGGATCGCCGACTCGGTCTTGTTGACGTGCTGGCCGCCGGCGCCGCTGGCGCGGTAGGTGTCGATCTTCAGGTCAGCCGGGTTGATCTCCACCGCCTGCGCCGCCTCGATCTCGGGCAGCACGGCGACGGTGGCGGCGGAGGTATGGATACGCCCCTGCGCCTCGGTGGCCGGCACGCGCTGCACGCGATGCGCGCCGGACTCGAACTTGAGACGCGAATAGGCGCCGAATCCGGCGATGCGGGCGATGATTTCCTTGTAGCCGCCGTGCTCGCCGGGGCTCTCGGACAGCACCTCGATCTGCCAGCCCAGCGTTTCGGCATAGCGCGAATACATGCGGAACAGGTCGCCGGCGAAGATCGCCGCTTCGTCGCCGCCAGTCCCCGCGCGGATTTCCAGGAAAACGTTGCTGCCGTCGAGGGGATCCTTGG
Source organism: Verrucomicrobiota bacterium (assembly GCA_903970595.1). GTDB lineage: Bacteria > Pseudomonadota > Gammaproteobacteria > Nevskiales > Nevskiaceae > Nevskia. Next base: position 44,499 of record CAJCJI010000193.1, read on the forward strand.
GCACCAGGAATCCCTGCAAGTCGGACTCCAGCCGGTCGCGGCTGGCCAGGATGTCCGGCAGCTCGGCTTCGGCGATACCCTTGAACTCCGGATCGCCGCGCAGCTGCTCCAGCCCGTCGATCTCCCGCAGCGCCGACTGGTAGGCGCCGAAGGTTTCGGTGAGGGGGCCGAGCTGGGCGTATTCCTGGGACAGGCGGCGGAAGCGGTCGCTGTCGCCGGACACCTCGGGAGACGACAACTCGCGGGCGACTTCTTCGCGCCGGGCCGCCATCTGCTCCAGGCGGCGCAGCAGGTTGTCTCTCATTCGTCGGGAAGATCGAACAGCTTGTGGGCGGCGTCGAGCAGCATCGCCTGCTCCACCAGGCCGGCGTTGCGCAGGCGTTCGCTGGGCGCGTGCAGCAGCTTATTGGCAAGGGTATCGGCGACGAAGGCCATCACCGCTTCCGGCGCCTCGCCGGCGGTCAGCTTGCGCTGTGCCTTGGCCAGCACTTCATCTCGGCTCGCCCTGGCGCGCATGCGCAGCCGGCGGATGGTGGCGCCGGCGTCGCGGCTTTCCAGCCACTTCTCGAAATCGCGGGCGTAGTCCTCCACCAGCGCCTCGGCCTGCTTGGCGGCGGCGCCGCGCACCTTGAGGTTTTCGGCGATGACGGCGCGCAGATCGTCGAGCGAATACAGGTAGATGTCTTCGAGCTTGGCGATGGCCGGGTCGAAGTCGCGCGGCACCGCCAGGTCGATCATCAGCATCGGTTTGCGGCGGCGTCGGCCGATGGCCCCGGCGACCATCTCGCGATT
>CAJCJI010000194.1 GCA_903970595.1 Verrucomicrobiota bacterium
CGGCCTTCGCCCGTCTCGCGGCGATGGGCCGGGTAGCTCGTCCAAGTTTCCTGCCCAATCAGGTGAACCTGCGTGGAGCCGCAGTAGACGTTGAGAGCGCCTTCGATGACGCATTTGAGCTTCTTCGGTCGATCCTTGCTGATTTCCCCGCGAGCCGCCCGCTGCTCTTGCAGGGCGACATATTCCTTCCCGACTTCGGAAAACGGTCGGTTGAACACCGGCACATCATGCTTGAGGCGGAACCGTATATCGGCGTCGTGATCGTAAGCCTGATCCCGTGCCGCATCCCGGTTCGAGGTCTTGAGGGAGATGGTCTTGTAGCGGTCAGCCTTGGGCAGCTGTATCCGGCAATACCAGTTGCGGTGCTTGACGTCCGAGCGCCGGAATAGGATGAGACCGGGCTTGAGTTCCTCTTTGTCGGTGATGAATGCCATCCTTGGCTCTCCTGCTGTGCAGAATCTGTGCAGATTGGCGTCGTAAGTCATTGATTCGACGTATCTGTGCATGCTCTGTGTAGAGGATTCTATCAAAGAAATACGTTTAAGTACAGATAGTTATGATTTAATGCTCATCCCCGCGAAGGCGGGAATCCAGTTTGGCGCGAGCCCATGTCGCCGCGGGCTGTGATGCTCGGCGCAGCCAGACGGGGGGACGTCAACAGCGCAAAGCAAAATCAAAAGGCGTAGAGCCCGTAACCCGGGCTAGGGGACTATTCCCCCCGGTAAAAAAGCCGCTCCCCATCCCGATCCAGGCAGGGCTCCAGTTGCCGCAGCATCTGGAAACCCATCATGCCGTCGATGCCCCATTCCGGATTCATGCCCTGGGGTATCACTTCGAGCGGCACCTTGGCGAACTGCGCGCCGGGTCCGAGGCTGACGGCTTCGGCCTGGACGATCAGGGCCTCGAAGGGTTTGCCGTTGCCGCCGTTTTCGTCTTGTGTGCCCAACGGATGGTAGCGATGGCCGAAGTCGTTGGCTTCGGCAAAGGAGGCGAACACGGTCAGTGCGGATTCCGCGCCGGAGTCGACGATCAACGTGGCCGGGCGGCCGTCGATGCTGACCGCGACGGTGGGCAGGCCGTGGTTGAGCTTCATCGGCACGGCGATCAGTGCGCCGGCTTCGAAGTCCGCGCGGTTCGCGTGCCTGAGCTGCCCGTGGCTGTAGTCGATGCACAGCACGGCATCCTTCATCAGCGGCGCGCCGACGAAGCCGGCCAGCGAACCGCCGCCGCGCATGGCGAGGACTTCGCGGGGGATCTGCGTAATGGCAAAAGGAACGTCTTTGAGCGTGACGGCGCCGATGCCGATGCTCGGCACGCGCGCCAATCCGGCGGCGCGGCGATCGCCGCCGGCGTCGCGCACGCCCATGTCCCGCTCGGGCTTGATGCCGGCCGACCTGGCCGCCTCGGGGGTGATGATGTTGCCGTTGGAAAGCCCGGAGTCGAAGACGAAGGGCAGCCGGCTGCGCGGCCCCAACTGCACCTGCACGATGATGTTGTGGCCTTCGAGCTTGAACGGGATCAGCGCAGGCGCCGCGGCGGCGAACGCATGCAGCGGCATCAGTAAGCAGCAGGCGGCGCTGAACCAGCTCTTGCATCCGCGCTGCGGTAGCAGCCGCATCAAAGATGCTCTTTCTTGAAGTCCGCCAGGCGCGGCATGGCAAATTCGTAGCCCCGCTCCACGATCTCGTCCAGCCGCTTCCAGGCGAACAAGGCCACACCGGCCACCGGCATGCGCAGGTACAGGTCGGCCCGGCTGGCGCGCAGCTTGACGCCGCTCTCGCTGGTCAGCGCCATGCCGCCGAACAGGATGTCGATCAGCGAAACCTGGGCGCGATTGCCGTCGCGGCGCAGCAGGGCCTCGGGGTCGGGGCCTTCGATGCCAGGGGCATTCAGCCCGCCTTCGGTGCTGACGTCGGAGGCGATGATGGGGCCGCGGCCCAGGGCCTGCATCACGTCCGTCGGCAGGCTGTTGGTGACGGCGCCGTCCACCAGCAGGTCGCCGTTGTAGACCATCGGCGGCGCCACGCCGGGCACGGCCATGCTGGTGCCGACCCAGGTGAACAGCGGGCCGCTGTCGTGCACCATGGTCCGCGCCTGGGTCAGGTTGGTGCTGACGCAGAAGTACGGCGTGCGCAGGTCCTCGATGCGGCGCTCGCCGAAAATTGCGTGCAGGCGGTTGAGGAACTTGCGGCCGCGGATCATCGACACGCGCGGCAGCACGTAGTCGTTGAGGTAGTTGTGGCTGACGAAGGTCTCGCGCGCGATCTCGATCATCTCGCGGCTGTTGTGTCCGCAGGCGATGAGGGCGGAGAAGAAGGCGCCCATGCTGGTGCCGCCGGCCAGATCAATCGGTATGTCCAGTTCTTCCAGCGCGCGCATCAGGCCGAGATGGGCGAAGCCGCGCGCGCCGCCGCCGCTCAGCACCAGGCCGAGGCCGCGGCCGGTGAGCTGGCGCGCTAGGCTGCCATAGTCGCGGGCGCTGTCCGGGCGCAGGAAATGATGGCTGGTGGCGCCGACCTGGCGGCGCCAGCCGGCCACGTCGCCGGCCGGCGCGGTCTCCGGGCGCAGCAGCAGC
>CAJCJI010000195.1 GCA_903970595.1 Verrucomicrobiota bacterium
CCGCGGCGCGCGCGGTGACCGCCGCGGAGATGGTGCCCAGCTCGCCGAGCCTGGCGGAGGGCATCCTGGTGATCGAAGACGATGCCGAGGTGTTCCGCGCCGTGCAGGAAATCGTCGGCCCGAGCCAGCCGGTGCACTGGGCGCGCAGCCTGGAGCAGGCCTTCGAGCTGCTCGGCCGGCATCCGGTGGGTGTGATCGTGTCGGAACTGATGGTGCAGCACGAGAGCCTGACCACCGCCCTGAAGCTGCTCAAGGCGCAGCATCCCGAAGTGGTGACCATCGTCATGACGCCATTCCAGGATACCGGCGTGCTGATCAACCTGATCAATCAGGGCCAGATCTACCGGCTGCTGCCCAAGCCGGTGCGGCGCGGCCCGCTGGGCATGAACATCGCCTCGGCGCTGCGGCATCACCGCATGCTCAAGTCCTCGCCCAGCCTGCGCCGCCGCCACACCGTGGAGACGATCCGCCAGCCGGAGGAGTTGTCGGTGGCGAACCGGGTGATGGGTTTTCTCGGACGGCTGCGCGGCCGCGTGATCGTTTGAGAAACACGGTCATGAGAAACAAAAAGGCCGGCTCAAAGCCGGCCTTTTTGTTGATCGTTAAAGCCTAGTTCGCCCTGGCGATGACCAGGCCCTTGAGCAGGTTCAGGCCTTCGAACAGCTCGTAGTCGCTCAGTTCCAGGTTTTCGCTATCGGCGGCCTTGGCCGCATCGGTCTTGGGCGCGCCCGGCGCGGCGGCGCTGTCTCCTGACGGCTTGCCCTCGGCGGGGGTCTTGCCGGGCTTGTCCTTGTCTTCGGCCTTGGGCGCGGGCTTGGCGTCGGGATTGTCCAGGCGGCCCTTGAGGTCGGCTTCCTTGATGAAGCCGTCGCCGTCCACGCCTTCCAGCTTGCTGATCTTGACCGGCTGCAGCACCACGTCCGGCGTGATGCCCTCGGCCTGGATGGAGCGGCCGCTGGGGGTGTAGTAGCGGGCGGTGGTGAGCTTGATCGCGTCGTCGTTCTGCAGCGGCACGATGGTCTGCACCGAACCTTTGCCGAAGGTCTTGGTGCCCACCAGGATGCCGCGATGGTGGTCCTGCAGGGCGCCGGCCACGATTTCCGCGGCGGAGGCTGAGCCGCCGTTGACCAGCACCACCAGCGGCCTGCCGTCGATTTCGTCGCCCGGGGTGGCGTCGAACTCGCGGGTGTTCTCCGGGTCGCGGCCGCGGATGCTGACGATCGGGCCCTTGTCCAGCAGCGCATCGGAAACCCGCACCGCGGCATCGAGCAGGCCGCCCGGGTTGTTGCGCAGGTCGAGCACCACGCCCTTGAGCGGGGCGCCGTTGTCCTTCTTCAGCTTGTTGAGCATGTCGACGAAGCTTTGCGCGGTATCGACCTGGAACTGCGAGATGCGCACATAGGCATAGCCGGGTTCGAGCAGGCGCCCGCGCACGCTGGTGACCTTGATCAGGTCGCGCTTGAGGTCGAAGGTCAGCGGCTGCTGGGCGCTTTCGCGCACCACCAGGAGCTTGACCTTGGTGTCCTTGTCGCCGCGCATCTTGTTGACCGCGTCGTTCAGGCTCATGCCCTGCACCGGCGCGTCGTCGATCTTGACGATCAGGTCGCCGGGCTTGATGCCGGCCTTGGCGGCGGGGGTATCGTCGATCGGCGAGACCACCTTGACCAGGCCATCCTGCATCTGCACTTCAATGCCCAGACCACCGAACTTGCCGGTGGTGACGACATTCATGTCGCGATACTCTTCCTTGTTCAGGTAGGCCGAGTGCGGATCCAGGCCGGCCAGCATGCCGCGCAGAGCGTTCTGCAGCAGGGTTTTGTCGTCCACCGGCTCGACGTATTCGGCTTTCACCTTGTCGAGGATCTGCACGAAGCTGCGCAGCTCGTCGAACGGCAGGCCGGTCTGGCTCTGGGCCGCCTGGCGTTCGGCCAGGACACCGTGAGTGATGGTGATGCTGGCGCCGAGGACGACGCCGGCCGTTAGGGCCAGGATGACACGCGAAGAGGAAGACATTAGAGGAAACGGTGGAAGACGACCGCTAGAAGATAGCACAGCGCCGCGTCTGAGACCGCCAGCGGGCCCGGCGGTTCGGCCCGCAGGGGCGTTTTGGGCCGCCGTTCATCCCCGTGCGGGTCCCGGCCGCCGGGTGGCGCGCCGGCGAGGCCGCGGTCAACGCCCCAGCCAGTCTTTCGGGTCCATCGGCTCGGCGCCCCGGCGCACCTCGAAATACAGGCCCGGCTTCTCATAGCCGCCGGTATTGCCGGCCCTGGCGATGACATCCCCGGCCGCCACCCATTCGCCGGCGGTCTTGGTGACGGCGCTGTTGTGCCCGTAAAGCGTGAAATAGCCCTTTTCGTGCTGCAGCACGACGATCAGGCCGTAGCTGCTGAGCCAGCCGACGTAGGCGACGCGGCCGCGGGAACTGGCGCGCACCGGCGCGCCCTCTTCGGCGGCGATCCACCAGCCCTTCCATTGCAGCCGGCCGCCGGCCTTGGCGTCGCCATACCGCGCCAGCAGGTCGCCGCGCAGCGGCCAGGCCATTTTGCCGCGCATTTCCGGAAACGACTTGCTGTTGCCTTCCGGTTCCACCGGCACGTCGGCCAGCGCCTGGCGCAGCTTTTCCAGCAGATCGCCCAGTTCCTTTTCGCTGGCTTGCAGCCCTTTGAGCTCCTCGGCTTCGCCGGCGATGCGCTGCGACACCCGCTGCATGGCCTGCGCCCGCTCCTGCCGGTCCGCCTCCAGAACCGACAAGGCCCGCTGGCGGCTGAGCTGCAGCGCCCGCAGGGCGTCGAGCTTGCCCTGGTACTGGCGCTGCAAGTCGGCGACTTTCTTGATTTCCGCGTCGATGGCGGCGATCGAGCTGGCCCGTGCCCGGCTCAGGCTGTCGTAGTAGACCAGCATGCGGTCGATGCGATCGGGGTCCTCCTGGCTCAGCAGCAGCTCGGCCTTGCCGCCGCGGCCCATCATGTAGCTGGCGCGCAGCTGCCGCGCCAGCGCCTCCTTCTGGGCCGCCAGCCGCCGTTCGGCCGAGGCCTGCTGGGCCTGCGCCTGGTTGACCTCGGCGGTCTGCAGTTCGATCTGGGCGGCGATGCGGCGGGTTTCGTTGCCGGCTTCATCCACCTTGCGCTCGGCCGCCTCGACCACCCCTCGGAGCTGGTCCTGCTCGCCCTTGTCGCGCTCCATGGTCTTGGAGACGGCATCGATGCGGCTGCGCACCTTGGCCAATTCCTCGGCGCTCTGCTGGTAGCGCTGGTCCGCAGCCGAGGCAGTGCAGGCCGCCAGCAGGGCGGCGGCCAGAAGCGGCGGAATTTTTCGGCTTTTCTGGATCATGCGGCGAGTGCGATAATGAATGATAGTGCAATCACCCCCGGCTTGAGGGACTTGACGCGGATGCCGATGTCGCAGCTACTGGAGTTTTTCAATCATCACGCCTTCCTGTTTGCAGGATTTGGCGTGGCGCTCGCGCTGTTCCTGGCCAACGAAGCCTACGGCGCGCTCAACGGCGGCCAGCGGCTGGCGCCGCTTCAGGCGGTGCGCCTGATCAACGACCGCGAGGCCATCGTGGTCGATTTGCGCACTCCCGCGGACTTCAAGAAGGGCCATCTGCTCAATGCGGTGAATCTGCCGGTGGCGAAGCTGACGGAACGCGCCGGCGAGCTGGGCAAGGACAAATCCAGGCCGGTGCTGTTGTACTGCGCCCTCGGCGGCGTGGCCGGCGAAGCCGCGGCCAAGCTGCGCAAGCTGGGTTACAGTGAAGTCTATCCGCTGCGCGGCGGCATCAACGACTGGCTCGGCAGCAACCTGCCGGTCACCGCGAAGTAGCCCGGCGGGGTCGAGACACTCCCCGATGAAACGCGTCCTGGTCTACAGCACCCGTATCTGCCCTTACTGCATGCTGGCCAAGCGCCTGCTGTCGAGCAAGGGCGTCAACTATGAGGAGGTGCTGGTGGATCTGGATTGCAACCGGCGCAGCGAGATGTTGCAACGGGCCGGCGGGCGCCGTACCGTGCCCCAGATCTTCGTGGGCGACCGCCACGTGGGCGGCTATGATGAACTCGCCGCGCTCGACCGGGCCGGACAACTCGATCCTCTGCTACAAGAGCCCTGAACAAAGGTTTTCATACGGTCGGCCCGGATCGGGTCAGACTGACCTGCTTCACCCTCCGTAAACCCCATAAAACCCTTTACCTTTCGCGATCATCCCATGTCAGAAACTCCCGTCAGTCCCGTCAATACCGCCGCACGCCAGGTGCTGTTGCAGCGCATCTATCTCAAGGACGCCTCGGTGGAAGTGCCGCAGGCGCCGCAGGTCTTCACCCGCCAGGGAACGCCGCAGCTGGACGTGCAGGTGGGTACCGCCACCAGCATGCTCAGCGCCGGCGTGTTCCAGGTGATGCTGACCGTGACCATCACCGCCAAGCTCGGCGACGAAACCACCTTCCTGGTGGAAGTGCACCAGGCCGGCATCTTCCAGGTCTCCGGCTTTGCCGCCGAAGCCGAAATCCAGGCCGTGCTGGCCGGCTATTGCCCGGGGGTGATCTTCCCCTTCGCCCGCGAGGCGGTGGCGGACCTGATCCAACGCACCGGCTTCCCGCCCGTCCTGCTGCAGCCGATCAATTTTGAAGCCCTCTACGTGGAACACCTGACGCGCGCGCGCGAAACCGGCGCGTCGGGTCCCACCCCGGGCCTTCAGTAAGGCGAAGTGCCGTGACCGGGCCGGTGCCGATCACGGTGTTGGGCGCCGGCGCATTCGGCACGGCGCTGGCGATCCAGCTGGCGCGCCGCGGCGCGCCGGCCTTCCTGTGGGGCCGCGGCGCCACCGCCATGGCCACCATGCAGGAATCGCGCGAGAACCCGCGCTACCTGCGCGGCTGCGCCTTTCCGGCGCGGCTGACCGCCACCGCCGACCTGGCCGAAGCGGTGCGCCACAGCGGCGACCTGCTGATCGCCACCCCCAGCCCGGCGCTGCGCGAATCCTGCGAGCGCCTCAAACCGCTGCTGCGGGAGGGCCAGGGCATCGCCTGCGCCTGCAAGGGGCTGGAGCCGGGCAGCGGCCGCCTGGCGCACGAGGTGATCGCCGATGTGCTCGGCACGGCCTATCCGGTGGCGATCATTTCCGGGCCGACCTTCGCGCGGGAACTGGGCCTGGGCCTGCCGACCGCGGTGACGGTGGCCTCCACGGATGCGGACTTCGCCGTGCGGCTGGCGGCGGCCTTCCACGGCGACGGTTTCCGCGCCTATACCTCAAGCGACGTGATCGGGGTGGAGATCGGCGGGGCGGCGAAGAACGTGCTGGCCATCGCCGTGGGCATCGCCGACGGCCTGGGCTTGGGCGCCAATACCCGCGCGGCGATGATCACCCGCGGCCTCAACGAGATCCGCCGCCTCGGCGCGGCGCTGGGCGCGCAGACCGAGACCCTGATGGGGCTGGCCGGCCTGGGCGACCTGGTGCTGACCTGCACCGACAACCAGTCGCGCAACCGCCGCTATGGACTGCTGCTGGGCGAAGGCAGCACGCCCGGGCAGGCGCAGTCCGCCATCGAAGGCGTGGTGGAAGGCGTGCGCGCCGCGCCGGAAGTGCTGCGCCTGGCGCGGCGCTACCAGGTGGAGCTGCCGCTGCTGGAAATGGCCGGAGCCGTGATTTCCGGCGCCGTAACCCCGGCCGAAGCGCTGCAGCGGCTGGCCGACCGGCCGCTGCGGGCGGAAGCAGGGTAAAGCCCTTGTAGGGTGGGCGCAGCCCACCGCGCGCCGAAAGCACAAATCCTTCCGCCATCGGCGGGATGTAAACTTC
>CAJCJI010000196.1 GCA_903970595.1 Verrucomicrobiota bacterium
TGGTGGCACGCGGCCGGCGCAGCCCGTCCGGGCCCAAGGGCAGCCGCCAGGGCATCAACGACTACACCGCATGGTTTGCCGGCGACAAGGACATGGCGGGCCCCTATTTCGGCTACGACGGTCCCTGCCCGCCGTGGAACGACAGTATTCCTCACCATTACCGCTTCGAACTGCTCGCCGTGGATCTGGAGCGCTGCCCGGTGGAGGGTGAGTTCACCGCCGCCCAGGTGCGCCGGGCGCTGGAGGGGCATATCCTTGCAAGCGCCGCAGTCAGCGGCCGCTATGCCCTGAACCCCTTGATTAGACTCCGCTGACCCCCAAAATCCGACGACCGGCCGCGCGGCGTGAAACTTGCCGCCCGGCGCATGGTCTGACAGCGCACGCCGCCGCCAGTGCGGCGGTTCCTCCATAAGGATTATTCGCAACATGTCCCGTATGTCGTTTTTCAAAACCACCGCCGTCGCCGGCGGTGCAGCCTTGATGGCTACCCTGTTCACCGTGGCGCTGACCACCACCACGCCCGCGCCGGTGCGCGCCGATATCCCGCCGGCCCTGCTGGCCGGGTCCTCCGGCCAGGTGCCTTCGCTGGCGCCGATGCTGAAAACGGTGCTGCCGACGGTGGTCAACATCGCCGTCAGCAGCAAGGTGCAGATCGAGAACCCCTTGCTCAACGACCCCTTCTTCCGCCGCTTCTTCAACGTGCCTCCCGGCCAGCAGCCGCAGGAGCGCGAAGAGCAGGCCATCGGCTCGGGCGTGATCGTCGACGCCGCCCGCGGCTATGTACTGACCAACAACCACGTCGTGGACAAGGCCGAGAAGATCAAGGTGCGCCTCAACGACGACCGCCAGGTCGACGCCAAGCTGATCGGCAAGGACCCGCAGACCGACCTTGCGGTGCTGCAGATCAAGGTCGAGGGCCTCACCGCCCTGCCGCTGGGCGACTCCGACGCATTGCAGGTCGGCGATTTCGTGGTGGCGATCGGCAGCCCCTTCAACCTGAAACAGACGGTGACCTCGGGCATCGTCAGCGGCCTGAGCCGCAACGCCGGCGGCGAGGACGGCAGCTACCAGGACTTCATCCAGACCGACGCCTCGATCAACCCCGGCAATTCCGGCGGCGCGCTGATCAACCTGCGCGGGGAACTGGTCGGCATCAACAGCCAGATCCTTTCCGGTTCCGGCGGCAGCATCGGCATCGGCTTCGCCATTCCGGTGAACCTGGCCAAGTCGGTGATGAGCCAGCTCATCGCCAGCGGCAAGGTGGACCGCGGCCGCATCGGCATCGTCGGGCAGGACCTGACGCCGGAGCTGGTCAAGGCCCTGGGTCTGAAGGAAAACACCCACGGCGCCCTGGTGGCCAAGGTGGGCGCGGGCACTCCCGCCGACAAGGCCGGGCTCAAGGATGGCGACGTGGTGATCCAGGCCAACGGCAGGACCATCAAGAACATGCCCGAGCTGCGCAACCTGATCGGCCTGCTCAAGGTCGGCGACAAGGTGGAGATGACCGTGCTGCGCGAAGGCGGCACCAGGCAATTCACCGTGGTGGTTGGCAAGACGCCGGAAGAGAAAGTCGGCGCCGCCGAGGAAAGCAGCGGCAAGGAAGGCGCCGCCGGCGCCGGCAAGGGCCTCAACCCCAAGCTCAAGGGCGCCACCTTCGGGCCGGCACAGGACAGCGACATCAAGGGCGTGCAGGTGACGGAAGTCGAGCCCGGTTCGCCGGCGGCCGACGCCGGCCTGCGCCCGGGCGACATCATCGCCAAGGTGAACAACCACAGCATCGGCGGACTGGGCGATTTCCAGAAATACGCCGGCGGCGAAGGGGATTTGCTGCTGTACGTGCGGCGCGGCGAAGGCGCCTTGTACCTGGCCTTGCAATAACGGCAAGCTGCATCGCAGGAAACGCCCGGCTGCTGCCGGGCGTTTTATTTCAATGCTTGCAAAACAGGGCTGTTGACGATCAATTGATCGCTGCGATCAAATGATCGTCAACAGCCCCTGAGCTATACTGCGCCGAGTCAACCGCCGGTCCGTTCATGCTCCACAAGGAACTCGCACAGCTTGAAGAGCGGGTACAGCGCCTGATCGCCGCATACCGCCAGGCGCGCCTGGAGAGAAAACGCGCACTGCAGGAGCGCGACCGCCTGCTGGCGCTGAATGCCGAACTCAAGCGCCGCATCGAGGGCGTGGTCGAGCGCATCCGGCTGCTGGAAAGCGACCAGGCGAAATGATGAAAGGCGCGGGGGGATCATGAAAGAGGCCGCGAAGGGCGCCGGGAAGGAAGGTCCAGTGATGCTGGACAGCGCGCGCAAGGACGATCCGCTGACCGTGACCGTGCGCATCATGAGCCGCGAATACACCGTGGCCTGCCCTGCGGAAGAACACGAGGCCCTGGTGGCCTCGGCCGACTATCTGAACGAGCGCATGACCGGAATCCGCCGCCGCGGCAAAGCCCTGGGCGCGGAGCGCATCGCCGTGATGACCGCGCTGAACCTGGCGCGCGAACTGCTGGCGCTGAAGGGACACAGCGGCGTTACGCCGCAGGATGCGCAGGCCATCGACAAGGTCCACCAGCTCGGCCTGGATATCGACCATACGCTGAATTCGGCGGACTAGGGCGTTTTTACTGCAAACCCCATTAGTGTTATGGTTCGGTCCGGTGTCTCCTGCAGTGTTCGAGGTCCTTCAGGAACCCCTTGAGCCTAATTGCTATGCAACGGGAGCTTCACCCGTGTAGGGAGCGCAGGTCCGCCTTGCAGCGGAAAGCCCGAATACGCGGCGCGGCGCCCACTTGAGACGCTGTCTCAAGGTCGAAGACGGATCACGGCACAAGTGGGAGACACCCTTTCCACACACTTGATTCTGCAGCCCCGGGCGTATCCGCAAGCTGCCGAACAGCTGGGAGCTTGCGCGGTGCCTGAGTCCATTGCGCCAGATGACTCGGGCGGTGCGGCAGCCCGCAAGCGCGAAATGCGCCAGGCCTTGCGGCGGCGGCGGCTTGGCATCGGCAAAGCGCGGCGCCGCCACTGCGCCCGGCGCGCGGCTTTGCAGCTGCTGCGGCGGCGGATGCTGCGGCAGGCGCGTCACGTCGCCGTTTACGTTTCGGTCCGCTCGGAACTCTCTACCGGAATTCTGATCGAACTGCTGTTGCGCCGCCGCGGCCGCTTGTGGGCGCCGGTGGCCGGCGCCGCCACATCGCGGATGCGCTTTGTGCCGCTGCGCCGCGGCACGGCATTGCGCCGCGGACCGCTGGGCTTGAAGCAGCCGGCCAGGTCGCGGCCATGCCGTAGCCCGCGGCGGATGGATTTGATGGTGCTGCCGGTGCTTGGCTTCGACGCCCAAGGGCGTCGCCTCGGCAACGGCGGCGGCTACTATGACCGCGCGCTGGCCGCGCCGCGTGCCGCGCGGCGTCCATTGCTGCTCGGCTACGCATATGCCGTACAGGAGGTGCCGGAAATCCCGGCGGAACCCTGGGATGTGAAACTCGACGCGGTCGTCACCGAACGGGGCCTGAGGCGTTTCCCCTGAGCGGCGCTCCGCCAGAGATCTCGTAACAATGTGAAGAATAATGATGCGACGATCGAAGAACTGCCGGGATATCACTACCGGGATACCACTACTTTGAGCAGGCTCAAACCTACCGCCGGGCATGTCCCTGCACCAAGCTGGCTGGCCAAGCCCCTGGGCCCATGCCACACTGACCAAGTACCACTGATCACCTTATTCGGCATGAACTTACGTCTATCCAGGATGGCGGGCGGTTTGTTCTTCACTCTCCTCGCGGCCGGTTGTGTATCGGTCAATTCCTATGTGGAAAACGGGCACGACAAGGCCGATTTCCGCGAACTGCGTCCGCATGACCCGCCAACTCCGGTGCTGGTGGTGGCCGAGTTCAGCATCAATGGCGTGCCGCACCCGGAAGTCAATCCGGCGATCTACAACGAGGTGGTGCGCGTATTGCAGCGGACCCGCGTGCTGCAGCCAGTATCGCAGGACCCGGGCACCACGCTGACCGTCGCCGTCGACGACACCGTGAACCTCGACAAGGTCGGCCGCGCGAGCCTGATCACCGGCCTGACCGAAGGCTTGATGGGCAGCATCAGCAAGGACGACTATCACTTCACCTATACGCTCCATGCGAATGACGGCAAGCCGCAGACCGGCCTGTACCGGCATGCCATGCTGACCGTCGCCGGCAAGGCGGCGCCGCCGAGCTACGGTCAGCCGCACCAGCCGGACGAAGCGTTCTCGATCATCGTCAAGCAATCGGTGCTGGAATTCCTGTCGGACATCAATTCGACCGATGCGAGCAAGCCGGTGATGCTCGTCCCTGAGACGCCCGACGGCAAGTAAGGATCTTTGGGGGGAGCGTTGGTGAAAACTGCGGCGATGTCTTATTGGCTGATGAAATCCGAGCCGGCATCGTTTTCCGTCGACGACCTGCAAGGGCGTCCGCGGCATACTGAAGCCTGGGATGGGGTGCGCAACTATCAGGCGCGCAATTTCATGCGCCAGATGCGGCTGGGCGACCGCGCCTTTTTTTATCATTCGAGCTGCGACGAACCCGGCATCGTCGGCCTAATGCGCGTGGCCGCCGAAGCCTATCCCGATCCGACGCAGTTCGATGCGCGCCATCACCACTACGATCCGGCGAGCAAGCCCGAGGAGCCGCGCTGGTCGCTGGTAGACATGCAGCTGGAGCGCAAGCTCAAGCGCGTCATCAGCCTGACGGAATTGCGCGGGCATGAAAAAAAGCTGCCCGGCTTCAGGCTGCTGGCACGCGGCGCGCGCCTGTCGGTGATGCCGGTCACGCCGGCGCAGTGGGACTACATCCTCAAGCTGGAATGAAGCGCGAAACGCCGTTCTAGCTGTTGGCAACCCGCAGCCGCTGCAGGTTGGCGTCGAGCAGCGGCCCCTTGAACGCCTGGGCATTTTCCCAGGGTTCGACTTCGCCGAATTCGAAGCCCTGCGCCAGCAGATCCTCCACCGTGCCGCCCTTGCCGAAGCGGAAGCCCTGGCCCACGTCGCATTGGCGGCTGCGCAGGAAGTCGAGCTGCCGCTCGGTCTCCACGCCTTCGCCCACCACCTTGATGCGCAGGCTGTGGGCCAGGGCGATGATGGTATGCGCCACCGCGGCGTCGCCGGCGCTGTCGGGCAGGCGGCTGACGAAGGACCGGTCGATCTTGAGCGTGTCGATGGGGAAGCGGGTGATGTAGGACAGGCTGGAATAGCCGGTACCGAAGTCATCCACGGCGAAGGCCAGGCCCAGGGCGCGCAAACGCTGCAGGCGCTCCGCCAGCTCGTCGGTGCTGTCCATCAGCACCCCTTCGGTGATTTCCAGCTCCAGGTGCCCCGGCGCAAGTCCGCTGTCGGACAGCGCCTGCTCGATCATCGTCTGCAGCGTGGCCTGGCGGAATTGCCGCGGCGACAGGTTGACCGCCAGCCGCAGCGGCACGCCGGTGCGCTGCTGCAGGCGCACTGCATCGCGGCAGGCGGTACGCAGCACCCACTCGCCCAGGGGCACGATCAAGCCGGTTTCCTCCGCCACCGGGATGAAGCGGGCCGGCGGCACCGCACCGCCTTGCTGCGGATCGTTCCAGCGCAGCAGGGCCTCGACGCCGACCACGCGGCCGCTGTTGAGGCACACCTGCGGCTGGTAGTGCACCTCGAATTCCCCGCCTTCCAGGGCGCGGCGCATCGCCGCTTCGAGCTCCAGCTTCTCCGCCGCGGCGCGCTCCATGGCGTTGCTGAACACGCGGAAGCAGCGGCGGCCGGAAGCCTTGGCCTGGTACATCGCCATGTCGGCATGACGCAGCAGCGTGTGCACATCCTGGCCGTCGGTGGGAAAGGTGCTGACGCCGACGCTGGGCGTGACGTGCAGCTCGTGGTTACCGGCCATGATCGGCGCCGACACCCGCTCGACGATTGACGCGGCGACGCGCTTGATGCTGTCCGGATCGACCACGTCCGGCAGCATCACCACGAATTCGTCGCCGCCCATGCGCGCCACGGTGTCGCCGGCGCGCACGCAATCGCCGAGGCGCTCGGAAATCTTCGACAGGATCACATCGCCGATGTGGTGGCCCAGCGAATCGTTGATGCGCTTGAAGTGATCCAGGTCGATCATCAGCACGCCGATGTGGGTGGCGTCGCGGCGGCTGCGCTTCATCGCCATCAGCAGGCGGTCCTGCAGCAGGACCCGGTTGGGCAGGCCGGTGACCGCGTCGTGATGGGCGATATGGCGGGTGAACTCGTCGCGGCGCTTGCGCTCGGTGATGTCGTAGGCGATGGCGAGGAAGCCGCTGATCGTGCCGTTGCCGTCGCGCAGCGCGCTCACCGAGACATGCGCCGGCAGCGAAGAGCCGTCGCCGCACATCAGGTTCCATTCGCGTTCGTCGGCGATGCCCTGCCGCGCATTGTGGGCGAACACTTCGAAGCCGGGCGCCACCCGCCGGCCGACCTCGTGCGACAACTCGGCGGCGCGCGCCGCCACATCGGCCGGCTCGAACAAAGCGGCAAAGCGGGTCTTGCCCAGCAGGTCCTCGGCCGATTGACCGAAAATGCGCTCCGCCGCCGGATTGGCGCTGCGCACCACGCCTTCGGCATTGGTGGAAATGATGGCGAACGGGGCGCAGTCGAGAATCGCCTGCTGCAGCCGATTGGCCTGCGCCAGCTGCTGCTCCATCCCGCGGCGCTCGCTCAGGTCGCGCGACAGCTTGGAAAAGCCGATCAGACCGCCGGAGCCGTCGTAGAGGGCGGTAATGACGACGTTGCTCCAGTAGCGCGAGCCGTCCTGGCGCAGGCGCCAGCCCTCATCCTCGAAGCGGCCTTCCGCGGCGGCCATGCGCAAGTCCATTTCGGGCTTGCCGTCGGCGACATCCTCGGTGGGATAAAATATGGCAATGTGCCGGTTCAGGACCTCGGCCTCGGCATAGCCGTTGATGCGCTGCGCGCCGGCGTTCCAGGAGGCCACGGTGCCGTCGGCGCCCAGCATGAAGATGGCGTATTCGGCCACCCCCTCCACCAGCAGGCGGAAACGCTGCTCCGACGCCTGCTGCGCGGCCATCAGCTCGGCCGCCAGCAGCTGCGCGCGCCGCTCGCTGCCGCCGAGCGGCTTGAGCACCGCATAGAACAAGGCCACCAGCACCACGCCGCAGAGCAGGCTGACCGGCGCCCACCACACGCTGTCCCGCGTGTAGCTGCTGGCCAGCAGGCACGCCGCGACACCCAGCAGCATGATCGCCGCCGGTGCCGCCGCCTGCCTGCCACCCTGCATCGTTTTCATGGGCATCCCTGGTCCCAAAGACAAGAGCTTTTGGCGCTCGAAGGACTCCTAAGTTATTCTCCGCCGTCAGGGGCGCCAAAAGCACTGTATTAGGCAGTTTTTCCCACAACGGCTAGGTTCCGCTGTCAGGCGTCCTGGGGCCGACGAGTGCCGAGGAACAGGGTATAGGCCGGATTTTCGGTCTCGTCCCAATAGCGGTAGCCGAGCTGGTCCAGCGTCTGGCGGCAGGCGGCGCGCTGGGCGCGGGGCACCTGCACGCCGCACAGCACCCGGCCGTAGGCGGCGCCGTGGTTGCGGTAGTGGAACAGCGAGATGTTCCAGCGCCCCCCGACGGCAGCCAGAAAGTCCAGCAAGGCACCCGGCCGCTCGGGAAACTCAAAGCGGAACAGGCGCTCGTCGGCCAGGCCCGGAACGCGGCCGCCGACCATGTAACGAACATGCTCCTTGGCCACTTCGTCGCCGCTCAGATCCACCGCCGGATAGCCATCCGCGGCAAGCCGGCCCAGTACCGCGTCGCGGTCCTCGGCATCGGCGAAGTGCACCCCGGCGAACACGTGCGCCTCGGCGGGCGAGGCATAGCGGTAGTTGAACTCGGTGATCGGCCGGCGCCCGATCTCCTTGAGGAAACGCTTGAAGCTGCCGGGCCGCTCCGGAATGGTCACCGCCAGCAGGGTTTCGCGGCCGTCGCCCAGTTCGGCGCGCTCGGCGATATGGCGCAGGCGGTCGAAGTTCAGGTTGGCGCCCGAAATCACCGCGACATAGGTCTGGCCGCGAGCGCCGTGCTGCGCCACCCAGCGCTTGACCCCCGCCACCGCCAGGGCCCCCGCCGGCTCCGGCAGGCTGCGGTTCTCCTGGAACAGGTCGCGGATGGCGGCGCAGATTTCGTCGATGCCGACGCGCAAGGCCGCGTCGACCGTTTCGCGCGCCACCCGGAACGGCTCGGCCCCGGCCTGGCGCACCGCCACGCCGTCGGCAAACAGGCCGACCCGCGCCAGCTTCACCCGGCGCCCGGCCTCGAGCGCCTGCGCCATGCAGTCCGAATCCTCGGGCTCGACGCTGACCACCTGCACGCCCGGCCGCAGCGCCTTGATATAGGCGGCAATGCCCGCCAGCAGTCCGCCGCCGCCGGTGGGCACGAACACCGCGTCCAGTGGACCCGAGCCGATCTGCTCCAGGATCTCTTTGCCCACCGTGCCCTGCCCGGCGATGACGTCGGCGTCGTCATAGGGCGGGATCGAAACCAGGCCTTTTTCCTCGGCCAGTTCGGCGGCGTGGGCCGCGGCATCGTCGAAGGCATCGCCGTGCAGCACGGTGCGCCCGCCGAGCAGGCGCACCGCTTCCACCTTGATCGCCGGGGTGGTGCGCGGCATCACGATCCAGGCCGGGATGCCCAGCCGCTGCGCCGCCAGGGCCACGCCCTGGGCGTGATTGCCGGCGGAGGCGCAGATCACCCCGCGCGCACGCTGCGCCTCGTGCACCCGCACGATCTTGTTGTAGGCGCCGCGCAGCTTGAAGGAATAGACGCTCTGCTGATCCTCGCGCTTGAGCAGCAGCCGGTTCTCCAGGCGTGCCGAGAGCTTGGGCGCCGCCTCCAGCGCGCTCACCACCGCCACGTCGTAGACGCGCGCCTGCTCGATGCGGGCGCGGTACTGGCGCAGCATGCGCTCGCGGCTTTCGGAAGCGGGGAGGCTGTCGGGCGGCTCAGGCGGCTGCACGGGTTCGTGCCGGGGGTCGCGGTCACTTATCATAAGGGGATGTAATTTATCAGTTCCCCCCTCCCTCAATGCACGAACTCATCGCTTTTGTCGGCGGCGGCAGCATGGCCGCAAGCCTGATCGGCGGCCTGATCGCGGCGGGTCATCCGCCGGCGCGGCTGCGGGTGGCGGTGCGCACGCCGGCCAGCGCCGCGCGCCTGCGCGAGCGCTTCGGGGTGGAGTCGCTGACCGACAATGCGCAAGCGCTGGCCGGCGCGGACGTGGCGGTGCTGGCGGTGAAGCCGCAGCAGATGGCCGAGGCCCTGCAGGGCCTGCGCCTGGCTCCCGGCGCCACCGCGATTTCGGTGGCCGCGGGTGTGCGCGTGGCGACCCTGGCGCAGTGGCTGGGCACCGACGCGGTGGTGCGCGCCATGCCCAACACACCGGCCCTGTTCCGCTGCGGCGTCAGCGGCCTCTATGCGGACCCGCAGCTGCCGGAAGCATCGCGCCGGCGCGCGGAACAGGTGCTGGGCAGCGTCGGCGAAACCTGCTGGGTGCCGCGCGAGGAGCAGATCGACGCCGTCACCGCGCTGTCCGGCTGCGGCCCGGCCTACTACTTCCTGCTGACCGAGCTGCTGCGCGAGGCCGGCGCAGCGCTGGGACTCGATCCCGCAGTCGCCGCGCGGCTGGCGCTCGGCACTTTCGTTGGTGCCGCCCAGATGGCGCGCGACGCCGGCGCCGACGTCGCCGTGCTGCGCGCCCAGGTCACCTCCAAGGGCGGCAGCACCGAAGCGGCCCTGGCCCATCTTGAAGCGGCCGGTCTGGGCCGCATTTTCCGCGAGGCGCTCGGCGCCGCCGACCGCCGCGCCCGCCTGCGCGGCGAGGAACTGGCGCAGCTCGCCGCCTCGCCCACCAACCCGCCCGCTCCATGAACGCCCTGGTTTTCCTGCTTCCGGCCATCCTCAACCTGATCCTGTCGGTATTGATCCTGCGCGTGCTGCTGCAGCTGGCGCGGGCCAATTTCTACAATCCGATCTCGCAGCTGATCTGGCGCGTCACCACGCCGGTGGTCGGTCCGCTGGCGCGCTTCGTTCCGCGCTGGAAGACCCTGGACATCGCCGGCCTGCTGGTGCTGCTGGCGGCCTCCATCGTCGGCGTCTGGCTGATCTACCAGACCATCCTGCATGCCTTGATGCCGCAGGTGTTCACGCTCGACGACTGGACCGACCTGGTGGCGACCGCGCTGCTCAAGGTGCTCAATCTCACCGTGCAGCTTTACGTGCTGAGCATTTTCGCCCAGGCGCTGCTGTCCTGGGTCGGCCCTGGGGTCAACAATCCCAACGCCAACATCCTGTGGAGCCTGAACGAGCCGCTGCTGCGCCCGGTGCGCCGCATCCTGCCGCCGTTCTCCGGGCTGGACCTGTCGCCCATACCGGTGATCCTGATCCTGCTGACCATCGATCATGTGCTGAGCCTGAAACTGGGGCACTTCGGTTGAGCATGGGGCCGAGCATGCACCAGCGCTCTGGACCGGCTCTGACATGAGCCCCGGCACTTCCGGCCACGGCGGCCTGGAACATTCGGTCGGCATCGTCGTGCCGCGCAAGGTCGATGTCGAGCAGCCCCTGCTGCTCGACTGCGGCCGCAGCCTGGCGCGCCACGAATTGATGGTGGAGACCTACGGCGAGCTCAACGCGGCGCGCAGCAACGGCGTGCTGATCTGCCATGCGCTGTCGGGCGACCACCATGCCGCCGGCTACCACGGCAGCGGCGACCGCAAGCCCGGCTGGTGGGATACCGCCATCGGCCCCGGCAAGCCGATCGATACCCGGCGGTTCTACGTGGTCTGCCTCAACAACCTCGGCGGCTGTCGCGGCTCCACCGGTCCGAGCAGCATCGACCCCGCCACCGGCGCGCCGTACGGACCGGACTTTCCCATCATCACGGTGCGCGACTGGGTGCGTTCGCAGGCGCTGCTGGCGGACCGTCTCGGCATCGAACGCTGGGCCGCCGTGATCGGCGGCTCGCTCGGCGGCATGCAGGTGATGCAATGGGCCATCGACCTGCCGCAGCGCATCGGCCACGCCCTGGTGATCGCCGCCGCGCCGAAGATCTCGGCGCAGAACATCGCTTTCAACGAGATCGCGCGCCAGGCCATCCTGTCCGATCCGGATTTCCACGAAGGCCGCTACTACGCCCACGGCGTGGTGCCCTCGCACGGCCTGAAGCTGGCGCGCATGCTGGGCCACATCACCTACCTCTCCGACGAGGCCATGCGCGCGCGCTTCGGCCGCTTGCTGCGCGACGGCGACGGCCAGTTCAACTACAACTACGACGTCGAATTCGAGGTGGAGAGCTACCTGCGGCACCAGGGCCAGAGCTTCGTCGAGCGCTTCGACGCCAACACCTACCTGCTGATGACCAAGGCCCTGGACTACTTCGACCCGGCGCGGGAATACGGCGACGACCTGGCCGCCGCGTTCCGCGGCGCCAGTGCCCGGTTCCTGGTCGCCGCCTTCGAGGCCGACTGGCGCTTCTCGCCGCAACGCTCGCGCGAGATCGTCAAGGCGCTGATCGAAGCCGGCCGCGAAGTGAGCTACGCCGAGATCGACTCCGATCTCGGCCACGACGACTTCCTGATGCCGCTGCCGGAGTACCACCGGGTGCTGCGCAATTACCTGTCACGGGTCGCCGACGAGGCGGGCACGTGAGCAAACCGCTGCGCCCCGACCTCGCCATCATCGGCGAGCTGATCCAGCCCGACACCCGCATCCTCGACCTCGGCTGCGGCGACGGCGCCCTGCTGTCCCACCTGGCCCGCACCCGCGGCGTGCGCGGCTACGGCCTCGAGATCGACCCGGCCAACGTCGCCGCCTGCATCAACGCCGGGGTCAGC
>CAJCJI010000197.1 GCA_903970595.1 Verrucomicrobiota bacterium
CCTGCCGCAGCGCATCGATCGTCTCCAGCGGTCCGGACACGACGCACAGCCGCGGAGCGTTCACTGCCGCGAGGTCGACCGCCCCGGTCAGCAGCGGACGCAGCATCTCTTCGCTGTCTCGAACCGCCAGCATGCTGCCCGCAGGCCGCTGGCTCATCAGCGCTCCGCGCAGGGCGATCAGCGGCAGGGCATCCTCCAGCGTGAACACTCCGGCCACCACCGCCGCCGCGAACTCGCCGATGCTATGCCCGACCAGGGCCTGCGGCTGCAAGCCGCGCGCCAGCCACACCTGCGCCAGGGCGTAGCTGAAGCTGAAGATGGCAGGTTGCGCGACGGCGGTATCGCGCAAGCGCGCGGCGGCCTCCCGGCCGCGGTCGAACAGCAGGGACAGCAAATCCCTGCCCAGCGAATCCGACAGGATCGCGGCGCAACGGTCCAGCGCCTGGCGGAATACGGGCGCGGCCTCATACAGGGCCTGGCCCATGCCCGAATATTGCGTGCCTTGCCCGGGGAACATCCAGACCGTGCCGGCCGGGGCCGCGAGCGTGCGGCCGCGCACCAGGCGCGCAGCTTCGATGGCGTCGTCGGTGACGATGATGCCGCGCTCGGCAAAGCGCGCGCGGCCGGTATCGAGGGTAAACGCGACATCCGCCAGATCGGCCGAGGGATGATCGAGGCGCCAGGTCTCCAGGCGCTGCGCTTGCAACTGCAGCGCCTCCGGCGTTTTCGCCGAAAGGCGCAGCAGCTGCCAGCGCTTGGATTCCTGGCGCGGCGGCAAGGGCGGAGCTTCTTCCAAAACGGCGTGGAAATTGGTGCCGCCGAAGCCGAAGGAGCTGAGCGCGGCGCGGCGCGGCCCCGCAGATTGCCACTCGCATTCCTCGGCGTTGACGTAAAACGGGCTGTCCTCGAGCCGGCATTCCGGATTGGCCTTACTGAAATGCGGCTGGGGCGGCAGGCGCCGATAGCTCAAGGCCAGGGACATTTTCACCAGGCCCGCGCAAGCGGCACCGGCGTCGAGGTGGCCGATGACGCCCTTGACGCTGCCGAGCGCGCAGAAATTGCGCTGATCGGTATCGATGCGGTAGGCGCGGGTCAGCGCCGCCGCCTCGATCGGATCGCCGATCGGCGTACCGGTGCCATGCGCTTCGATGTAGCTGACCTGTTCGGCCGAGACTCCGGCGCGCTGCAGCGCGCGCCGGACCACGGTGGTCTGCGCCACGCCGTTCGGCGCCGTGAACGCCGCCTTCTGGCCGCCGTCATTATTGATCGCGGTGGCGCGGATCACCGAATAGATGGTGTCGCCGTCGGCGAGCGCCTGGTCGAGCCGCTTCAGCACGACGCAGACGGTGCCGGCGCTCATCACCATGCCGGAGGCATTGGCGTCGAAGGCGCATACCCGCCCGTCGCGGCTGAAGGGACCATCCTCCACGTATTGATGGCCGTCGCGGAAACGCCACGGCAGGGCGGCGCCGCCGACCAGGGCGGCGTCGCAGTCGCCCGCCGCCAGCGCCAGGCAGGCGGTGTGCAGCGCCGTGCCGGAGGACGAGCAGCCGGTCTGGATATTGATCGCCGGCCCCCGCAGATCCAGCTTGTACGCAATGCGTGTGGCGCAGTAGTCCTTGTCGTTGCCGAGCGAGGCGTAGTCCATGCCGTAGTCGCGAAACTCGGCGTGTCCGGACAGGTTGCGGGTGAGGTAACTGTTTGCCGCCACGCCGGCGTAGACGCCGACGCGCAGCTCGCTTTGCCCCGGAGCGATGCCCGCGTGCTCCAGCGCGTTCCAGGCGCACTCGAGCAGGATGCGCTGCTGCGGATCGATCGAAGCCGCTTCGCGCGGCGTAAAGCGGAAGAAGGCATGGTCGAAGCATTCCGCATCCTCGATCCAGCCGCTGACCGACACCTCGTCCGGCTGCGCTGCCGCGCCGACGGCCCCTTTGCGCAGCATGTCGCGGCCGTTGCGGATATTGCGCCAGAAGGTATCGACGTCGTCCGCACCCGGCACCCGGCAGGCCATGCCGATCACCGCGACCGGTACCGCCCGCTCCACCGGACGCTCCGCGCCGCGCTTCTTCGCTTCCTGGGCCGGCGCCTCGGCGCCGGCCCAGCGCAGCATCGCCGCGGCGTGCTGCTGCCTCAGGTAGGCGGAGAACAGCCGCACGGTGGGCGCGGCGAACAACTCCGCCACCGGCACCTGCACCGATGCGAGCCTGGATAACTGGGCGATGAAGCGCACCGCCAGCAGGCTGGTGCCGCCCTGTTCCATGAACGGCACATCCCAGTCTATGGGGCTGCCGCCGATCAATTCCTGCCACAGGCCCGCCAGCCGCTGCTCCAGCGTGGCGCCGCTCGGCGCCGCTGCCGCTGCCGTTGCCTCGCCAAGCGGCAAGGCTTTCCGGTCGATCTTGCCGGAGTTGTTGTAGGGAAAGGCGTCGAGAAACGTCCATGCGCTGGGCAGCGCGTATTCCGGCAGCCGCTGCGCCAGGGCCCGGCGCAGCGCGGACTGGTCCTGCGCATGGCCGCCGGCCAGCCTGACGTAGGCGCGCAAACGCCGCTCGCCCGAGGCGTCGGCGGGCGCGATAGCCGCGCATTCCTGGACCTGCGGCAAGGCGCTCAGATGCGCTTCCACCTCGTCCAGTTCGATGCGGTAGCCGCGGATCTTCACCTGGCGGTCGATGCGGCCGCGATATTCGAGCACGCCGGCGCCGGCCGGATCGCCGCGCCAGGCGGCCAGGTCGCCGGTGTTGTACATCTTCTCGCCCGGACGGAACGGATTGGAGCGGAACGATTCCTCCGTCTTTTCCGGCAGGTTGAGATAGCCGCCGCCGACGCAGATGCCGCCCAGCCACAGCACGCCGCTGCCGCCGGATGCCACCGGCCGCAGCTGTTCGTCGAGGACATAGACTTCGCAATGGTCGATCGGGCGGCCGATGGGGATGGAGGCCTGCCCTTCCAGATCGTCGCGGCCGACCCAGTGATAGGTCTGGATGTCGGCGCATTCGGTTGGACCATAGGTATTGATGACACGCGTGCGGCACTGCGGATGCAGCAGCCAGGAGCGCAGCCGCGGCTTGAGCAGGGCCTCGCCGCCGAGCGCGGCCACCCGCAGCGTTTGCAGTTGCTGCCAGCTGCGTTCGTCGGCTTCTTCGATCAGGGCATAGAAAGCGCTGGGCGTGGCACACATCAGGTCGATGCGCTCCCGTTCGATCAATGCGCGCAGGGCATTGGCATCGAACACGGAGGCTTCGGACAGCACGACGCAGCCCCCGGCCAGAAGCGGCGCGAAAACACCCTTGTGATAAAGATCAAAAGACAAGGAGCCGATGATCAGCGAACGCGTTTCGGCGTTGAGACCAAGCTCTGAGGCAAACCAGCGATAAAGGTTGAGCGCGCCGCCATGAAAATTGATGGCGCCTTTTGGCCGTCCCGTGGAACCGGACGTATAGATGACATAAATCCTGTCACGGGAACCCACACTCGCCGCCTGAAAGGGCTCGGCATCCGATGGTTCCTGCGCAGGCTGGTCGAGCAGGACAATTTGCCCAGCCGGCAGCCGCTCGCTGCGGGATTGCCCAGGCTTCATCACCACCAGCTTTGCGCCGCAATCGCTCAGCAGATAGTCGATGCGATCATCCGGCAGCGCCGGATCGATCGGTACGTAGAATCCACCGATCTTTTGCACTGCCAGCATCGCCACCACGATTTCGATGCTGCGCGGCAACATCAAGGCCACCGCTTCTCCCGCAACGACGCCGCGTTCGAGAAGAAGCCGCGCAAGCCGGTCGGACTCGTGTTGCAAGCCCAGATACGACAGCGATGATTCGCCGCAACGCAGAGCGCAGGAATTGCCGCGAAGCGCCACCTGCCTGGCAAACAAATCCAGCGAGGTGTCGCCCTGGCGCGACAATTCATTCGCGTCCATAACAGAAAAGGGCATTGAGCCCTTTTGCTTATGATCGTTAGTCATCGCCATCCCTAAGCCCGGCCTTCCTTGGCCGCTGTAACGTTAGTCAGGCAGTACAAAACGGAGTTCCGTTGAAGCGTTGACGCGGGAACAAAAAAAATCATAGGGATACGAAACTCCGGTTGAATCGAGGTGGTCTGACGCTGGCGTATCTCTTGCTCAAAGGATGACGGAAAGGATTCCGCCATAGGATTTACGCACCGGGGCTCGGGATATAAGCCAGGGATGGGTCGTGAACTCGAACAACGATGAAAGGCGCGTCCGGGCGGCGGTGGGACTATGCACCCGCTGATATCAGTGCGGCGTTTATCCGCATTCGCAGGCTTTTTCCGCAGGCAAATATCTGCATGCGTGACGGCTCCCCCGTCCGC
>CAJCJI010000198.1 GCA_903970595.1 Verrucomicrobiota bacterium
GGAGAGGGTGGCCCGGAGGGCCGGGAGAGGGGCTGTGAAGCCAGGGAAAGCCCCTCTCCCGCAAGCGGGAGAGGGGAGTTGTATGCGGCAAAGGACGGCGCGACTGCCTATACTCGTAATGGCGCCGTGACCGAAGATCCGCCGAACCGCTCCATGAATGACCAACCCGCCGCGCCGAAATCCGGGACCGCAGTTGCGCCGGCGCGCCTCTATGCGCAGGCGCTCGATCATTTTCAGGCGGGCCGCTACCAGCTGACGGCGCAACTGCTCAGCCAGGCTCTTCGGGCGCAGCCCAACAACCCCATGTTCTGGTATCTGGCCGGCGCCACG
This sequence comes from Verrucomicrobiota bacterium, assembly GCA_903970595.1. Classification (GTDB taxonomy): domain Bacteria; phylum Pseudomonadota; class Gammaproteobacteria; order Nevskiales; family Nevskiaceae; genus Nevskia. The sequence goes on from CAJCJI010000198.1 coordinate 331, forward strand.
GCCAAGGCGCTGCGCCAACCGGACAATGCCGAACAGTGCTGGCGCAAGGCGGTGGCCCTGGCGCCTGGTTTCGCCGAGGCGCATTACGAGCTGGCCGTCCTGCTGCAGGAAAACAAGCGCGTCGCCGAAGCCATCCCCGCCTACCGCCTGGCTCTGCAGATGGCTCCGCGGGATGCGCAGGTCCTCAACAATCTCGGCTCGGCGCTGGCCACGCTGGGCCAGCTGGATGAGGCGCTGCAGCGCTTCGACGAGGCCCTGGCGGTCAAGCCGGACTACGCCAAGGCGCTCCACAACCGCGGCCGTACCCTGGCCAACCTGGGCCGCCTCGAGGAGGCGCAGCAGTCCCTGTACGCAGCCATCGACCATGCCCCGGCGCGGGAAAAGGCGCGCTTCTACCGCAGCCTGGCTTTTCTCAAGAAATTCTCGCGCGACGATGCGGCGCTGCCGGCGATGGAGGCCCTCGGACGGAACATGGAGACGCTGTCCGCCGCCGAACAGATGGAATTGAACTTCGCCCTGGGCAAGGCCTACGGCGACATCGGCGAGCGCGAACGCTCGTTTGCCCATTTCCTGGCCGGCAACAAGCACAAGCGCGCACAGACGGTTTACGATGAAGCGGCAAGCGTGGCGCAACTGCTGCGCATCGAGGTGGCCTATACCCCCGCGAGGATGGCGGCGGGCGAGGGCGCTGGTCATCCTTCGGAGCTGCCGGTGTTCATCCTGGGCATGCCGCGCTCCGGCAGCAGCCTGGTGGAGCAGGTGCTGGCCAGCCATCCGCGGGTGCACGGCGCCGGCGAATGCGAGGAATTCAAATTCCTGGCCGCGGCCATGCGTCTGCCCGGCGGCGGCCCGCTGCTGCCCGACGGCATCGCCGGCCTGCCCGCCGCCGGTCTGCGCCAGCTGGGCCAGGACTACCAGGAGCGCATGCTGGCCCGCGCGCCGCATGCCGGCCGGGTTACGGACAAAACCCTGAGCAACTTCCAGCACGTGGGCCTGATCCACCTGGCGCTGCCCAAGGCCAGGATCATCCATACCCGGCGCGACCCGGTCGACACCTGCCTGTCCTGCTTTTCCCATATCTTCAACGGCGACCACGCCTATTCCTACGATCTGTCGGAACTGGGGCGCTACTGGCGCGCCTACGACCGCCTGATGGCGCATTGGCGCAGCGTGCTGCCGCCCGGCGTGATGCTGGAAGTCCGCTACGAGGACATGGTCGAGGACCTGGAGGGGCAGAGCCGCCGCCTGCTGGCGCATTGCGGGCTGGACTGGAGCGACGCCTGCCTGGAATTCCACAAGACCCAGCGGCCTGTATACACCGCCAGCGTCACCCAGGTGCGCGAGCCGCTCTACCGGACCTCGGTGCAGAAATGGCGCGCCTACGAGCATCTGCTGCAGCCGCTGCTGGAGGCCCTGGCGATTTAGCGTTATGCACCATCACGGGGCATTCCTGGCTCGTGGAGCCTGCCTGCGTCTGGAGTAGAATCGATTTCCCATAACAGGCAAGGGCAATCCATGAAACTCATCGTCGCCGTGATCAAACCCTTCAAGCTCGACGACGTGCGCGAGGCGCTGTCCGCGCTTGGCGTCTCGGGCATCACGGTCACCGAGGTCAAGGGCTTCGGCCGCCAGAAGGGCCATACCGAGTTGTATCGGGGCGCCGAGTACGTGGTCGATTTCCTGCCCAAGATCAAGCTGGAGATCGCCATCGAAGACGAACGCGCCGAGGCGGTGGTCGAGACCATCACCAAGACCGCGCATACCGGCAAGATCGGCGACGGCAAGATTTTCATCCATGCGCTGGACCAGGCGATACGCATCCGTACCGGACAGACCGGCAAAGAGGCGCTGTAAATCCGCCACGCCGTCTGTCGCGGCGTCCAAGAAAAAGCCCCGGACGGAAAACCCGTCCGGGGCCTCAATGCTTCAAGCCTGCTTCTTACTTGGTCTCAGCGGAAACCACGGCAGAGTACGGGCTGTAACCCTTGCTGTCGTACGCCTTGATCGCGAAGTAATACGTCGTGTAGGTCGACAGCCCCGTCACTTCGACATCCGGGCTGGTGACATAGCCCAGTGAGGTGGTGGCGGTGCTGGCACTGGTGCCGTAGTAGACGTAGTAGCGGGTGGCGCCGGCTGACGCATTCCAGTCCAGGATCACCGCACCATAACCTTCATACTTGGTGCCGGTTGCCGTCACGCCGGTCGGTGCCGCCGGTGCGCCGCTGCCGCCGCTGCTGGAGCTCGAGCTGCTGCCGCTGCTGGAGCTCGAGCTGGAACTGCTGCTGGAGCTGGAGCTGCTGCCGCTGCTGCTCGAGCTGGAGCTGCTCGAGCTGCTGGAGCTGGAGCTGCTCGAGCTGGAGCTGCTTCCGCCAACCGCACTGATGACCGCCGCATACAGGTTGGCGCCATTGTAGGAGCCCCAGCCGGTAGCATCATCGTAGCCCGCGATGGCGTCGAAGTAGTTGTTCGTGCCGGTGGCGACGTCGTGGAAGTCATTGGCATAGGACGTCGCGTTCTCGGCGATCGGGTAGATCGTCGGGTTGGCGAAGCCTGCGTTCTTGCCCAGGCCCTTGCCGATCAGGCTCCAGAACGCGGCCCACTGCGGCGCCGCGTCGCTGGTGCCGCCGACGATGCACCAGCCGCCGCAACCGCCGCTCCTGGCGGCCGTGCTGTTGTAGATGTAGAAGCCGGTGTTCGGGTCGGCGTCCAGCGACACGTCCGGAACGTTGCGCTTGGTGGTCGAGTACTGGCCGGATACCGTGGAACCCTTCACGGCGCTCTGGTACGAGGGAATCGACCACAGGGTGCTGATGCCGCCGCCGCCGCCTTCGGTCTTGCTGGTATCCCAGACCGCCTCGGAGGTGTAAGCCTGGGCCGAAGTGGTGGTCAGGGTGGTGCCGCCGGCGCCGACGACTTCCGGCTGCGAGGCCGGGTCATCCACGCCCAGCGTGGTGGTGCCGCCGCAATCGTAGGCGCCGGAATCGCCCGCTGCGGCGAACACGGAGATGCCCTCGGCCACCATCTTGGTGAACTGGGTGTTTTCGGAATCCGCTGCGCTGGAGCCCTCGTCGGATTCGCATTCGCCCCAGGAGGTGCTGACGGCGCCGACCAGGTCGTCATCGGCGATCTGGGTGTAGGTGGCCAGCACGCCGGCGCTGGAGTTCGGGCCGGTGTAGACGTACATGCTGCTGGGGTTGGATACCGCCATCACCATTTCGATGTCGAGCATGACCTCGACGGCGCCGGTGACGCTGGTGGTGCCGCCGTCCACGGTCTTCTGCGTAATGGTCGGGCTGGTCAAGCCGAATTCCGAAGCGTAGGTGGCCGCGTCGGTGTAGGTGGCGCTGGACAACTCGAACAGGGCCACCGGCGTGCCGCCGTTCTGGATGCTGTTGAGGTTGTAGGCGGTCTTGATGTTGGCGGGGCTGTAGGAGCCGCTCGATTCGGTGCCGGCGTTCGGGTGTACGGACGCGTCGACTTCGGACTGCGACACCGAACCCTTGCGGATCAGGTGCGGATAGCGCGGGTGGTCGTTCAGGCCCGCGATGTCGGCGCCAATCGCATACAGCGGGAAGGGCGCAGAAGGCTCGACATCCGGCTTCAGGAACTGCTTGCCTTCCGGAGTCTGGAACAGCTGCATGTGCGAGCCGAACACGTTGCGGACCGTCGCCACCGAGGCCGAAACTTCCAGCAAGGTGTGGCTGGCGTGTTCGCCGGTAATGGCCAGACCGTATTGCGTGGCGAGGGACTTCAGCGCCTCGTACTGCGACTGCGAGGGTGCGAACTTGGCATCGTATTCGGCGGAGCTCAGGAACTGATGGAAGTTCGGGCTGCCCGGCGTATACATCTGTTCCAGCAGCTTGTTCAGCTCTGCCGGGTTTTGCGGCTTCAGCGTAAGTGCGAAATTGACTTGTTGCGAGTCGTCGGCGATGCGGATCAGGCGGTCGCCTTCCGCCGCGAACGCGTTGCCCGTTCCCAGGCAGGCCACGCCGATAAACATCCCTGCCGCCGCCAGCTTCAGCCGGCCCTGTTGGCTCAGCTGCCACGCTTCCCTGCGATGCTTCAGATGCTGTTTCATGAAGTACCTCGTATCAGTTAAGGGTTTGGCGATAGCCCTAGTTCGACCGACCCCTTAACCGCTGCCACTGCCTTAGGCGACAGGAAAAACGAAAAATAGCCCCCCATGCGCCGGGGCGCCCGTTTTTCCAAATCGATAAGAAATTCCCCCCCAATGCAGCGCGATCAGCGATTAATGACCAGCGGCCCCTAAGCTATCTGCAATCGAGCCTAAGCTATTTTTACAGCTTGTGTAGTAAGGAAAACGTAAGCTTCAGGGACCCCCGAAATCGGCCTGAAATTTGCGCGGTGAAGGTGCAATTCCGCTGTTCAAAGCTCCAACAAGGTTCATGCCATAAGCCTTTTTGACCCATTGCGGGGCGCCGTTCATGCCCGCCGGGTGGGCTCCGCAGCCGGGCCGCCTTCACTGCTGCGCAGCTGCGCAGCCGTACACCTGTTCGCCGCCAATCCAGGTTTGCTGCACCTGCAAGGCTTCGTCCATCACCACCAGGTCGGCGCGGCAGCCGGCGGCGATGCGTCCGTGTGTCGCCGCCAGACCCAGAAAGGCGGCGGGGTAGGCCGAGGCCATGCGCGCCGCCTCGGCCAGGGGCAGTCCCAGGAGCTGCGTCGCGTTGCGCACCGCCCCGGCCATATCAAGGCAGGAGCCGGCCAGCACGCCGTCCGGGGTCAGGCAGACGCCGTCCCGGCAGCTCACCAGTTCGCCGCCGAGCCGGAAGTTCGGATCGTCCGAGCCGACCGGCGGCATCGCGTCCGTCACCAGCATTATCTTGCCCGCGGCCTTGGCCCGAATCGCGGTGCGCAGGGTGGCCGGGTGCACATGATGCCCGTCCACGATCAAGCCGCACCAGCTCGCGGCATCGTCCAGCGCCGCGCCCACAGCGCCCGGTTCGCGGCTCTGCAGCGGCGTCATGGCATTGAAAAGGTGGGTAAAGCCGCTGATGCCGGCGGCGAGCGCCGCGCGTGTCTGCTCATAGGTGGCGCCGGTGTGCCCGGCGGCGACGATGACGCCGCGCCGCACCAGTTCGCGGATCGTGGCCTCGGTGGTGCGTTCCGGTGCCAGCGTCAGCAGGGTCTTGCCCAGGCGCAGCGCGCTGGCAAGCTCGACGCCGTGGGCGTCGATGTCGCGCAGCTTAGCCGCGTCATGCACCCCGCGCCGCTGCGGCGCCAGGAACGGCCCTTCCAGGTGAATGCCGAGGATGCCCGGCACCCCGGCGGCGATTGCCGCGTCCACCGCCGCCACCGCGCGCCGCATCACTTCGAGATCGTCGCTGATCAGCGTCGGCAGCAGACCGGTGGTGCCGTAGCGCGCGTGCGCCGCGGCGATGCGCCGCAGGCTGTCCACCTCCGGCGCGTCGTTGAACAAGATGCCGCCGCCGCCGTTGATCTGGGTGTCGATGAAGCCCGGCAGCAGCAGGCGCCCGGCCAGGTCGTGCCGCTGCGCCGCCGCCACGCGCGGGTCACCCGCATCGATCACCTCGACGATGCGGCTGCCATCGATCAGCACCGCAAGGCCGGATTCGATGCCGCGGTCGCCAAGCACCCGGCCGTTGACGAAGGCGCGCAGCATCACACGGTGCTGGTGACTTTGTGCAGATGCGGCGGCGCATCGGGGTTGCGGCCGCGGCGCACGGCGAGCGCGTTCACCGCCTTGTAGAAGCTGAGCATCTCCACCAGCGGCGTGCAGGCCGGATGGCGCACCGCGGCCACCGGCAGGGCGCCGGATACCGGCAAGTCCGCACCCGCCACCCAGACCCGCGCGCCGCGCGCGCGGAATTCATCCGCCGCTTCCAGCGTGCCTGGCAGGGTTTCGTCCGGCTGGGTCAGGAACAGCAGCGGAAAGCCGGGGCCGACCAGGGTCATCGGCCCGTGCCGCACTTCGGCGGCGCTGAAGCCCTCGGCGTGCAGGCCGCAGGTCTCCTTGAATTTGAGCGCGGCCTCTTGCGCCGCGGCCAGGCCGAAGCCGCGGCCCACCACGAACATGTTGCGCGCATCGCCGAGGCCCTCCACCAGCGGCGACCAGTCCAGTTCCCAGGCGCCGCGCATCTGCTGTGGCACCGCGGCCAGGGCCTCGCTCAGCGGCGCATCGTTCTTCCAGCGCGCGGCCAGTTGCAGGATCGCGGACAGCGAGCACAGATAGCTCTTGGTCGCCGCCACGCTGTGCTCGGCTCCGGCCAGCAGGGGGATGACCAGGTCCGCGGCGGCGGCCAGCGGCGAGTCCTCGACATTGACCATGGCCACGACGCGCGCGCCGGAGCGGCGCGCCGCCTTGGCGTGCTCGACGATGTCGGGGCTCTTGCCGGACTGCGAGATGGCCAGGTACAGCGCGCCCTCGAGCTGCTGCCGCGAGCCGTAGATCGAACTCACCGAGGGCGAGGCCGAGGCCGTGACCAGGCCGAGCTGGGTCTCGAACACATACTTGGCGAAGGTGGCGGCATGATCCGAGCTGCCGCGCGCGCAGGTGACGATGAAGCGCGGCGGCTGCCGGCGCAGTTGCTCCGCCAGCGCGCAGACGCGCTCCTCATTGCGCGCCAGCTGCCGCTCCACCGCCTCGATCGCCTCGTGCGTCTCGCGGTGCATCAGGGTGGCGCCGGCCTGGGTCATGGAATCACCATGACCCAGGCCCTCCGCCTGGCCTGACGTGATTTTGGGCAGCAACGCAGGTGCGATTTATTCACGGATAAGCTCTTAATCGTTATGCAGTTCCGCGACGAAGTCATAGATGTCGCCGCGGTACCAGGAGCGGGTGAATTCCACCACGCGCCCATCCTCGAGAAAGCCGCGGCGCTCGATGAACAGGCCGGGGTTGCCGGACGGCTGCCCCAGCAGACGCGACTGTTCCGCGTCGAAGGCCACCGCGCGCAGCCTTTGCAGCGCGCGGCGCGGGCGGCAATCGAGACGGTCCAGGGCGGCGTAGAGCGAGTCCGTGACCAGCGCCGGGTCGGGCAGGAAGTCGCGCGGGATCACGCTGCGCTCCAGGGCCAGCGGCTCGTCCCCGGCGAAGCGCAGGCGGTGCAGCCGCACCACCGCCGCGCCGGGCGACAGGTTCAGCGCCATGGCTTCCTCCGGCGTCACCGTACCGGCGCCGCGGTCGAGCAGCAGGGAGCGCGGCTTGAGCCCCCGCGCGCGCAGGTCCTCGCTGAAGCTGCTCAGCCTGGAAAACGACTTGACGATGCGCTCGGCGACGAAGGTGCCGGCGCCCTGCCGCTGCACCAGCAGGCCATCGCCGACCAGGCCGGTGAGCGCCTTGCGCACCGTGACGCGCGACAGGTCCAGCAATTTGGCCAGATCGCGTTCGCTGGGCAGGGCCTGGCCGGCCTGGAACGCGCCGCTGTCGATGATGTGGCGGATCGCACGGCGCAGGCCCATGTATGCAGGCGTGCGCGCCGAATGCTGGGTGGAACCGAAGGCGTGGTAGGCGTCGAGCAGCAGGGCATCCATGCCTTTACGATACCACTAACATACCAATTTATTCAAACAGCCCTGGTAACTCCGGCATTGCGAGTCGGCAATTCGTTCACAAAATTTGAGTTGTCATCCCCGCGGAGGCGGGGATCCAGTTTTCTGTGCTCCCTTCGCATAAACCGGATATGGATTCCCGCTTACGCGGGAATGACGAAGGATTTGGTCGGTTGAGTCCCTGAGCCACGACACCATGCTGCCGGGTTGTATCAGCTTATAGGCCGAGATTTGGTATTGCAGTGGTATTGCTATGGGGATCGTGTTTATCCAAGCTGCTGGCGCAGGAGTCCCCGCTCAAGCTTGCCGCGGACGCCGTGTCGCGCGGCTTACGGCTGCGGGCGCC
>CAJCJI010000199.1 GCA_903970595.1 Verrucomicrobiota bacterium
CCGCGTTCGGCGGGTAAGTCACAAGCGCATAGGTTCCTGGCGTCTCCAACGGCGCGTCCAGCCGGCTCCCGCCAGCAGCGGCAACAGCCAGGGCGCGAATGCGCCGCCGCCGGAGCTGCCGGACGGATCAACCTCCGGGTTGCTGGCCGGGCTGCCGCCCGAACTGCTGCCGGACCCGCCGCCCGAGCTGCTGCTCGAACTGGCGCTGGCCGCTGCGGCACAGCCCGCGCGGATGTCCTGGCACAACTGTTCCACCCCCTGGCGATCCGGGTAGCTGCGCGCCGAGCGGAAATAAAAGCTCATCTTCGCCGCGCCCTGCGGGCCGCCGTCGTCGAGCAGCCGTGTATCGGCGTCGTCGTAGCCGGTCTCGCCGGGATTCTTCAGCCAGCGGTCCAGCCAGGCCAGGGTGTAGTACTGCGCCATCGGCTGACCCCAGCCGCCGGCGCAGGCGCCGCTGCTGGTGTCGGGGCACCAGGAGCTCGCAGGGAAGGTCGGCACCAGGCTCCACTCGTAATGCGTGCTGCCCTGGATGGTAAGTTCGTAGCTGGGCACCCCGGCGCTCTCCCAGGCGTCGAAACCCACCTTGTGCATTTCAGGATCGGGCGGGACCAGGAAGGGCGTCGGCACCAGGCCGTACTCGGACGACTGGCCCATGCTCGGCACCCGCGGCGCGAATACCGGCGCACCGCGGGTGATGACCAGTTGCACAAAGGCCGCATAAGCCTGCTCCGTGAGCGGCAACTGTTGCAGCAGGGTCAGCACGCCGCCGCCGGCGGCGCCGCCGATCTGGGTGGCATCCGGCGCCAGCAGGCCATCCCAGGCCACCGCCACTTTGACCGGGTTGGTTTTATCCAGCTTGCCCGGCCAGGGATCGGCCCCCGGCGCGCCGTAGCCCTGCACGATGCTGACGCCGATGGCGCCGAGCGAATGGCCGACGATCCCCAGGCGCTGCGGATCGATCGCGGCATGGGCCGGATTGGACGCCGTGACCTTGGTCGGATAGTCACCGGCACAGGGCGCGTTGTTGGGGTAGGGCGAAGCGGGCGAGGAACGGAAAAAGTCGATGGCGTCGACCAGTCCGGTCCAGAACACGCTGGGGTTGATATTGGTGCCCTGGCCGCCGCTGGGCGTCTCCTGGTCGGACCGTCCCTGGCCGCGCGGATCGAAGCTGAGCACCACGTAGCCGCTTTGTACCAGCAGCTGCGCCGCCCACCAGTACGCCACCTGCGGTGCCTCCACCGAGCCGTTCTGAATCACAATGCCGGGCAGGGTGGTGCCGGCCGGCAGGTTCCTGGGCTGCCACACCTGGCCATTGAGCCGGGCGCAGCCCGAATCGTAGAACACCACGGGAGTCACCACGGCGGCGCCGCCGTAGAAGGTGCTGCCGTCCGGCCCCGCCGCCTGCGGGAAGCGGAACGGGTCGCCGTCGCACTGAAAGGCATAACTGGCACACAGCGGGGTCAGCGGCGAATTCAGCGACAGCGAAACGCCGCTGCCCGGATCGGCCGCCACCTGCTGCAGGACCTGCAGCAGGGTGCCGCTAAGCGAGGCCGGATCCGCCACGGCCGCCAGCAGTTCGTCCACCGGCGTGGACGAAGCCAGCACCCAGCTGGGATCGGCCAGGTCGCGCGCCGTGAGGCTGGAGATATTGTCCAGGCTTTGCGCGCCGAGACGCTGCAGGAAGGCCGGATTGCCCAGCTCCTCCTGCGGCGCCTGCGTCACGGTCGAAAAATTGGCGGCTTCACGCTCCGTCCAGGCGGCCGAGGGATAGGCCGGCCCCTCCGGAATGGCGAGCGCCGCCGCGCTGCACAGTGCCGTTGCCGCGGCGAGGGCGCGGATGATGGTCGTCACAGGTTTCCTCCGAGCACCAGGCTTGTTATCGCGGCAGTCTGCGCTGTTGCCGCAGCCGGCGGAAATGGCGGTGCGGACAGTCGCCGGCGGCTGAGCGCCCAGCCGGTGCTTGCGGCAGAATAAGCGCCCATGCCCGCCGTCCTCCAAGCCCGCGACCTCGTCAAGCAGTATCCGCGGGTCCGCGCCGTGGACGGCGTCAGCTTCGAGGTGCAGGAGGGCAGCTGTTTCGGCCTGCTCGGCCCCAACGGCGCCGGCAAAAGCACCACCATCGAGATGCTGGAAGGACTGCTCAAGCCGACCTCAGGCCAGGTGCTGTTCCGGGGCGCGCCGCTGGGCGGGCACTATCGCGAACGCGTCGGTATCCAGTTCCAGCATACGGCTCTGCAAGAGCACCTGAGCTCGCGCGAGAACCTGCGCTTCTTCGGCGCCCTGTATCCGCAGCGCCGGCCGCTGGACGAGCTGATCGCCCTGTGCCGGCTGGAGGAATTCCTCGACCGCGACACCAGCAAGCTCTCCGGCGGCCAGCGCCAGCGCCTGCTGCTGGCCATCGCCCTGGTCAACCGGCCGGAGGTGCTGTTCCTCGACGAGCCCACCACCGGCCTGGACCCGCAGGCGCGGCGCAATTTTTGGGACCTGGTGCAGGGGGTCAAAGCGCAGGGCAAGACCATCGTGCTGACCACGCATTACATGGAAGAGGCTTACCTGCTGTGCGACCACATCGTCATCGTCGACCACGGCTGCATCATCGCCCAGGGCAGCCCCGGCGCGCTGCTGGCCGAGCACTTCGACGACGCGGTGCTGGAATTGCCCTCGGCCGAGGCGGACAAGCTGCACGACGGCGTGGTCTACAAACACAAGGGCGACACCGTGGAAATCCACACCCCCGACATCGGCGCCACCATCGCCGGCCTGCAGGCGGCCGGCGCCTCGCTGGCGCAGCTGCGCATCCGCCCGCGCACCCTGGAAGACCTGTTCCTGGAGCTGACCGGGCGGGAGCTGCGCACTTGAGCAATCCGCTGCTTGATTCCTGGCGGCGCCTGCGCGCCGCCACCTGGGCGCGCAGCCTGGAATTCCTCCGCGACCGCTCCGCCTTCGGCTGGAGCCTGCTGTTCCCGGTGCTGCTGGTGGCGGGCATCGCCTTCGTCTTCTCGGGGCCGGGTCAGCCGATGTTCAAGGTCGGGGTGCTGGCCCCGGCCGGAGTTGCGCTGGACGCAAAACTGCATCCCTTCCTCGCCACCCCGCAGGTGCGCTTCTATGCCGAAGAGCCCGGCGCCGAAGCGGTGCACAAGGTGCAGCTGCAGCGCATCGACATGCTGCTGGATTTCACCGCGGAGCCCGGCCGCTATTGGCTCAACGAGCAGTCGCCCAAGGGCCAGTTGCTGGAGCAGTTGCTGCGCGGCACCGGCGGCGCGCCGCTGCGGCGCGAGGCAACCAGCGGCGCCGAGGCGCGCTACGTCGACTGGGTCGCGCCCGGCGTGCTGGGCATGAACATGATGTTCGGCTGCCTGTTCGGCATCGGCTACGTCATCGTGCGCTATCGCAAGAACGGCTACCTCAAGCGCCTCAACGCCACGCCGCTGCGCGCCTTCGAATTCCTGCTGGCGCAGCTGCTGTCGCGGCTGATGCTGATTCTGCTGGTCGCCTGCGCCGTGTTTACCGCCTGCCGCCTGCTGCTGCACCTGCGCATGGAAGGCTCTTACCTGGACCTGCTGCTGCTCGCCACTGTGGCCGCGGTCTCGATGATCGCCATGGGGCTGGTGGTGTCGGCGCGCATCAGCAGCGAGGAGCTGGCCGGCGGCATCCTCAACGTCATCGGCACGCCGATGGTGGTGCTGTGCGGCGTGTTCATCTCCATCGACGGCGCCCCGCACAGCCTGCAAGTGGTGGCGCAGCTGCTGCCGCTGACCCACCTGCTCGAGGGCGCGCGTGCCATCATGCTGGACGGCGCCGGCCTGCCGCAGATCGCGCCCCATCTGCTGGCACTGGCGGCGATGAGCGTGGTCTATCTGGCGCTGGGCACGGCCCTGTTCAAATGGAGGCAGGAGTGATGAAACACCCTCAGACAATCGACTACGCGCACCACGTCAGCTGCATCGACACCGAGCAGCAGCGGCCGGGCCTGGCCTGCTGCTACCTGATGCGCAGCGGCGACCGCTACGCCTTCGTCGAATGCGGTACTTCGCTGTCCGTGCCGGGCCTGCTGCGGGTGCTCGAGCAGCGCGGCATCGGCGTGGAGCAGGTGGCTTACGTGATGCCCACGCACGTGCACCTGGACCACGCCGGCGGCGCCGGCCTGCTGATGAGCCGGCTGCCCAACGCGCAGCTGGTGATCCATCCGCGCGGCGCGCGCCACATGATCGACCCGTCCAAGCTGATCGAAGGCGCGGCTGCCGTCTACGGCGCCGACCAGATCCCGGCCATGTACGGGCAGATCCTGCCGGTGGCGGAGCAGCGCGTGATCGTGGCCGAGGACAACTTCAGGCTGGACTTCAGCGGCCGCGAGCTGCTGTTCCTCGATGCGCCCGGACATGCGCGCCACCACTACGCTATCTGGGACGCGGCAAGCCGTGGCCTGTTCAGCGGCGACGTCTTCGGCTTGTCCTATCGCGAGGCCGACGGCCCGCAGGGCCCATACCTGTTCCCCACCACCACGCCGGTGCAATTCGAGCCCGAGGCCTGGGCCCGCACCCTGGACCGTTTTGCCCAGCTCGATCCCGCCTACGTCTACCTGACGCACTACGGCCGCGTCGGCAACGTGCCCAAGCTGGCGCACGAGCTGCGCCGCGGCATCGCCAGTTACGAGCGCCTGGCGCGCCACCATGCCGCCGCGCCGGAGCGTCATGCGCGGATCAAGGAGGCCATCACCAGCCACGCCCTGGCGGAGCTGCGCGCGATGAACGCGCCCTTGTCGGAGCAGCAGGCGCGCGCGCTGCTGGAGTTCGACATGGAGTTGAATGCGCAGGGTCTGGAAGTGTGGCTGGATAAGCAGAAAGCGGCATGATTCCCGCAGGAATGCCAATGTCTCCGCTACCCGATGCATCTGAACTCGAAGCCGCCGCCGCGGTGGTCTACCGCAGCCTGCAGCCCACGCCGCAATATGCGTGGCCCTTGCTGGCGCAGCGCCTGGGCACCGAGGTCTGGGTCAAGCATGAGAACCACCTTCCCGTCGGCGCTTTCAAACTGCGCGGCGGCTTGGTCTACTTCGAGGCCCTGCGCCGGCGCGAGCCGGACTTGCGCGGCGTCGTCGCCGCCACCCGCGGCAACCACGGCCAGTCGGTGGCTTATGCCGCGCGCCTGCACGGATTCAGCGCGAGCGTCGTCGTGCCGCACGGCAATTCGCGCGAGAAGAACGCCGCGATGCGCATGCTCGGCGCGGAGCTGATCGAGCACGGCCAGGACTTCCAGGCCGCCGTCGAACACGCGGCGCGGCTGGCGCAGGAGCGCGGGCTGCACCGCGTGCCCTCGTTCCACCGCGACCTGGTGCGCGGCGTGGCCACGCTGTGGCTGGAGTTCTTTCGCACGGTGCCGGAGCTGGACCTGGTGCTGGTGCCCGTCGGCCTGGGCTCGAACATCTGCGCGGCCGCCGCGGCGCGCGCCGCCACCGGTTCGCGGGCGCGCATCGTCGGCGTGGTTTCCGAGCACGCCAACGCCTACGCGCAGTCTTTCGCCGCGCGGCGGGCCATCGAATCCCCTGCCGGCACCCGCCTTGCCGACGGCCTGGCCTGCCGTATGCCCGATGCCGATGCGCTGGCCATCATGTTGCAGCAGGTCGATGAGATCGTGCAGGTGAGCGATGCCGAAGTGGCCGCGGCGATGGACGCTTACTTCACCGATACCCACAATGTTGCGGAGGGCGCCGGCGCCGCGCCGCTGGCCGCCGCCGTCAAAATCGCCGGGCGGCTGCGCGGCAAGCGCATCGGCCTGCCGCTTACCGGGGGCAACGTCGACCGCGAGTTGTTCGCCGAGGCGCTGTCCGGCCCGGAGCGCGCTTCGGCACCGCTCCGGTAAAGTAGCGGGATTCATTCATTGCAGGAGGAGCCCGCATGAACGCCGCAGAGCGCCCAGCCGAACGCATTCATTACCGCGCCTGCAACCTGTGCGAGGCGATCTGCGGCCTGGAAATCCGCGTGCGCGGCAGCGAGATCCTGTCGATCCGCGGCGACCACGCCGATCCCCTGTCGCGCGGCCACATCTGCCCCAAGGCAGTGGCGCTGAAGGACATCCACCAGGACCCGGACCGGCTGCGCCAGCCGTTGCGGCGCACCGCCGCCGGCTGGGAGGAAATCGGCTGGGATGCCGCGCTGGACTACGCCGCGGAACGCCTCACGGCGATCGCCCAGGCGCACGGCGGCAACAGCGTCGCCTCCTACTTCGGCAACCCCAATGTCCACAACTACGGCTCGATGACCCACGGCACGCGCGCCCTGGCGCCGCTGAAGAGCCGCAGCCGCTACTCCGCCACCTCGGTCGACCAGTTGCCGCACCAGTTGCTCGCCTGGTGGATGTACGGGCACCAGCTGCTGGTGCCGATCGCCGACATCGACCACTGCGAATACTTTTTGGTACTGGGCGCCAACCCCCTGGCGTCCAATGGCAGCCTGATGACGGTGCCGGACTTCCGCGCCCGCCTCAAGGCCCTGCAGGCGCGCGGCGGCCGCATGGTGCTGCTCGACCCGCGCCGCAGCGAAACCGCCGAAGCCGCCGACGAGCATCACTTCATCCGTCCCGGCACCGACGCCGCCTTCCTGCTCGGCCTGCTCAAGACCATTTTCGACGAAGGCCTCGCCGCGCCGGGCCGGCTGGCGCAGTTCGCGGACGGCCTGGACGAGGCCGCGGCAGCCATCCGCGCGTTCGACCTGGAGGCCTTGTCGGCACACTGCGGCATCCCCGTTGCGACCATCCGCCGCATCGCCGGCGAATTCGCCGCCGCGCCCCGAGCCGCCGCCTATGGCCGTATCGGCGTGTCGATCCAGCGCTGGGGCACGCTGAGCCAGTGGCTGATCCAGCTGCTCAACATCGTCAGCGGCAACCTCGACCGCGAGGGCGGGGTGCTGTTCCCGCTGCCGGCGGTGGACCTGGTCGATTCCCCGGTGTCCAAGCCGGGCCACTTCGCCGCCTGGAAGAGCCGCGTGCGCGGCCTGCCGGAGTTTGCCGGCGAGCTGCCGGTGGCGGCGCTGGCCGAGGAGATCCTCACGCCTGGCGAGGGCCAGGTGCGCGCGCTGCTGACCAGCGCCGGCAACCCGGTGCTGTCCACCCCCAATGGCGCCCAACTCGACCGCGCGCTGGCGGGCCTGGAATTCATGGTGTCGGTGGACATTTACCTCAACGAGACCACCCGCCACGCCCACCTGATCCTGCCGCCGACCGCGCCGCTGGAACACGATCATTACGACCTGATCTTCCACCACTTCGCCGTGCGCAACACCGCCCGCTACAGCGAGCCCCTGTTCGACAAGCCGGCCGGCGCGCTGCACGACTGGGAAATTTTCGAAAGCCTCGGCGCGCGCATCGCCCAGAGGCTCGAGGTGAAATACCAGCCGGCGCCGCGCCCGGAGCAGATCATCGACCTGGGCCTGCGCGGCGGCCCTTATGGCGCCATGCGCAAGCATCCGCAGGCGCTGAGCCTGGCCCGGCTGCGGCAGCAGCCCGGCGGCATCGACCTCGGGCCGCTGCAGCCCAGCCTGCCGCAGCGCCTGCAGCATGGCGACAAGCGCATCCGCTGCGCGCCGCCGGAAGTGCTGGAGGAACTGCGGCGTTTTGCCGGCGAGATGCGCGGAGCGCCGGCGGCGGGCGCGCTCAGTCTGATCGGCCGCCGGCACCTGCGCAGCAACAACTCCTGGATGCACAACTCGGCGCGCCTGGTGAAAGGCCCGCTGCGGCACCAGCTGCTGATGCATCCGCAGGATCTGGCCTGCCGCGGCCTCAAGTCCGGCAGCACGGTGCGCATCCGCTCGCGCGCCGGCGAGGTGGTGGTGGAAGTGGCGTCCAGCGACGAGGTGATGCCCGGCGTGGTCAGCCTGCCGCACGGCTGGGGCCACGATCGCGCCGGCACCCGCCTGGGGGTGGCGCAAGCGCACGCCGGCGCCAGCAACAACGACCTGACGGATGAAACCTATCTCGACCGCCTGTCCGGCAACGCCGCCCTCAACGGCGTGCCGGTGACGGTGGAAGCGGCTTAGGCCCTATCAGTCAGGTTGGAAGCCGCAGCGCCTTTGCGGCGCGGACGCCGCCGCTGCCTCAATCTTCTTCCCAGCGCCAGTGATAATTGCTCTGGCTCTTGTCGGTATTGCTGGGCGGCGGCGGCTCCGCCTCGACCGGAGTCTGTCCGAAGTGGTACTCCAGTCCCACGCCCAGGAACGGTTGCGCAGTTCTCCGCACCACGGGGCTCGCGCCGTCGTCCGAGACCAGCCAGTTCACGCCGGCGAAACCCTTCACCAGGAAGTGCCGCGCGAAGTGATAGTCGACGTCGGTATTGATGCCCACGTCCTTGAGGCCTGCGTGCGGCGTGTACACCGGTAGCACGGATTGCTGCGACTGCTGCTGCGAAACGCCGAAGAAGGTCCGGTCGTAAGTCCCATTGGCAAAGCCCATCAGACCGCCGACGTCCAGGTTCACGCGCTCGTTGACCCGCTGCTCCCATTTCGCCGTGGCGTTGCCGTACAAGCCATTGGCCTCGTGGATCACCGCCTGGCGCACTGTGGTGCCCAGCCGCAGGTGCCCCAGCTTGTAATCCGCAAACAGGCCGGCGGTGAGGCTGGCCGGAATATCGCCCATGCCGTGCAGCACCTCGGCGACATCCTGCTTGCGGCCGGCCAGAAAGCCCAGCTCCGGTCCGATGCGCAATCCGCCCCAGTAGAAGGCGGTCGCCCCGATGCCCTCGGGACTGGCGAAGAACAAGCCATGGTCGCAGCTCACCATGCCCAGGGGCGCCAGGCGCAGGCGCTCGCGTTTGGCGCCGTCGTAGACCGGCCGCAAGGCCAGGGCGGCGCCGACTTCCGCGTCCCAGCCGCTGTTCGACAGATCGCCGAGCCGGCCCTGTTCGATTTGCAACTCTTCCAGGCTTTGGGCCGCCGCGAACCCGGGGAAAAGAGCGGAGGCCGCCGCCAGCAGGAGCGCTGGCAGGGCTGCCTTTTCACGATTGCCGATCATCAAATGATCCTCTATGCATGCTGCATGTGGTTTTTCTTGAAGCATTGCCCGCATCGCGCTTCATGCGTTTTTCATGCCGCACTGCCATTTGCCGATGCGCCAGCCGGCGCGCCACTGCAGGAAGGCTGCCCTGCCGCGCGGGAAAGCTTCTGAAGGCCGCATTCTATCCGCATTTTGACGGCTGGGGCCCCCCGCTCAAACGCCGCAGCAAATGCATGGGCAGCCAAGACGGCGCCGCTGTTGTAAGCCGGTAGCAGGATTCGCCGACAGGCGGCAGTGGAGATTGCCCCGGAGCGCCAGGCAGCCGCGGCGGCACCGGCCTTGCGGTCTCGCCGATCAGTTGCGGCTCGGAATGCCCTCAGAGCATGGCGATTGAAGCCGGCATGGCCGGATTGCCGCAGCCTGGATTGCGCCGGCGGCGCAATGCCGCCGATCTTGCTTCAATCGCGCCGCAATACTCGCCGGCACAATTGTTCCAGCAGTTCCAGGCCGTTGTCGCAGGCGCCGTGGCGGTTGCGCGTGTCGCCCAGGTCGGTGCAGGCAAACTGGGTTTCCCAGCGCAAGGCCCACATCCAGGACTCCGGCCAGGACCCGGCGCGTTCCACTCCCGAATCGGATTGGCCCAGCACCAGCACCCCCGGGCAAGGGAGCGTCAGATGCCAGAGGCGCTCGCGCAAGCCAAACTGCGCCGGATCCGCCGGTTCCACCAGCATCACGCCGGCGATGCTTCGCGGTTGCAGCTGGGCGGCCGCAATGGTCGCCAGGCAGCCTGATCCATGCGCCAGCACAACCGCCGGGGCGGGAAGCCGCGCCGCGGCCTGGGCAATGCCGAGAGCCCAGGCGTCCAGGTCGGGATGCGCCCGATCGAAGGGGGCGAGCAGCCGGAATTTCGTCTGGCGGGCGCACCAATCAGGGGCGCCATTGACCGGATCCGGCACCTGCAGGATCGAGCACTTCGCCAGAGCCGGGCGCCGCGAAGCCGGCGCTGCCGTCAAGCCAAAAGCGGGGGCTCGATTGGCGCCAATCGAAGCGGAAACTGAAGTCTGATTCAACATGGCCTGATGGGACCGAGGTGGAGGATCGGGCTTGCTGATTAAGCCCCACTGGAGGCGATCGCGGAAGGCGCAAAATTGAATAAGCATGAAACGAATCCGACAGGTCCGGGTCTGCCGCTGCGATCAATGGATCGTCTATGAACCCTAATCCGGAATGAACATGCGCACGGCCGCCGACCCCATTGCGGCGGTGGCGATCCAGCCCAGGACCACGATCGGCCGGCTCGCCGTATAGGCGCCCATCACCGATTTTTTTGAAGCGATCAGGATGACCACGGCCATCAAGGGCACGGCGACCACGCCATTGATCACCGCGCTCCAGAACAAGGCCTTCATCGGGCTGATCGGCGAATACTGCAGGACCAGGGCGGCGAGCACGCTCACCGCAATCACCGCGTAAAACCCCCGGGCATCGCTCAGCTTGCGTTCCAGTCCAAAGTTCCAGTCCATCGCTTCGGCCATCGCGTATCCGGCCGAACCCGCCAGCACTGGAACCCCGATCAGGCCGACCCCAAGGATGCCGAGGGCGAACAGGAGGTAGGCGAATTCGCCGGCGAGCGGCCGCAGCGCGCTGGCCGCCTGCGCCGCCGTGTCGATATTGGTGATGCCGGCCGCGTTGAGCGTGACGGCCGTGGCCAGCATGATGAAGAACGCGGTGAGATCGGAGTACAGCATGCCGCTCCAGGTGTCCCAGCGGATGCGGCGCAGTTCCGCGCCGGCGCTGCGGGCATCGCGTAGCAGCGGCGCGCCTGCCTTTGCCTGCAGTTCCTCCACTTCCTCCGATGCCTGCCAGAAGAACAGGTAGGGACTGATGGTGGTGCCGAAGACGCCGACGATCACCGCCGCGGCCGCGGCATTCGGCGTGAACCTGGGCCAGACCGTGCGCAGCGCCACCTGGCCCCAGGGCACATGCACTGTGAACAGCACCGCGGCGTAGGCCAGCAGCGACAGGGTCAGCCACTTCAGGAAAAAGACGTAACGGTGATACGGCACCAGTACCTGCAGCAGCAATGTCACCACCACCAGCAACAGGGTCATCAGATGCCGGTTCAAACCGGTGACCAGATGCGCGACATCCGCCATGGCCGCGATATCGGCGGCGATGTTGAGGATGTTGGCGATCAACAGCAGCAGCACGGCGCCCTGCAGCACGATCGGCGGAAACGTGGCCTTGATGTTGGCCGCCAAGCCCTTGCCGGTGACCCGCCCGATCTGTGCGCACATCAACTGGATCGCCGACATCAAGGGGTAGACCAGCGGCATGGTCCAGAGCATGTTGAGGCCGAATTGCGCCCCTGCCTGGGAATAGGTGGCGATGCCGCTGGGGTCGTCGTCCGCCACGCCGGTGATCAAGCCCGGACCGAGGCGCGCCAGGGGGTGCTGCTTGAGGCGGCCCCACAGGGCTTTAAAATTGTTCAGGCGCTGCGTTTCCTTGTCGTGTCCGAGGC
The DNA here is from genome assembly GCA_903970595.1 of Verrucomicrobiota bacterium. Taxonomy (GTDB): domain Bacteria; phylum Pseudomonadota; class Gammaproteobacteria; order Nevskiales; family Nevskiaceae; genus Nevskia. The sequence continues at coordinate 11,504 of CAJCJI010000199.1, forward strand.
TGCGGCTCTGACGCACGCCCCAGGCCGAGTATATACGGCCAGGCTTGGCTGCCTTCCCCCGCTTTTTGCGCGGATCGCGACTAAAATCGGACAATGTCCATCCCGCGCACTTTCCGCCCGTTTCCCCCGGCGCGCGCCTGCGGCCTGCTGTTGCTGGGTTTGAGCCTGGGCGGCTGTTCCTCGATCGAATACTTCAGCCACCTGGCTCGCGGCGAATACGGCGTGCTGTCGGCGCGCAAGCCCATCGACCAGGTGCTGGCCGATCCGGCGGTCGATCCGAATCTCAAGGCCCGGCTGCAGCTGGCCGAACAGGCGCGTGCGTTCGCCTCGGACCACCTGGACTTGCCGCGCAACGGCAGCTACACCGTGTATGCGGATGTCGGCCGACCGAACGTGGTGTGGAATGTGTTCGCCACCCCGGAGTTCTCGCTCAGGCCGGTGACGCACTGCTTCTTCATCGCCGGCTGCGTCGGCTACCGCGGCTACTTCGACCGCGCCCATGCCGAAGCCGAGGCCAAGGAGCTGCAAGCCCAGGGTGACGATACCTACATCGGCGGCGTGCCGGCCTATTCCACCCTGGGCTGGTTCGACGATCCCATTCTCAATACCATGATGCGCTGGGACGACGACGCCCTCAACAGCACCATCTTCCACGAGCTGGCGCACCAGAAGCTGTACGTGAAGAACGACACCGCCTTCAACGAGTCCTTCGCCACCTTCGTGCAGGACGAGGGGCTGCGCCAGTGGCACCTGGCGCGCGGACTGCCGCCGGGGGACAACACCAGTCACCGGCGCGAGGACGACTTCACCCGGCTGATGCTGGACGCGCGCGCGCGCCTGGAAAAGCTCTATGCCAGCGGCGCGCCGCCGGAGCAGATGCGCGCCGCCAAGCAGGCCGAAATCGAGCGCCTGCGCGCCGACTACCGCACGCTGCGCGATACGCAGTGGCAGGGCTACAAGGCCTACGACGCCTGGATGGACGCCCCGATCAACAACGCCAAGCTGCTGCCGTTCGGTCTGTATCACAAGTGGGAGCCGGCCTTCGCCGCGCTCTATGCCCAGCAGGGCGGGGACTGGGAGCGTTTCTACGCCGCCGCCAGGGAGCTGGGCGGCAAGCCCCTGGCCGAGCGCACCGCCGCCATGCAGCAACTGGCCCCGCCGGCCGCGGCAGGCGCTCCCGCGCAGGCCGCGCCGTGACCCGCATTCACCTGCCCGAGCCGCTGGCGGTGGACGCGCGCATCGCCCTGCCGGAAGCCGCCGCGCGCCACGTCGCCCAGGTGCTGCGCATGCG
>CAJCJI010000200.1 GCA_903970595.1 Verrucomicrobiota bacterium
ACCGTGTCGCGGGCGACCCGTGGCCGCCGACGCCTTTCGCTCTATCCGAGCGCAGGGCTGACTCCCAAGCCGCTAACCCCCACCCCACACCAGGCAGCGATTATTCGCCGGCATCGCCCGATCCTCCAGCAGTTCCAGCCCGCTCGCCCGCGCCAGCCCATCCACCGCCTCGAAATCGCGGATGCCGCGATACGGCGCCTGCGCCTTCAGCGAAACATCGAAATCCGCGTTGCTGGCGCTGGTGAAGCGCCCGCCATAGTTGAACGGCCCGTAAACCACCAGGCGCGCATCCGCCGCCAGCACCTCCGGCAGCCGCGCGAACAGCCGCTCCACCTCGGCCCAGCTCATGATGTGCAAGGTGTTGGCGCTGTACACCGCGTCGTAGCGCTGCGCCGGCCACACCGGCTGCCGCACGTCGAACTCCAGCACCGGCGGCGTATTGGCCAGCTCCGCCTCGTCCAGCCAGGCGCAGATGCCCCCCAGGTTCTCCGCGCGGTCCGAAGCCTGCCAAGTCAAGTGCGGCAGCGCCTTGGCGAAATACACCGCGTGCTGGCCGGTGCCGCTGCCGATCTCCAGCGCGCTGCGCCGGCCGGCAAAGTGATCGTGCAGCACCGCCAGGATCGCATCCCGGTTGCGGTCGCAGGCGGCGGAATAAGGTTTCTCGATCATGCTCTGGACGGTCCATACGCGTAAAATAAACTATGGGCACCAAGCTTTCCGCTTCCAATCCATATCTGCGCGACCCTGTGATGAGGAAACGCGGGCTGTGGATTTCCGCAAAGACCTCATCCGCGATAGAAGGCATCCACAAGCCTTTCGCCGCGTCGGATGCGCAAAAATCCGGCGCTAAAGCGTCCGGCCTCCCCTCGCGTGAGAAAACAAGGTCCGCCTGACAATTCCCTCGAAGATCTCCCGCATCGGCAAATAGTCTGCGCCGAGCGCTGCATGTACCGCTGCGACATAGGACCGCCTCGCCTGCCCGCGCAAGCCTCCAAAATCCAGCGGCGGCAGCCCCGCCTGGAACGCCATCAGCATAGCCAATAGCCGGGCACACCGCCCGTTCCCGTCGCGAAACGGGTGAATCAGGATCAGTTCGGCATGAACCACGGACAGGGCTTTGGCAAGCTCCGAGGCATCAAGCTTCTCGCAGGGCGTATAGGTAGACAGTTGCTTGCGCTCCAGTTCCAGCATCAAACGCGGAACCTGCATCGCGGCAGCGAAGTAAAAATCGCCTTTTGTGATGTTCACTCCGCGATATTCGCCCGCCCAGGAATAGACGTCTCCGAGCCAAAGGCGATGTAGTTCGCGGATATCGGCGGCCGTGAATCGATGGTTCAAAGTGAACCGATCGATCATCTTCTCCTGCGCCTCCAGCAGGGCATCGGACTCGGCCCGTTCCATCTCCCGCACCGACCGGATGCCCAGCAGATTACGCAGGACACGCCGCTTCGAGCCGGGCTCGAACTCGGCTTCCACCCCGGAGGCGTCATAGCGACCGGGCAGCGCCACCGCCGGACTCCTGCCCCTCAGCGCCCCTCTTGCCGCATCCACGGCACCGGCAGGTCACGGCCTTACAAGCCAAATCACCCTTATTCCCTGGTACACGCAAAACACCGCTTCCACCAATAGCAAGAGGAAGGTCAGCGCCGTCCCCCAAAACCGCCCGAACATCCATTTTTCGGTGAATGACAGCGCGTAGCCGTGCAGCAGGCGCGCCAGCAGCAGCCCGACGCCCAAAGCGTGCAGCACATAGACCGACCAGTGGCTCAGTTCCAGGAAACCCATCATCAGCAGCAACAGCGGCACGTATTCGCCGAAGTTTGCCTGCGCCCGCTGCAGGCGAAACATATGCGCATCACCGCCGTCGCCGAGATTGATCTTGGCTTTGCCGCGGTATTGAATGATCCGGACGCAGAGCACCAGGTACCAGATCGCCAGCAGGCCGGCGTAAAGCGGTGTGACCATCATCCCTTGTTCTCCCCAGGAAATTGACGCGGCCGGCGCAGCGGCCGCTGGTGCATCGCGCCCCAGGATTGTTGCACAAGCCGGCCCGGCTCTGGGAACTCCATTCAGAGCCGGGGCCGGCACCACCGTGGCCCGTGCTGCGGATTTCAGCAGGGCCGGAGCAGGGCTACCAGCCGAGCGCCCAGGGTTCCCAGCCCCAGCCCGCTTCCTCCGCGCCCAGGACTCTCAACTCTTCGTTGAGGTCGCTCTTCGACTCTTCCCGCAGGGAGCCCTGGTCGCCCAGTTCGTCCCTGGCCATCTGCCGATCGAGAATGGTTTCCTGATACTTGCCAAACGCCTTGTCATCGCCGATATACAGGCAATCGCACACCAGCGGGTCCGCGTACAGAAACAGCGCCTTGCCATCCTTGCTGCGCTGCACGAAGCGATGTGCGGGCAGCTTGGCCAGCAGCGCCTGCCGCTTCGGCGTATCCGCCACGCGGATGGTGAAGCCGGAGGCCAGCAGCAAGTCCTCCTTCTTCTCGACCTTGGTCGTGGTGTTGGCACAAGCCGCAAGGGCAAGGCACAGCATGGCGCATAAACCGGCACTTGTTGTTTTCATCGGGACACCTCCTGATCGGCGGTATTTTCAAGTATTGCACCCGCTTGATCTGTGCGCTGTCGAGCCGATGCAGTGCGCCGGGAGTGCACCGGCATCATCCGTTCGGATGGCGCGCTACACTTCCGCTCATCACACCCTTGCACAGCACCAGACCAACGGCCACCACCATGACAACAGAACTGCGCAACAAGGAACGGGTCCAGGCCTTTTTCACCGCCCTCAACCACAACGACACCGCCGCCGTCGTCGATGCCTACGCCGAGGACGGCCGCTGCGTCACCATGGGCAATACCCTCATCTCAGGCAGCTTCGGCAAGGAGCAGATCAGCAAGCACGCCGCCGGCATCCTCAAGGCCTTCCCCCAGGGCCTGCGCTTCACCGTCCACGCCATGACCGCCGAAGGCGAACGCGTCGCCGTCGAAGCCGGATCGGAAGGCCTGCACGTGTCCGGCAAGCCCTACAAGAACCAGTACCACTTCCTGTTCCGTTTCCGCGACGGCAAGATCGTGGAGTTCAAGGAATACATGGATACGGAGCAGGTGACGGAGCTTCTTTGCGGGGGGCAGCGGCGGCCGGCGGAGTGAATTGCGGCGGGGTTCAGGCGCAATCTTCGGCTATGTCCTCACAGCGTCCACTTTGGCGCCCAAGTCCGAAACAATCTCCCGCATCTGCTCCAGCGCCGCCTCCAGGTCATCCATGATCTCCTGCGCGATCACATCCGGCGGCGGCAGATTCTCGGACTCAGACAAGCTCTCATCCTTGAGCCAGAAAATATCCAGGCTCGCCTTGTCGCGCTTGATCAACTCCTCGTAGCTATACATCCGCCAACGCCCATCCGGCCCACCAGCCCTCAATTTTCTCCACCGCCCCCGCGCTTTTCCCCCTCTCCCCTTGGGGGAGAGGGCTGGAGTGAGGGGTAGCGCCTTCCGCCCAAGTCGCCATCCTGATCTTAGTCTAGTACTGCCACAAGCTCAGCGATAATCCGAACGTTGGCCGCTTCACGTTCGTCAATTACTATAGGCTCGTATGCAGAAACGGTTGTATATGGCTTCAAAACGATTCGCTTATGAACCCAGGAACCGTCTTTACTTTCCATTTTTTCACTCTCGTAGATCTTTACGGTGAAATGGCCTCCGGTATCTATGTCGCTGATTTCACGGTGCTGTGCCACTACTATTTTGCCATTCCGCGTTCCGGCTCTGATTTCCCGAAATAAGCACCACGCGCCATTCGGAATTCGACGATTCATCGATTCACCGACAACCTGTGCCACAAAGAGTCCACGCTGATGCTTGAATTCCGACGGTAGTTCCACCCATTCAACCGAGTCCTCCTCGTAACTTTGCTGCTCGCTAAATGCTCCCGCAGCGATCCGTAAATCGACTAGCGGCACACAGTTCTCAAAGTGCCTTGCCTCCGTTCTGGTCAACCTTCGGAATGGAAGCACTTCTGCTTGGGTAATGCCTCGATCCAATTCCGGCGATTTGATCGCTTCAGGAATAGGCCGTATCGAATTTAGTTCCAATCTCTCCGTACGACTGCGCACGAATCGCTCTGTTTCCTTATCAAGGAAACAAACGTAACAACCTTTCATTCCCCTCGATAGCAATACACGATAGGTATTCTTAACGAGATCCAGGTACCGTTCGCCGGAACGTTTGACTAGGGGAATGATATTTCTCCCAATCGCGCTCCCTCGCAAACTCACGCAGCCTCAGTTTTATGCTCTCAAACTCATCTAACGGCACGACACTCCCCAACCTCCACTGAATATACCGTTTCTACCGTTAGTTGGATCATTTCTTTTATGTTTCCTTTCCTCGCAAGCGGAAATATCATGCCGCCAACGCCAGATTCAACTCATCCATCAGCCCCCACAGCTTCTCCCCGAACACCCTATACATCGGCCCCAGCGCGTTGTCCGCGATCAGGTGCTCCTTGTCCACGCTGCCACTGGCGATGATGTAGTCGCGCATGCGGTGCAGCCAGTCCATCTCGTCGTCGCTGAAGATGGCGCCGGCCTCGCGCTTGGCGCTGAGCCACAGGGCGAAGCGGGCGCGCACGTGGTCCTCGAAGGGCTCCAGCAGGGGCGCCTGCTCCCAGGCGAAGCGCACCAGTGAGATGAGGTCGGTGAAGCGCTTGACCTGGCCGCGCACCTTGGCCGGGCGGGCCTGCTGGTAGGCCTGCCATAGCAGGTCCGGGGTCCAGCGGCCGGGCGCGTCCTTCAGCTTGGCTTCCAGGTCTTTCAGGGCTTTCTCGGTGATGCGTTTCTTGTAGGGGCGGCTGTAGAGGATCTGCAGGGCTTCGATCTCCGCCCGGTGGCGGTTGATGTATTCGGCGAAGGAGCGGGTGAGGCTTTCAGCCTTCTCGCGGGCCGCGGCGTCGTAGCCCTGCATGATCACCTGGTCCTGGGTGATGGTGTCGATGATCTGCTCGGAGCGGGTCTTGAGCTGGGCCAGGTAATGGCGCAGCTCTGGGTTGTCAAACGGGGCGCAGGCCTTGGCGGCGAGCAGTTCGCGCGCCTGGGCGTAGTGCTGCGGCCCCAGGGTTTCGTCGCGGTGGGCGGAGTGGGTCAGCGCCTCGCTGTTGATCCGGTCCGGATCGATGGCTTCCAGCAGGCGGTTGCAGATCAAGCTCAGCGGCTCGCCCCCGGCCAGTTCGGTGGCGCGCTTGCGCTCTTCGGGTTTCAGCTCGCGGTCCAGCCGCGCCAGGCGGCCGGCCAGGCTGGTGAGGCTGGCCTCGTCGCGCTGGCCCAGGGCGGCGCCGAGCAGCAGCTTGTCGAAGGAGATGCCGGGCTTTTTCTCCAGCGGCCGGGAGTCGGTCTTGTCGCTCTCGCATACGCCCACGGCGTCCACGATGACAAAATGGGTTTTGGCGCCGGCCTCGGCGCCGCTCACCGCCTGCAGGTCGGTGGGCGAGAGCACGCGGGTGCCGCGGCCCTTCATCTGCTCGAAGTAGACGCGGCTCTTCACGTCGCGCAGGAAGATCAGGCACTCCAGCGGCTTGATGTCGGTGCCGGTGGCGATCATGTCCACCGTCACGGCGATGCGCAGCTGCGGGCTGGTGCGGAATTCCTGGATCAGCTGTTCGGATTTTTCGTACCGCTTGGTCTCGGCGTTGTAGCTGTTGTAGGTGATCTTCTTGCAGAAGTCGTTGCCCTTGCCGAACACCTCGCGGCAGTAGCGCACGATGTCCTCGGCATGGCTGTCGTCCTTGGCGAAGATCAGGGTCTTCGGGACCAGCACGCGGCCGGGGAACAGCTCCGGCAGCGCGCCCTGCCAGGCCTGCAGCACGGTGCGGATCTGCGAGGGCACCACCACGGAGCGGTCCAGCTCGCGGCCCTGGTACTCCAGGTCCTCGTCCAGGCGCTGCCAGCGGGTGGCGCGCGTGTCGCGGCTGCGCGTGTCGATGTAGTTTCCCGCTTCGATGACGGCGCCCTTTTCCGTCACTTCGGTGCGGATGCGGTACACGTCGTAGCCCACGTTCACGCCGTCCGCCACGGCGCGCTCGTGGCCGTACTCCATGACCAGGTTCTGGTTGAAGAAGCCGATGGTCTGCTTGCTGGGGGTGGCGGTGAGGCCGATCAGGTAGGCGTCGAAGTATTCGAGCACCTGGCGCCACAGATTGTAGATGGAGCGGTGGCACTCGTCGGTGACGATGAAGTCGTATTCCTCGATGGGGAAGTCGGGGTTGTACGCGATGTCGAGCTGAGCGGGCGCAGCCAAGCCCTCCCCCCTGCCCCCTCCGGCAGGGGGAGGGGGAGATGAGGATACGGCGGCGCTGGCCTCAAAGCCGGAAACCTCGTCCAGTTCCTCCGCCAGCTCCTTGCCGCTGAGCATGGAGTACACGCGCTGGATGGTGGCCACGGTGACCTTGCACACCGGGTCGAGTTTATTGGAGGCGAGGTGCTGCACGTTGTACAGCTCGGTGAACTTGCGGTTGCCGTCCGGCACCACGTACTGCTGGAACTCGGCCACGGTCTGCCGGCCCAGGTTGGCGCGGTCCACCAGGAACAGGACGCGCCGGGCGCCGGCGTGCTTGATCAGGCGGTAAGCGAAGGCACAGGCCGTGTAGGTCTTGCCCGCACCGGTGGCCATCTGGATCAGGGCGCGCGGCTGGTCCTGCGCCAGGGACTGCTCCAGCTTGCCCACCGCCTCCGCCTGGCAGGCGCGCATGCCGGCGGTGAGCAGCGGCGGCATGCGGCGCAGCCGCGCCCGCAGCGTATCCGGCTGCTGCACCCACTGCGCTAGCGTCTCCGGCCGGTGGAAGGCGAAAACCGCGCGGGAACGCGGCTCCGGGTCGCCGCTGTCGCGGAAAAAGGTCTCGGCGCCGGTGGTCTCGTAGAAAAAGCGCAGCTGCGCCTTGGCCTGCAGGATCGGCGGCAGGCTGCCGCCATAGAAGGCGGACTGCTCCGCCACGCCGGACAGGCGCGTGCCCTCCTTCTTGGCCTCGACGATGCCCACCGCCGAGCGGTCCACCATCAGCAGGTAGTCGCACTGCCCGGACTGCAGCGGCACCTCGCGCAGCGCCACGCCGCGTGCCGCGCCGGGGTCGAAGTCGCGGTAATGCTGCACCGCCCAGCCCGCGGCGCTCAGCAGCCGGTCAATCCGTTCCCGCGCTTGCTTTTCAGGTTCTGGAGCCATCCATCTCTCCTGAGGCTGATCCCTACTTTAACCGAAGCGCCGGAGCGGGCGCCGCCTGCTTCTGAGCCACTCATTCCAGATCGGACATCAGCGTGCGAAGTGGATCTCCGGCGATGCGTTTCTGGTGTTTGCGGATCAACTCGCGCATGGCCTTACAACTTCCGGTAAACCTCCGCCCCCTGGCTCTTGAACTCGGCCGACTTCTCCTCCATGCCCCTGGCCAGCGCCGCCGCCTCGTCCACGCCCTGCTTCGCCGCGTAGTCGCGCACATCCTGGGTGATTTTCATGGAGCAGAAGTGCGGCCCGCACATGCTGCAGAAGTGGGCCAGCTTGGCGCCTTCCTGGGGCAGGGTTTCGTCGTGGAATTCCTTGGCCTTTTCCGGGTCCAGGCCGAGGTTGAACTGGTCTTCCCAGCGGAATTCGAAGCGGGCCTTGGACAGGGCGTTGTCGCGCACCTGGGCGGCGGGATGGCCCTTGGCCAGGTCCGCGGCGTGGGCGGCGATCTTGTAAGTGATGATGCCTTCGCGCACGTCGTCCTTGTCCGGCAGGCCCAGGTGCTCCTTCGGAGTGACGTAGCACAGCATAGCGGTGCCGAACCAGCCGATCATAGCGGCGCCGATGCCGCTGGTGATGTGATCGTAGCCCGGCGCGATGTCGGTGGTCAGCGGCCCCAGGGTGTAAAAAGGCGCTTCGTCGCAGTCCTTGAGCTGCTTCTCCATGTTCTCCTTGATCAGGTGCATCGGCACATGGCCGGGCCCTTCGATCATGGTTTGCACGTCATGCTTCCAGGCGATCCTGGTCAGTTCGCCCAGGGTCTCCAGTTCGCCGAACTGCGCGTCGTCGTTGGCGTCCGCGATGCTGCCGGGCCGCAGGCCGTCGCCGAGCGAGAAGCTCACGTCGTAGGCCTTCATGATCTCGCAGATTTCCTCGAAGTTCGTGTAGAGGAAATTCTCCTTATGGTGCGACAGGCACCACTTGGCCAGGATCGAGCCGCCGCGCGAGACGATGCCGGTGACGCGTTTTGCCGTCATGGGAATGTAGCGCAGCAGCACGCCGGCGTGGATGGTGAAGTAGTCCACCCCCTGCTCGGCCTGCTCGATCAGGGTGTCGCGGAAGATCTCCCAGGTCAGCTCCTCGGCCTTGCCATCCACTTTCTCCAGCGCCTGGTAAATCGGTACGGTACCGATGGGAACGGGCGCATTGCGGATGATCCACTCGCGCGTCTCGTGGATGTGCTTGCCGGTGGACAGGTCCATCACCGTGTCGCCGCCCCAGTGGGTGGACCAGACCATCTTCTCCACTTCTTCGGCGATGCTGGAGCTGACGGCGCTGTTGCCGATGTTGGCGTTGATCTTCACCAGGAAGTTGCGGCCGATGATCATCGGCTCCAGTTCCGGGTGGTTGATGTTGGCGGGGATGATGGCGCGGCCGCGCGCCACTTCGCTGCGCACGAAATCCGGCGTGATCAGGCCCGGGATGCTGGCGCCGAAGGACTCGCCGCGGTGGCGCTTGAGGTAGCCGGCCTTGCGGTACGTCTCCTGCAACTCTTCCAGCCGCGTGTTCTCGCGGATGGCGATGTACTCCATCTCCGGCGTGACGATGCCGCGCCGGGCGTAGTGCATCTGGCTGACGTTGGCGCCGGCCTTGGCTTTCAGCGGCTTGCGGATGTGGCCGAAGCGCAGGTGGCGGGTCTTGTCGTCGGCGGCGCGGATGCGGCCGTAGAGGGAACTCGGGCCGCGCAGCTCCTCGGTGTCGCCGCGCTCGGCGATCCACGCCGAACGCAGGGCGGGCAGGCCGGCCAGCAGATCGATGCTCACCGCCGGGTCGGTATACGGCCCGCTGGTGTCGTAGACGGTGAGCGGCGGGTTGGGCTCTTCGCCCTGCGCGGTATGGGTGGGGTTCTGGCTGACCTCGCGCATCGGCACGCGGATGTCCGGGCGCGAGCCCTGTACGTAGATCTTGCGGCTCTTCGGGAAGGGCTGGCGCACTTCGGCCGATAGCTGCTCGGCCTGTCCATACATATCAGGCTTCGGAGCCGCCTTGTGCTCCTGGTGGACCGCGTTCCTGGCAATTCCGCCCTTGACTGCTTCCTCGGCTGCCGCGCTCATAGTACGTCCTCGCAAAATCGGCGAAGGGAAGCGCGCACGGCACCATGCGGCAGCCTTCCCTACGCCGGTATTGAATAAAAAAATCACCGACCAGGTTCCAAGGGTTTGATCTCAGCCGCCCATGCTCGATGGGGCAGCACCCCCGGCTGTACGGCACCACGATAGGGCAAGCGGGGCCGGACGGCAAGAAAGGCGCCTATGTCGCTTGCCCTCACCCCGCCAATCGCTCCG
>CAJCJI010000201.1 GCA_903970595.1 Verrucomicrobiota bacterium
CCCGCCGCGCCGCGCGCGGCGAGCGCGGCGCGGTGACGCCGCTGCGCCACGCCGGCACGCGCGAAATCCACGAGTTGTCGAAGACCATCGCCGCGATGGCCGCGACCTTGGAAAGCCGCGCCGCCTACATCCGCGACTTCGCCGCGCATGTCTCGCACGAATTCAAGACCCCGCTGACCTCGATGCAGGGCGCGGTGGAGTTGCTGCGCGAGCATGGCGCCGAAATGTCGGGCGAGGAGCGGGAGAGCTTCCTGCGCATGGTCGCTGCCGACGCCAACCGGCTGGAGCGCCTGGTGCGCCGCCTGCTCGAACTGGCCCGCGCCGATGTGCTGCAGCCGCGGCGCGAGCAGGCCGCCGTCGCCGACGTGGTCGGCGCGGTGGCGACGCGCCAGCGCGAGCTGGGCCTGGAGGTGCTGGTCGACAACCAAGCCGCCGGCGCCCGCGTTGCCATCGCCGCCGAGATCCTCGACTCGATCCTCGGCACGCTGTGCGACAACGCGCGCCAGCACGCCGGCGCCGGCGCGCGGATCACCATCCGCTGCATCGCCGACGCCGCCGCGCGGCAGCTGCTGATCGACTTCAGCGACAACGGGCCGGGCATCTCGCCAGCCAATGCCGCGAAGATCTTCGAGCCGTTTTTCACCACCGCGCGGGAACGCGGCGGTACCGGGCTGGGACTGTCGATCGCGCGGGCGCTGCTGGCGGCGCATGGCGGGGGGATTGTGTTGTTTTCGGTGCGGGAGGGGGCGGGGTTTCGCTTGAGTTTGCCTCTGGTCATGGAGCCGGTGGTGTAGAGCGTTTAAGCCGGGATAAAACCGAAGCGCTGCCGCAGTTCTCCCTCTCCCCACGCAGTGGGGAGAGGGCTGGGGTGAGGGGCGCGCACTTGGCTCAGAGCTCCGCGTTCTAGAAATTCTTCTGCGGTCATTCCCGCGCAGACACGTAGGGTGCGCACCGCGCACCGCTTTACGCCAACAGACTGAAACTTGGTCACACGCGCTTGCGCGCGAGCACTGGCACCCGACCCGATCGGGGGATGACAACAACAGCTGGATTCCCGCGTTCGCGGGAATGACGAAAGTTGAGAGCGCGGCACTTGGATGAAATTGCGCGCCCCTCACCCCAACCCTTGCACCCGGCAGCCCGCTGGCTGCGGACTCCCCACGTGCGGGGAGAGGGAGAACCACCCTACGGCTTGATCCACCCCCACGCCATCAACTTCATCTTGATCATCAGCACAATGAAATGCCAGGCGGTCCTGAGCTGCTCGCCCACCGTGGGCTTGTAGCGTGCCCGGTCGCGGATGTAATTCCGCAGGGCGGCGAGGTCCGTGTCGCTCAGTTCGGGGAATGGCGGCATGCCCTTGGCCTGCAGGCCGCCGTTCTTCACGATGGCGGCGAAGGCCGCTTCCGACAGGGGAATCTGCGAAGCGCGCAAGTCGGGGGCGAAGCCGCCGGCCACGGCGGCGGTGCCGTGGCAGATCAGGCAGCGCTGGTACAGCTCGCGGCCCTTGGCGACCAGCGCGGGATCGAGCTTGAAGGAGGCATCGTCCACCGGTACCGGCTGGGACGGCGGCGGCGAGGGCGGCAGTGCGGCGGCGCCGTCCAGGACATAGGTGAGCAGGCGGCGCGGATGGTCGCGGCCGACCCAGCCGTGCTGCGCGCTGAGCGAGCCGAGCAGCATCTGGCCGCCGGCCCAGCCGGCGAGGATGCTGACGTACTGCCTGCCGCCCACGCTGTAGGTGATCGGCGGCGCCTGGGTGCCCACGCCCATGTCGGCGCTCCACAGCACGGCGCCGCTGCGGTCGTCGCGGGCGACGAACTTGCCGTCGGACTGGCCCTGGAACACCAGGCCGCCGTGGGTGCTCATGACGCCGCCGTTGGTGGCGCCGGGCAGGGGGATTTCCCAGGCCTTCTTCTGCGTCGCCGGATTCCAGGCGAGCAGCGAACTGCTGCCGGCGTTCTTGGGCACGTCGTCGTAGAACGCGTGGATGCCCAGGGGGCCGTCGCGGACCATGTCGTAGGTCTTCGGATCGATGCCGCGGTCGTTGTAATAGCCGGCCAGCTCGTGCGCCGGGATGTAGGTCAGGCCGGTATCGGGGCTGAAGGACATCGGCTGCCAGTTGTGCAGGCCGCCGGAGCCGGGCCACATCAGGGTCTCGCCGTCCTCGTAGCGCACGCCCGGATACTCCACCGGGCGTCCGGTGCTCATGTCGATGTGGTCGGCCCAGGTGACCTTGCCCAGCTTCTCGGCCGAGATCAGCTTGCCGGTGGCGCGGTCGAGCACGTAGAAGAAGCCGTTCTTCGGCGCGTGCAGGATCACCTTGCGCGGCTGGCCGTCGATGGGGATGGTGGCCAGCACCATGTCCATGGTGGAGTTGAAATCCCAGCTTTCGCCGGGGTTGGTCTGGTAGTGCCAGATGTACTCTCCGGTATCGGCGTCCAGCGCCACCACCGAGCACAGGAACAGGTTGTCGCCGCCGCCGGGGCTGCGCAGCTTGGCGTTCCAGGGGCCGCCGTTGCCGGTGCCGATGTAGACGCGGTTCAGCTCGGGGTCGTAGGTGAAGGCGTTCCAGGCGGTACCGCCGCCGCCGTACTTCCACCATTCGCCCTTCCAGGTCTTGGCGGCCATCTCCATGGCCTTGTTCTCGAAGCCCTTGGCCGGATCGCCGGGCACGATGTACCAGCGCCAGTCCTGCTTGCCGGTGTCCGCGTCGTAGGCGGTGACGTAGCCGCGCACCCCGCCGAAGTCGGCGCCGCCGTGGCCGATGATGACCTTGCCGTTGAACACGCGCGGCGCGCCGGTGATGTAGCGGTTGTCGCCGGGCTCGATGGTCATGGTCTGCCACAGCAGCTGGCCGCTCCTGGCGTCCAGCGCGAACAGGCGGCCGTCCTGCACGCCGGCGATGACCTTGCCTTTCCAGAAGGCCAGGCCGCGGATGCCCCAGGCCATGCGCATCTTCAGCGGATCGACCTTGGGATCGTAACTCCAGAGCTGCTTGCCGCTGACGGCGTCGACCGCGTAGATCACGCTGAAGCCGACGGCAATGTAGATCACCCCGTCCACTTCGATCGGCGCCGAGGAGACGTTCCATACGTCCGGCAGTTCCATCGACCAGGCCAGGCCCAGGTGCGGCACCGTCTGCCGGTTGATCTGGTCCAGCGGACTGAAGCGCTGCTCGCTGAAGGTGCGGCCGTAGGCGCCCCAGTCGATGCCGTCAGTTTCGTTGTTGAGCGTGGCGTTGTCCACATCGGCGCTGGCCGCCGCCGCCAGCAGTGCGGTCAGCGCCGCCGCGACCGCGATCCCGATGCCGCGCACCCGCCGCAACTGGCCTGCACCCCTCATGGCTCTCCTCCAGGTGAAGCCGCGGCGGCTCGAAAGGTGCCGCGGATTGGAGCGCAGCTTGGCACAGGCTCCGGGCCGATCGTCTCGTCCGTCCGCAGGAGAAAACTAAGGCGGCTCAATCCAGCAGCGGACTGTCGCTCCCCGCCTTCCAGCCGTACTTGCGCAGGTCCACCCGCCCCTGCACCACCATCACGCCTTCCTCGCGCAGGCGCCGGCGCTGCTCGCGAAAACCCGGGCTGTTGGGCGGCAGGGCAATGCGTCCCTGGGCATTGATCACCCGATACCAGGGCAGTTGCCCGGCGGGGGCTTCGCCCAATGCGGTACCGACCAGGCGGGCGCGGCCGGGCAGGCCGGCCAGGCGTGCCACTTGACCATAGCTGGCCACCCGCCCCCGCGGTATGGTGCCGACGATCTTCCAGATCGCCTCGTATGCAGCATTGGCCGGCATTTCGTGATAATTTCCCGCGGGCCTATGGTCCTGAAGGGAGCTTTAGGGGGTTCATAGGGTGTTCAGCAAAAGCCATCGATACTTGCCGCGCCGATCCGGACCGCGTCGCGGGACGGACGACGGCAAGTCACCATCACCTAGGAGATATAAAGTGAGTTCCAAACTGCTTGCAAGCCTGATCGTCTCTGGCGCCCTGTTGGCCGGTGGCCAGGCCTTTGCCGCCGACGCGCCTGCCGCTGCCCCGGCCGCGCCGGCTGCTGCTGCCACCCCGGCTGCTTCCACCGCCACCCCGGCCCCGAAAAAGAAAGCCAAAAAGAAGAAGAAAGCTGCGGCTCCCGCCGCCGCCGCGCCCGCTGCCACTCCGGACGCGAAGTAAGTTCAGGGTCGCACGGCACCAAAAGGGCGGACGCAGGCGCTGCGTC
>CAJCJI010000202.1 GCA_903970595.1 Verrucomicrobiota bacterium
GGCGCAGCCCGCGGCGGCGGGACGGCCCGATCCTCGCAACGCTGCCTACGTGCTGGAAACCCTGCGCACCGCGGTTGCCGAAATCCGTGGCGGCCGGGCCGATGGCCTGGTGACCGGCCCGGTGCACAAGGGCGTGATCAACGACGCCGGCATCCCGTTCACCGGCCATACCGAATTCCTGGCGCAGCTGTGCCATGCGCCGATGCCGGTGATGATGCTGGTGGCCGGCACGCTGCGGGTGGCCCTGGCGACGACCCACCTGCCGCTGCGCGAGGTGCCGGCGGCGATCACCGCTGAAAGCCTGGAGGCGGTGCTGCGTGTCCTGCACCGCGACCTGCGCCGGCGCTTCGCCATTGCCGAGCCGCGCATCCTGGTCTGCGGGCTCAACCCGCATGCCGGCGAAGGCGGCCACCTGGGGCGGGAAGAGATCGATACGATCGAGCCAGTGCTGGAACGGCTGCGCGGCGAAGGCCTGCGCCTCAGCGGACCGCTGCCGGCGGATACGCTGTTCACGCCGCGCAGCCTGAGCCAGGGCGACGCGGTGCTGGCCATGTACCACGACCAGGGCCTGCCGGTGCTCAAGCACGCCGGCTTCGGCGAAGCGGTGAACGTGACCCTCGGGCTGCCCATCGTCCGTACCTCGGTGGATCACGGCACCGCGCTGGACCTGGCCGGAACCGGCCGCGCCGACAGCGGCAGCCTGCAGGCGGCGCTGCAGCTGGCCTTGCAGCTGGCGCCCCGATGAGCCACGCCGCGAAGAAGCATTTCGGCCAGCACTTCCTGCACGATCCGCAGGTGATCGAGCGCATCGTGCGCAGCCTCAACCCGCAGCCGGGCCAGACCGTGGTGGAGATCGGCCCCGGCCTTGGCGCCCTGACGGTGCCGCTGCTGCAGCGGACCGGCCGGCTGCACGTGGTGGAGATCGACCGCGACGTGGTGCCCCTGCTGCGCGCCCATTGCGGCGATGCGCCGGGCCTGCAGCTGCACCTGGCGGATGCGCTGCAGTTCGACTACGGCAGCCTCGCCCCGGACGGCACGCCGCTGCGGCTGGTGGGCAACCTGCCCTACAATATTTCCACGCCCCTGCTGTTTCACCTGCTCAAGTTCGCGGGGCAGGTGCAGGACATGCACTTCATGCTGCAAAAGGAAGTGGTGGACCGTCTCACCGCGGCGCCGGATACCGACGACTACGGCCGCCTGACCCTGACCGTAGCGGCGCGCGCCCAAGCCGATTACCTGTTCGGAGTCGGCCGGGGAGCCTTCAACCCGCCGCCCAAGGTGGACTCGGCGGTGGTGCGCATCACGCCGCGGCCGCCGCCATTCGCCATCGACGATCTGGCCTGTTTCGACCAGCTGGTCACCGCTGTGTTTTCGCAGCGGCGCAAGACCCTCGCCAACGGCTTGCGCCGGCTGCTGCCGGCCGCGGAAATCGGCGCCCTGGGGATCGACCCGAAGATTCGCGGCGAGACCCTTGCGCCGGCGCAGTTCGCGCTGCTCGCCAACCGCTGCCAGGCGCTGCGGCAAAGCGGGCTCGCCGCATCGTAAGCGGCCGGCTGCTTCAAGCGGCCGGCAGCGGCGCCCCTCAGTTTCCGCTGGCGCCGCCGCCGGTGGTCTTGAAGCTATCCGTCTCGTAGCGTTCCGGTATCGGATGGGTGAAGCTGTTCAAATAGCGCTGGTAGACCAGCGTCGCCACCTCGCCCGGCATGGGACGCTCGTCGCTGACCGCGGACACGCCGCTGGTCTGGGTGCCCAGCCACAAACGGGTCTGCGAACCGAAGCCCTGCCCCGGCGCCGGGGTGGCGGTGACCGCGGCGGAGGTATTCGCCGTGGCATCCGCGGCCTGTGCAACTGCCGTTACGCTCAAGCTGCATGCCGCCAGTATCGTCCATACGCGCATATCGTTCTCCTACTATCAATGTCTAGCCGGCAGGTTTGGCTGCCCTGGCAATCTGCTTTTCCCGGATCGACTGCGCGGTGGCGCGCAGCTCCTTCAAACGCTCCGGCGTCACCGGCGGCGACGTACGCTGCGCCAACTGCTGCACCATGTCTTCCTTGCCCCACAGGATCATCAGAATGATGAGATTGTTGCGGCTGGTGGGCTGGGTCGGCGCCAACTCCGCCGCCGTGGACAACTGCGGCTGCGCTTCAGTATAGCGCCCGTCTTCCATCAGGGCATAGCCTAGATCGTTGCGGAAATCGACTTCGGTCGGCGCCCGCTCGACGGCATACCCCAGGTTACGGATGGCTTCCTCCAGATTGGTACTCACGTAGAGGCGGCCCAGGCCGTGATAAGCCTGCGCGGCGTAAAGGTGACTGGAGAGCAGCTTGCGGTACAGGGCTTCGGCATGGGCATGCTCGGTCGGGCCCAGGTGGCCGCGCGCATCCGCTTCCAGCAGGGTCAGCTCGTCGCTGTCGCCACTGCTGCGCTTCTGCTCCTCGATATGCGCCAGTGCCGCATAGTACTGGCCGTTGCTCAGCATCTGCCGGATCAGATCGGTATGGATCTGCTCCGGCTTGAGATGCGGCGCCTGGTTCTCGGGACTCTCCGCCGGTGGAGGAGGATGCTTGTCCGTGGTCGAACAAGCGGCCAGCAGCAGCGCCGGCAGCACCGCCGCATACCACTTCATATTCCCTTGATAGCCTTCAGAATCGCCACAAAAGCGGGCCCGGCGATGAACAGCAGCAGGCCGGGGAAGAAAAACAGCACCATCACCACCGTCATGCGCCCGGACAGCAGGTTGACCCGCTCGCGCAGATCCAGCGCCTGCCGCTCCTCGATCACTTTCAGGGCGTCGTGCAGCGGCTCGCGGATCTCGCCTCCATAGCGGTCGACCTGGCGCATCACGCCAAGGATGGAAGTGAGGTCGTCCACTTTCAGGGACTCGCTCAGGGACTGCAGGGTTTCGGAGGAGTCCGCACCGGCCTCCATCTGCCGCAGCACCACCTGAATCTCGCGGCCCAACTCCGGCAGCACGCCGCCGCCCTCGCGCACCAGATTGGAAAACGCCTGGCGGGTGGACAGGCCGGCGTCGTAGAGCATCACCAGCAGGTGCACGAACAGCGGCACCTCCTTGCGGATGCGCTGGCAGCGCGCATTGGCGATATTGCGCAGCACCATGCGCGGCAACAGCACCGACAGGATCAGCGCGACGAGGAACACGGCGTAAATCATGGGCGGTTCGAAGTATTCGCCCTTGACGAACAGCCAGCCGGCGACGACCAGTCCGAGCAGGATGACCGGGACAATCGCCTGAAACACATAAAAGCCCAGGCGCGACTGTGTGTCGCGCCAGCCGGCCTGGATCAACAGCCGCGCGGACTCGCCTTCCTTGTCCACCAGCTGATCGATGGCGCGCCCGCGCCGCGCCAGGCTCTGCAGAAGGGGGCGGTCGCCGGCGTCGGCAAAGTCTTCCGGCGCCGCGTCGGCCCCCTCCAGCCGGCGCTGGATGCGGCGCTCGCTCTGCGCCGACAGGACCAGCAGGATCAGGCCCAGCACCGCGATGACCCCGGTGAAGCTGGCCAGGGCCACCACCACGGCAAAGGTTTCGGCGCCCATCAGTCTTCGTCTCCGATCGCGTTGACCATGCGCCACAGGATGAACATGCCGGCAAAAACCCAGATGACGCCGCCGATCAGGACTTTCTTGCCTACGGGGTCCTGCCACATGGCGTCGTAGAACTGGGGATTGGTGAAGTAGATGTAGGTGGTGAGGCCTACCGGCACCAGTGCCAAGACCACCGCCGAGAAACGGGTTTCAGCGGTGAGGGCGCGCAGCTCGCGGGCCGCGGTGCCACGCTGGCGGATGGCCAAGATCAAGCTCTTGAGCACGCCGCGCAGGCTGCCGCCGTAACGCCGGTTGACGTTCGCCGCGAGCGACATGATCTTCACGTCGCGCAGTCCGTAGAGTTGGCCCGCCTCGCTCAGCACCTGTTCCACCGGCGCCCCCAGTTTGGTCTGCCGGCCGACGCTCATGAACAGGGGCCGCAGTGGATCCTCGCTTTCGCGTGCCGCTGTGACGATGGCCTCCTCCAGCGAATTGCCTGCGGACATGACGCGGATCAGGTTTTCCATGTATCCGGGCAGCAGCTCGATGATCTTGGAACGGCGCCGCGCCGCGCGCTGCTGCAACACGACATAGATCACCAGCAGGACCGCCGCGTCGACCAGCGTACCGACCAATGCCCCGGCCACCAGCGGCACCAGCACCATCAACATGATCAGTCCGAGCCCCATCAGGACAATGCCGCGTGGCTGGATGGCGGAGCCGGCCCGCCACAGCAGGCGGCTGAGCTGGCGCACGCCCGGGATCGCCATCTCGGGGCTGTCGCCGGCGAACAGGACCACCGGCTGGTCGGCTCCGGACTGCAGGCGGGACAGCACTTCCTCCGAGCGCTCCTGGCCCCGCGCCAGCGAAAACAACCAGGCCGCCACGCCGAGAAACGCCAGCAGCACGGCGAGAACGACGATCACCCCGACGCTCATGCGGCCTCCCGCAGATCGATATGCCGGCCGCTGTCCGGCTCAAAGCGGAACAGGTCGCGCATCACCAGCTCGCGTCCCTGCATGCCCAGCACTTCCGTGATTGAAACCACCCGCCGCTGGCCGCTGGGCAGGCGCGAAACCTGCACCATCAATTGCAAGGCCGCCGCGATCTGTCCGCGCAGCGTGGTTTCGCCGCCGGTATAACCGGCGAATCCGGCCAGCAGTTCGATGCGGTGGATGGCATCGCGCACGGTGTTGGCATGCAGCGTGGTCATGGAGCCGTCGTGGCCGGTGTTCATCGCCTGCAGCATATCCAGCACCTCGTCGCCGCGCACTTCGCCGACGATGATGCGGTCCGGGCGCATGCGCAGCGCGTTGCGCACCAGGTCGCGGGCGCTGACGGCGCGCTGCCCTTCCAGGTTCGGCGGCCGCGTTTCCAGGCGCACGACGTGGCCGTGCTGCAGGCGCAATTCGGCGGCGTCCTCCACCGTGACGATGCGCTCGCCGGGCGGAATCCAGCCGCTGAGCAGGTTGAGAAACGTGGTTTTGCCGGAGCCGGTGCCGCCGACCACGATCAGATTGGTGCGTGCCTCGACCCGCTTGCGCAGGTATTCGAGCTCCGCTTCGGTGATGCTGCCCAGGCGCACCAGGTCGTCGGCGCTGAGCGGGTTCTTGCGGAACTTGCGGATCGACAGGCAGGGGCCGTCGAGGGCGATCGGCTGGATGATGGCGTTGACGCGCGAGCCGTCCGGCAGGCGCGCATCCACCATCGGCGTCGACTCGTCGACGCGCCGGCCCAGCGGCGCCAGGATGCGCTGGATCACGCGGATGACGTGGTTGTTGTCGTTGAAGCGCACCGGGGCCGAGTACAGCTTGCCGGCGCGCTCGATGAAGATGTTCTGCGGACCGTTGACCACAATGTCGTTGACGCTCTCGTCCTCGATCAGGTGCTGGATCGGGCCATAGCCCATCAGTTCGTTGCGGGCGTCGTGCACCAGCGCCTCGGTCTCGCGCTGGCTCACCGGCAGGCGTTCGTCCATGACGAAGCGCTTGACCTGTTCCACCACGAAGCGCTCCAGCTTGTCCGCCGGCCAGGAATAGATGTCGAGATTGCGCTCCTCGATCTGGCTGATCAGGTGCCGGTGCACATTGTCCTTCAGCGTCTGATACTGATCGGACAGGCGGAAGCGTTCAATCGGATCCGAATTGCTCATAAGCCGCTCTCAGGCGCCCCGCAGCCGGTCGAGGAAACCCGCCGGGGCGGTGGCGACCGGCAAGCCGGACATCAGCGAAGACGCCAGCTTTCTCACGCCCTGGGCGAAGGGGTCCTTGCGCGCCAGGGTGTATAGCGGCTCGCCGGAATTCATCGACACGGCGCGATTGGACAGCTCGCACTGGAGCGCGGCAAACAACGGCAACTCGAACAGCTCGGCCAGGTTTTTCGGCTCCAGGCCCAGGCGCCGGCGGTAATCGTCCACCACCAGGCCAGCCCGGTCCAGGGCGCAGCCTTCCTGCCGCAGGGCGCGCAGCAGGTGCTTGTTGTGCCGCGACCGCAGGATCGACTGGTCGGACAGCAGCACCAGGCGCTCGGCGTCGTTGGCCACGCCCACCAGGGCCGGCAAGGGCAGATGACCGTCGAGCGCGATGACGATCTGGCTGAACAGGCTGCGCAGCACCTGCAGCAGCCGCAGCAGTTCCCCCGAATCGATCGTCGGACAGCCGAGCAGATCCTCCGGCAGGCTCAGCACGTACAAGCCGCTGCTATGCCGCGGGAACGCCGTATCGACCAGGCTCTGGTCGCAGCGATAGGCGTCCTTGATGGCATCCAGCGCGCTGTAGCTGGCGTTGAGGTTGAGAAAAATCGAACCCGCACCGGACGGCGTGGCGATGTCCAGCAGCAGCACACGCTCGCCCTTGCCCTGCTCTTCGAGCATGGCCAGCGCCAAGTGTTCGGCCAGGAAGGCGATGCCTTCACCGGGATGCGCTGACACGACGCCATGCAGCTTGCCGGTCTTTTGCGTCGCCGCCGGCCCAGCCGGGCCGGCGCTGTTGCGCCGCAACAGGCGGCCGATTTGCAAGGCCAGGGTGGCATCGTCGCGCCGCAGCACAAAGAAGTCGCGGGCACCGGCGCGCATCGCGGCCAGCACCCACTGCGGGTTGTCGTCGCTGCCCAGGCCCACCACCGGAGTCTGCCAGTGCCGCTCCAGGAAGCGCTCGACCAAGGCCGCGCGCTGGGCCACGTCCGGATCGTCGAATTCGACGAAGACCACGTCGACCCGGCCGCGGGCCTCGATTTGCGCCAGTAGGTCCGGAGCGGCGGCGGCTGCCGGTACCTGAATCACCTCCAGGATCGAGCCGGCAAGACTCTGCAACCAGCTTTGGTAGACCGGGTCGTTGGCAACCACGACCGCTTGCGTTTTCATCGCGGCTCCCCGCGCCGTCGTCGGAACAATCAGCGGCTATACCCTTGATCAGTCTTGGGCTGGCCGAAATCGCCCGTCTCCATGAACATGGTGTGGGCAAAGCTCGGACGGTACTGGACCAGGGCGGCGCCCGGCAACTCCGGCAGCGGCGCATCCTTGTTGATGGGCCGCACCAGGTGCGGCGTCACCACCATGATCAGTTCGCGGTCACTGCGGTTGACGCTGGTATTGCGGAAGAACGCGCCAAGCACCGGAACATCGCCGATCCAGGGAACCTTGCTGACGTTGTTAATCAGGCTGCTGCTGATCAGCCCACTCAGCACAAAAGTCTCGCCGTCGCCCAACTCGACCGTGGTGTCGGTGCGCCGCACGTCCAGACCGGGGATCGTGAAGCCGTTGATGCTGATGCCGTTGGTGTAGTCGAGGTTGCTGACCTCGGGGGCAACTTTCAGAGCGATCCGGTTGGTCGCAAGCACGGTGGGCGTCAGATTCAGGCGAATGCCGAATTCCTTGAAAACGATGGTGATGGAGTTGTTGCCGGTGCCGCCGCCATTCTGCACCGTGGGGAAGGGAAACTCGCCGCCGGCGAGGAAACTCGCCGTCTGTCCGCTCATGGCGGTCAGACTGGGTTCGGCCAGGGTGTGCGCCAGCCCTTGGCTTTCCAGGATGCTGAGCGCGCCCAGATACGCGCTGCTCGCGTAAACCAGATTGAATGCGCTCGAAATCGGGAGTGAACCCGTCGAGCTAGTGATGGTGCCTCCATTGGAGCTAGCCGTGACCGACCCGATAGTACCAGGCGGCCCCATCCCGAACGTGGTGCCTGCGGAATTGTGTCCGGCAAAGTTGACGCCAAATTCCTGCAGCGCCGTGCGCTGGATATCGACGATCTTGACCTGGCTCATCACCTGGGTGTTGACCGCCACCGTGGTGTGATCCGCCACCGCCTGCGGCGCCGAGCCGCCACCCGAACCGGCGCCCCCGCCGCCGCCCGAAGCGGCGACCGCGCCGCTGCCACCGGCGGCCAGCACAGCATCGCGGTGCGTCAACAGGTCGGCGGTGCTGCCGCCGATGCTGCGGCTGGCGACCGACACCTTGTAGCGCAGCGGCGGCGCCTTGGCATCGCGGGTCCAGATGAGCAGGCTGGTGACGCCGGTGCTCTTGCCGCTGACCAGCAGTTCGCGGCTGTTGATCACACTGACATCGGCGATTTCCGGTGCGGCGACCGCCACCCGGCGGATCGAGTCCTTTTCGCGCAGCAGCTGCTGGGTGCCCACGTCCACCGTCAGGGCAACCGGTTCGGCTTGCGCCGCCGCCGGTGCCTGGGCCAGGACCGTCGTGCTTGCCGCACCGGCGGCAAGGGCCGCGGCCAGCAGGCCGGCCTGATAAGGCCCGCGCTTGAACAGTTGCGCGAGGCGATACGGCAATCGCTTCATCTTGTCCCCGATGTGTTGTTGTTCACGACCTTTGACGGCCAACTGGCCCGCGCCGCGCCGATGGATCTTCATGGATACACCGTCGAGCCTTTGGATCCACGGTAAATGACGATGCCTTGCGGCGCCCCCTGGGAGGGATGCGGCGGCTTGAGCCGCGCCAGCTCGGCGGAGGTGATAGGCATGTCCGGCAGCGGCTGGTCCGCCGCGGCCACCTGCTTGGCCGGCACGGCAGGCGCCGCGGCCGCATCGGCGGCGGGAGCCTGGGGCTGGTCGGGGCTCTTGCTATGCAAGGCCAGCCGCACTTCGCCGAGGCTCGCGCCCAGCATCACGCGCGGCACTTCGGCGTCCGGCACGGCGATGACCACGGTGCGCTCGTGGTGCGGCTGCGGAGCCTGCTGTTGCTGGCCGTTCTGGGACTTTTCCACGCTCGGCGGTGGAATGATGCGCTCGTCCGAGGCCAGCACCAGGGCATCCTTCAGCAGGATGCGCGCCTGGGCCGGATCGATCTTGTTGCCCTGATCGTTGCGCAGGTAGACCAGCACGTCGACGACGTCCGCAGCCCGCACGAAGCCGCCGATGCCGATCACGTCGGTCAGAATCAGGGACACCGCCTTGTTGCCGGGAGGGATCAGCTTGGCGATCGGATCGGCATCGAACAGGCGCGGGGTCAGGGGCGCGCCGACATCGACGTCAACCGAGGGGATCATGCCCTTCACGTCGTCGACCTTGGTGTAATACTCCACCGGCGGCGTGTCGGTCTTGATCACCTTCACCGAAGACGCATCGATCGGCTGATTGGCAAACAAGGGCTTCGCCGCGACCACAATGTCGGGCAGCTTGTCCGTCGAAGGGGCCGCCTGGACCGCCTGGGGCGCCCTGGCCGCGGTGTCGTAGGCGCTGCGGCTCATCTTGAACGCCACGAACGCCAGGAAGAAAGCCAGCACGACGAAGACGCCGGCGATGATCTTGATCAGATTGCTGCTCATCCCTTTACATCTCCCTAGGACAGCTTGGTGTTTTCAAAGTCAATGCTGTTCATGTCAAGCATACACGCTTAGTCGAATGCTACCGCGCAAGCGATAAGTGAAGTCGGAAGGGGCGGAATGGTGCCAATATTCGTCGGCAGATTGACCATGGTCGGAAACAAGCCTGTCAGCGTGAAACTGACTTCGTAGCTGAAGGTATTGGCCGCCCCGGTCGCACCAGGGCAAGCCGTGACCGCTGGCTCGGTAACCCGGGTCTTTTGGCTGGCCGGAAGCCAGCTTAAACTGCTCAGCACCACGGCCAGGGCCTGCGCCTGGCGGTTGCTGGTATCGGTGGCCGCATTGGAGGTCGGCACCACCGCTACCGCGGCCTGCACACCCTGCTGCGCGGCGAAATTGATCGATTGCTGCAGGAAAAAGACATACGAATATACCACCGTCGAATAAAACACGGCCAACAGGATCGGAAAAACGAAGGCGAACTCGACAGCCGACGCGCCGGATTGTCGAGTGCGTGGCTGCATCTGTCGCCAAAGTAAAATCCTGGTCATAATCCTGAACCTGGCATTAGATAGCCGCCGCAAATAACCCAAAGGAATCCTACAGCAAGCGCCACGGCAGCGGGAAGCCTCGCCGCCTCTTCCTTGCTGCGTTTGCGTATGGCGACGATCACTGCGATCGAGCCCAGAGCCACCGCTCCAGCCAGGAAGGCTTTGAAAGCTCCCATGCCGCCCAGCAAGAAACCCTGCAGCCCGGCGAATTTGACGTCCCCTGCGCCTACCTTGCCGAGCAAATATCCCGGAAGATAAGGAAGGGCGCCGATACCGAGTCCGATAAGACTCTGCCCGATACCGGCTCCCAGCAATCCGTGCCCGGCCAAAGGAAATACTGTAATGGCCGGCACGGCTACCAACACGAGGAGTACGTTGGGAACCCGCCGCTGCTTCAAATCAAAAACAGCTACAGCCAGCGCCCAGAGCGCCAACGGGCCCGTGATCCACCACGAGCCCATCTGCGACTTTTTTAGACGTCAGCGGCGACGTTGGAGAACAAGGTGCTCAGATCGGTACCGAGAACCTTGGCGCCGATCAACATGACCAGCGCAATAAACGTGATAATCAGCGCGTATTCGGTGGCGGTGACGCCCTCTTCTTTACGCAGAAACGAAGCGAATTTGGTCAGCATGACAGCACTCCTGGTGGTGAATAACGAGTCCGCACGACTCGCAGATATAGTGAGTCAGGCCCCCTGGGTAGTCAAAGCGCTTCATTAGCACATTTGGTACCGCTCATCGGCTTCTGCCGCCTGATTCACTAGTTTTGAAACCCTTATGGCTATATACGCAGTAGGCGATGTACAAGGCTGTTACAAGGATCTGCGGCGCTTGCTCGACCTGCTGCACTTCGACCCGGCAGCCGATCAAGTGTGGTTTGCCGGCGACCTGGTCAATCGGGGGCCGCAGTCCTTGCAGACCCTGCGATTCATCGCCGGATTGGGCGCATCGGCACAGTCCGTTCTGGGCAACCACGATTTGCACCTGCTTGCCGTGGCTCATGGCGGCCGCAAGGGCAAACGGGATTCGCTCGACGAGGTGCTTGCGGCGCCGGACCGCGACGAATTGCTGGATTGGTTGCGACGGCGTCCACTATTGCTCGAAACGCCCGACGGCGGCACAGCGGTGCTGCACGCCGGGCTACCCCCGCAATGGACCATGATGCAGGCCCGCGCATGCGCCAATGAAGTGGAAGAGATGCTGCGCGGCGACAGCTTTGCCGAATTTCTGAGCAGCATGTATGGCGATGAGCCGGCCTTGTGGGCAGAGAACCTCAGCGGCATTCCGCGCCTGCGCTTTATCGTCAACTGCTATACACGGCTGCGCTACTGCGATCGGAACGGCAGAGCCGATTTCAAACCCAACGGTGCGCCCGGCACGCAGCTGGACCACCTGCTTCCCTGGTTCGCCGTGCCGCACCGGCGTTCTTCAACAACCCGTCTGGTCTTCGGCCACTGGTCAACACTTGGCCAAGTATACTGGCCTGAATACACGGTCTACGGCCTGGACACCGGCGCTGTATGGGGGGGGAAACTGACTGCGCTGCAACTGGATAACCTGAAATTGTATGCGATCAATTCATCGGTTCACGGCGAGATCGAATAAGCAAGTTAAAGGGGCTTGTCCAGGCAATGCCCGAACTGCACGACTGATCCCGCGACAAGGTGCCCGCCGCCCACCCTGAGTGCCGCCCCGCATTCCATGCAATTAACCATACAAGAACGCAAGTTGCTGGTTCCGGCGCTAATCGTGCTGGCCGTGTCCTGCGCAATGTTGGGTGCCTACATCTACTTTCTGGCACATGCCGGAAACACTTTCAACGATTTCTTCGTCTTCTGGTCAGCCGCCCGGGAATTGCAGCGGCAGCCCTTGTCGCAGATTTACAACGCGGCAGACTTTCAGGAGTTCATGCGCAGTCTGGCGCTGACATCCGTGCCGCTGATTCCGCATCCGTTCGTCTATCCGCCGGTTGCCGCCTTGCTATTTTTCCCTTTCGGGCTGCTGCCCTTTTACACCGGCCTGCTCCTATGGAACGGACTGTCGCTCACGCTGTACCTTATTGCCGTTCGGTACGCACTTCGTCCGCGAACCCAGATGGCCCTGCTCGCGCTGCTGGCCCCGGCAACGGTGGTCAACCTGCTGTTTGGGCAAACCGGCCTGCTCACCAGCGCGCTGACCTTGTTTGGATTCAGCTTGCTGCCCAAGCAGCCTGTGCGGGGTGGAATCATGCTGGGCCTACTGGTGATCAAGCCGCAGCTTGCGCTCCTGCCCCTGTTGATCTTGCTGATTTCCCGCAAGCGCAGTGCCATTATCGCAGCCGCTGCGACCGTACTGCTGCTCGTTGCCGCGAGCTTGCTGGCATTCGGCGCGGATTCCTGGCAGGTGTGGCTGGATTCCTTACGTCACTTCTCGGGCGGCCTTCCCTCATCCGGCACGCACTTGAGCCACGGCGCCACGATCTATTTCGGGCTGCTGGGTATCGGCGTGAACGCACATGCCGCGCTGGCGCTGCAAGGAGTTGCCAGCGTGGCGGTGCTTTGGTCAATCCTTCGTGTCATGCATCGTCATGGCGGAGCCACATCAGCGACGGTGATGATCTGCCTGGTCGGGCCATTTCTGGCATCGCCATACGCTTTGATCTATGACCTGCCTATTGTCAGCGCAGCCTGCCTGATGCTGTTCAACGAAGGGCAACGGACAAGCTTCCGCGATGGCGAATTGCTGGTGATCACCGCTGCCTGGTGCCTGCCGCTCCTGGTATTCGTTGCTTCAGGACAGGCGGGCACTGTTGCGCCCATCGTACTCTGCGCCTTCTTTGTATTGCTGTTGCGGCGCGGCCTGGTTTCCGGTTCAGCGCCACCGCTGCAGCCTTACACGGCCTGAGGCCGGGAACTGCTGGCGATTGCAGTCCGTCAGAATCCGGCCGCAGGCTTGACTTATGGTCAATTGCCGCCAATTCGTGCTCCACAACGCGACCGACGAACTCTTATCCGGCAAAGCCGTCGCGAAGCAGGGCCTCAACACCAAAACTGAATCGCCCCTAATGCCGCGACACCATCAGCGGCTTCTCGCCCGGCGCCAGGGGACGCGGCTTGAGCAGGAAGGATGCGATGGCCGGCAGGATCAGGATCGCCCCGAACATGTTGGCGGTGAACATGAACACCAGCAGCTTGCCCATGTCGCGCTGGAACTGCAGCCCGGAGAACAGCCAGGTGGCCACGCCGAAGCCCAGGGTGATGCCGGTGAAGACCACCGCCTTGCCGGTCATCTTGAGTGTCTTGAAGTAGCCTTCCTTGAGCGAATAGCCGCCGGCACAGGCGTCGGCCATGGTGGCATAGACGTAGATGCCGTAGTCGACGCCGATACCCACCGCCAGCGCCACCACCGGCAAGGTTGCGATCTTCATGCCGATGCCCAGGATGGCCATTACGGCGTAGGCCAGCATCGATACCAGTACCAGCGGCAGCATGATGCAGACCAGGCTCTGCCACTCGAAAAACGACAGGTAGACGCAGACGATGATCGCGGCATAGACCATATATAGGATCGGACGCTCGAGTTCCTCCACCAGTTCGTTGGTCGCCGCCATTACGCCGACGTTGCCGCTGGCCAGGGCGAAGTTGACCGGGCATTCCTTGTCCATGCCCTTGAAGCTGTCCTGGTCGTCGCTCAGCTTCTTCTGCTGTTCGGCAATGCCGGAGTCGGCGTTGATCTTGTCGTCGCTCCAGCCTTTCTTGTGAAGCGCTTCGGTCTTGTGCTGCAGATCGAGTTTTTCCATGCCCAGATCGCGGCGGGCCTTGTTCTTCCCATCGCAGTACTTGGCGTTCACATCCTTGTGGGTATCGAAGAAGTCCTTGGCATTGTCGGCGTTATAGGACTCCACCTGATTGACCACGCGGTTGATGGTCACTGCGCGGTGGTCGCCGAGGAAGGTCCAGATCGGCAGGGCCGAACAGGATTCGTTGAGAAAGCCGGTGGGCGGCGGGATCGGCTTGATCGCCTGGCCCAGGGCGTCCTTGTTGCGTGCCAGCACGTAGAACTTGGGACTGCCTTCGACGAAGATGCTGTACACCAGCCGCGACAGTTCCGGCAGCGACAAGGTCGACTGCACGCCGGGGGTGTTGTCCAGCTTCCAGGACAGGCCGTAGATCTGCTCCATCACGTCGGACTTGATGCAGGCATCTGCGTCGGTCTCGGCGATCACCTTGATCAGGTCGGTGCCCAGGGCGAAGTTGGAAACGATGGCGGCATTGTCGTTGTTGTAGCGCGAATCCGGCAGCAGCTCTGGCACGCCTTTCTGGCTGTCGCCGATCTGCAGGTCCTTGCCCTTCCACAGGCCCCAGCCCAGCAGCACGCCGCAGATCATCAGCGCCGTGACCGCCGCCTTGGGGTTGGTCATGTTGGAGATCAGGCGCCACAGGCCGTCGAAGATGCTGTCGCGCTGCTCCTGCTTGTGCTTGAAGGCCTTGGGATCGCCGACATTTACCCAGGTCAGCCAGATCGGCATCATCACCTTGTTGGTGACGATGATGGCGGCCATGCCCAGGCAGGCGTTGTATGCCATCTCCTTGATGATGCCAACGGGAATAAAGCGGATCATGAAGAAACCCGCCACGTCGGTCATGATCGCCATGGTGCCGTAGATCGCCAGGCGCCTCCAGGTGAACAAGGATGCGTCGAAGCTGTTGCGGCCGTTGTCGGCGATCTCGCCGACCCAGGCATTGACGTATTGCACGCCGTGCGACACCGACACCGCCAGGATCAGGAACGGCACCAGGATGGCGAAGGGGTCCAGGCCCATGCCGAACAGGTGCAGCAGGCCGAACTCCCAGATCACCGCGGTGATCGAGCACACCAGCGGCAGGATGGCCAGCTTGAAGCTGCCGACGTAGAGCCACAGCAGGACCATGGTCATGACCAAGGTCAGCAGGAAGAACAGGGCAACCTGCAGCGTGGCATCGATGACGTCGCCCACCACCTTGGCGAAGCCGACCACGTGGATCTCGATGTCGGGCGTATAGTCCTCGTTCTTGACCTGCTCGACGTCGAGTACGCTGGCCGCCACGTCCACCGGAACAGCCGAACCGTCGTCCAGGTGGCGCAGCGCGGGCAGCCGCTTCACCAGGGTTTGCAGGAAGTCGAGGTGGACGTAGCCCTCCGTCACCGTCTCGCCCTTTTTGAACAGCACTTCGCCGTCCTTGAACGGACTGTTCGGCTTGAGCGGAAAATCCTTGCCCACGACGATGTCGCGCTTGGCCTTGTAGATGAACTTGTCGGGGCTGGAGAAGTGGCCCCTTACGCGGTCCTCGATCTCGTCCGCCACCTGGCCGTAGTCGAGCTTGGCGCCGGTGACCGGGTCGATCTCCAGAAAATCGGCCTGCACGATGGCACCATGCTGGTCGTTGGAGACCAGGCGGCCGATGATGTTGGCCTTGCCTACATGGTCCTTGACCTTGGCCAGCATTTCGGGCGAGGCCTCGCCTTCGGCCGGGTAGTCGGCGGGGATGACGTTGGTGCCGAAGAAGCCGCCCTCCACCACCTCGATGTAGGTGACGTTGGGGGTGAACAGCGACTGCACCTGCGAGCGGTCGATCTGCGGCAGGAAGAACACCGCGTCGGTGACCTGCTTCAGGCGGTGCAGGAACTTGCTGTTGTAGATGTCGCCGTCCTTCTGGATCAGCGCCACCAGGATGGTGTTGGCGCCGCCGAACTCCTCCTGGTACTGCTTGTACACCTGCATGTAGGGGTGCTTCAGCGGGATCGACTTGTCGAAGCCCGCGTCGGGCTGAATCTGCGAAGCCTCGTAGGCGAAGAAGGCGGTGATCAGCAGCAGGATGCCCATGGTGAGCCGGCGCCGCGCGTAGATCAGCGGCTCGCCGATCTGGAACATCAATTTGTAAAATTTATTATCACTCACGGTATGCGTCTCCCCGGCTGCTCGCGCTTGTTGTCATGCCTGGCCTTACTTCAGGGTGTCGACGTGCTGGATGCCGGATTCCCCGACCAGCACCAGGCCGCCTTTGAACGGCACCACGTCGGAATACGGCGTGTCGCCGGGGCTCTTCAGATTGCGCGCCTTGCCGGTGGCGGTGTCGACCAGCTGGATGATGCCGTTGAGGCCGACCATCGCCACCGTGCCGGCGTCGACCGCCTCGCAGCCGAACAACGAGGTGGGCGCGGTCGTGTCGATCTTCTGCCATTTGCCGGCGCGCACATCGCTGGTCAGGTAGGCATTGCCGCGCAGGCCGCACACCAGGGCGCCCTTGGAGCCCACCGGCACGGCGCCGAAATAAGTGCCCTCGTAGGGCGACTTGAGCTTGTTCCAGGTCTTGCCGCCGTCGCTGGACAGGCCCATCAGGCCCTGCTCGCCGACCACGAACAGGTCGCCGTTACCGAGCTTGCGAATGCTGTACAGGTGCAGCTCGTCGCCGCGCACCGCCGGAGCCGCCACCTCGCTCCAGGTGCCGCCGCCATCCACCGTCTTGTAGAACAGGCCGTAGGCGCCGACGGCGTAAGCATGATCCTTGTCGATGGCCAGCACGCTGAGGAAGGGCTTTTCCAATTGCGGCTGGAAGTTCTGCAGCGTCCAGGTCTTGCCGCCGTCGCGGCTGTGCAGGATCACCGCGTCGTGGCCGACCACCCAGCCGTCCTGTGCGTCGGAGAAGGATATGGCGCTGAGCGGCGCGTTGACCGGCACCGGCAGCTGCGCCCAGTTGCGGCCATCGTTGGAAGCGAGGATTTCGCCGTGGTCGCCCACCGCAATCAGATGCTCCCCGGTATTGACCACGCCCATCACCAGGGCCTGGGCGGCGCGCGGCATGATTTCCGCGGGACGCGGCTTGATCGAAACCGGCAGGGTGGCGGGAGCATCGGGGGCAACGCCTTCCCCGACAGGCCGGTCCTGCGCGCTGGCCACAAGGCATAAGGCCGCGCCTGCGGCAATGGCCACTGCGCCCAGCACCACGGTCCCGGTTTTCATGGTTCGCACCTCGTATTCTGGTCTTATGACTTCCTGCCGCCCTGCGCCCAAGCCGGCAGCTGCGGCCCGCTCCGTCCCGCCCGCCCTTGAGAACCGCGGCGCAGATGTACCAAACCCAACCACGCGAAGCAAGGAAAAAATATTGAAAAATCGAAGCGGTACGGCCGCCCCGGCGGCCACGTTCGATGATTGAACCGGATTAGTCAATGGCTTCAGCGGCGGCCCGCCGGCTCGAGCCAGA
>CAJCJI010000203.1 GCA_903970595.1 Verrucomicrobiota bacterium
GTTTTCGGCCCGCCATTTTTTTGCCGCATGTGGGAACTACCCAGTGCGCAGCCGGTGTCTTGGACCGGATGTCTAAATGCTAGACTTGAGGGAGCACATTCCCAGTGGGAAGAAAGCGATGAAAATGTTGATAGCGATCATCAAGCCGTTCCGGCTCGATGCGGTGCGCGAGGCTCTGGCCGATGCTGGCGTGCAGGGCATGACCGTGACGGAAGTACGCGGTTTTGGCCGTCAGAAGGGCCATACCGAG
Source organism: Verrucomicrobiota bacterium (assembly GCA_903970595.1). Taxonomy (GTDB): domain Bacteria; phylum Pseudomonadota; class Gammaproteobacteria; order Nevskiales; family Nevskiaceae; genus Nevskia. The sequence goes on from CAJCJI010000203.1 coordinate 251, forward strand.
CTTTACCGCGGCAACGAATACACCGTCGATCTGCTGCCCAAGATCAAGCTCGAGGTCGCCCTGGCGCCGGAAACGGTGGATCGCGCGGTCGAGGCGATCCAGAAAGCGGCCAAGACCGGCCAGATCGGCGACGGCAAGATCTTCGTGTTCGACCTGGACCAGGCGGTGCGCATCCGCACCGGCGAGGCGGGGGTTGGCGCCGTCTGAAGGCGACTGCCATACTGGTGGAAACGGGGAGTCCCATGCCAAGTGCGCCAAACTGCGGGTTGCGGATCGGAGTGGCCGGCCTGGCCGCAGCCGCGCTGCTGCTGAGCGCCGCCGCCGGCGCCCAGGCGACCGTCTACCGCTGGGTCGACAAGGACGGTCATGTCCACTATGGCGACCAGCCTGCCGCCAATGCCCAGCCGGTGTCGCCGAATCCGCTCGACGGGCACGGCGCTTCGGGCAGCAGTTCCGGCGCCGCCGGGGCGGACGACGCCGCCAAGCAGCTCGCCGAGTGCAAGCGCAAGAGCGACGACCTGGCGCGCTTCCAGAACGCGATCACCATCACCGAAACCGACGCGCTCGGCAACAACCACGAATATACCGCCGAGCAGAAGGAGCAGCTGGTGGCCAAGACCAGGCAATACGTCGCCGACCACTGCGCCGGCCTTGCTCCTCCAGCTGCCGCACCCGCGTCCTGAGCGGAAAGCGCCGGCGCCCGCCGCTTACTGCGCCAGCGCCTGCTTGACGAAATTGGGCAGCGCGAACGCCGCCTGGTGCGTTTCGGCGTTGTAATACTTGGTGCCGAGCGCGGCCAGTGCCGCCGGATCGAGCCGCTGCGCCAATGCGCCGGCGGTTTTCTGTGCCAGCGAGGCCGACCACCAGCCGGAAGGATAGATCGGCTGCGGGAAGTGCAGCAGGCCGGTTTGCGCAAAGCCGGCCTCGCGCATGTAGCGATGCATCTCGGCGATCAGTTCCAGGTGCAGCAGCGGCGACTCCGACTGCTGCACCAGGATGCCGCCCGGCCGCAGCGCCTGCAGGCAGTCCAGGTAAAATTTGCGGCCGAACAGCCCCTCCGCCGGACCCACCGGATCGGTGGAATCGATGATGATCAGGTCCAGGCTGGCCGCCGGCGCCTGCTTCATCCAGGCGATGCCGTCGCCGAAGAACAGCGTGGCGCGCGGGTCGCCGTTGGCCACGCACAGCTCCGGGAAATACTGCTCGGACAGGCGCGTCACCCGCTCGTCGATCTCCACCTGCACCGCGCGCTGCACCTGCGGGTGCTTGAGCACCTCGCGCAGCGTGCCGCAGTCGCCGCCCCCCACCACCACCACGTCGCGGGGGTCGGGGTGCGAGTTGAGCGCGGGGTGCGCGATCATCTCGTGGTAGAGGAAGTTGTCTCGGGTCGAGACCATGGTGCAACCGTCGATGGTCATCAGATAGCCGAAGGTTTCGGTGCGGAAGATCTCGATTTTCTGGTAGGGCGTCTGCTCGGCATGTACGCGCTCGCTCAGCTTGAGCGAAAATGCCGTCCCGGTCTGGTCGACGGGCTCGGTGAACCAGCTGTTATCGAGGGACATCGCAGAGCTCCTGGTCACATGTTTGTATTGAGCCGCGCAGTATAAAGGTGAAATGTTGGAAATGAATGACTCACTGAAAAGCACCGCCTGGACTGCGCAGGACGCCGCCGCCCTCTACAATATCCCGCAGTGGGGCGAGGGCTATTTCGGCGTGGGCGCCGACGGCCACCTGCGCGTGCGTCCCTACCGCGACCGCTCTCCGGTGGAAATCGACCTGTATGAACTGGCCTGCCGCCTGCCGCGCGAGGGGCTGGACCTGCCGGTGCTGGTGCGCTTCACCGACATCCTGCACGACCGGGTCGACGCCCTTACCGGCGCCTTCGCCGAGGTCATCGCCGAATACGGCTACGGCGGGGCTTACACCGCCGTCTACCCGATCAAGGTCAACCAGCAGCGAGAAGTGGTCCAGGCGATCGTGCGCCACGGCGCGGAACGCGTCGGACTGGAGGCCGGCAGCAAGCCGGAGCTGGCCGCCGTGCTCGGCGTGGCCCCCGCCGGCAGCGTCATCGTCTGCAACGGCTACAAGGACCGCGGCTACGTGCGCCGCGCCCTGATCGGCCAGAAGCTCGGCCACCGCGTCTACATCGTGGTGGAAAAGCCGGGTGAACTGGGCCTGGTGCTGGAAGAGGCCAGGAATCTCGAAGTAACGCCCCTGATCGGCCTGCGCGTGCGCCTGGCCTCGATCGGCGCCGGCAAGTGGCAGAACACCGGCGGCGAAAAGTCCAAGTTCGGCCTGTCCTGCAGCCAGGTGCTGGAATCGCTGGACCTGCTGCGTCACGCCGCCGCGCTCGGCGCCCTGCGCATGATCCACTTCCACCTCGGCTCGCAGATCGCCAACGTGCAGGACATCCAGCGCGGCATGCGCGAGGC
>CAJCJI010000204.1 GCA_903970595.1 Verrucomicrobiota bacterium
CCAGCCGCTGGGCATCGCCGTGGTCGGCGGCCTGCTGCTGTCGCAGATGCTGACCCTGTTCACCACGCCGGTGGTTTACCTGGCGTTGGAGCGCCGGGCAGTGCGGCGGCGCCGGCGCAAGGCGCTGGGAGCTGCGGTGCCGGCAGCAAACTGACGTAGCTCCTTTTTCCCCTCTCCCGCTCGCGGGAGAGGGGCAGGGGAGCCCGCAGCCAGCGGGCTGCCGGGTGCAAGGGGCTTTTCCTCGCTCCAGAGTCCGAATTACAACGTCCCATTCCCATTTCGCGGTAAAATCCCCGCACACGGGGTGTAGCGCAGTCTGGTAGCGCACCTGCCTTGGGCGCAGGTGGTCGCAGGTTCGAATCCTGTCACCCCGACCAAATCAACTCTTTCGTTGGAATCCAGGGCGCCACCAGCCAGGGCGGCGCTTGTTGTTTGGGGCACGCCGAAAGGGCCAGGATTGATTGGAGAAATCCATGCGTGGAAAGGCGGGTCGGCAGCAGTCCCGCCGGAGAATGGCATTGATCGCCCAGCTGACTTGCTACAGACTATTCAACAGGGGAATCACAAGTGCCAGGGTGCCTGAGCACGAGGATCTGGGGATCAGATGGGGACTTGCAGGGCGGCACTCGTCGTTTGCCTGATCGCTTTGGCGTTCGAGCCGGCCGCAGCCGGGGACGAGGCGGTCGGTGGCGGTGGCAAAGCGCCTGCGCCAGAGTCGCGGCACATCTTCAGTACCAGGGATTTTTTTAGGCATCCCCTGATCGGCGACGCCTCCATATCTCCGGACGGCCGCTATCTGGCGCTCCTGTTACCCAAGGGTGACAAGACGCAGCTCAATATCGTGGAAACGGCGACTTTGAAAAGCACTGCCGCCTACGATATGGGCGCCGATGAATTCGTCGTCAACCTGCACTGGACCGGCGACGATACCGTGGTCTGGGAAGCCGCCGAGCGCTTCGGGGCACTGGACAAGCCGTACCGCACCGGGAATCTTATGTCCGGTCGTGCCGACAAGCCGGATGGACATCGGCTCGGCAGCGAGCTGGAGTATCTGGGCCGGATCAACGATAACCCCCACGAAGTGCTTGCGGCCTGGGACAAATCAATTTATCGCGTGAACGTCCACTCCACCAAGATCATCGAGGTCGCGGTGGTCCCTTTCGATGACGCCGAAGTGTACGTCGATAACAGCGGCAAAGTTCGACTGGCGACTACGCTCAAAAAGGAAGACCTCATTACCGACCTCTGGGACGATGCCTCCAGACACTGGGGCGAGTGGCGGCGTTTCAATCGTTGGGGCGGCAAGGTGAAGCCATTGTCCTTCGCCGCCGACAATCGACATGTGTATGTCGGCTCCGATGTCGAGGCACCGACGAACGGGGTCTATCTTGCCGATACCGAGAGCGACGAGCGCAAGCTGCTGTTCCGTGACGACAAAGTGGATTGGCATGAATTGCTGTTTGTGCCGGGCACGGAAGAGCCGGCGGGTGTCCTGTCCTACCCGGATTATCCGGCCTACCATTTCTTCGATGAGCAAAGCGAAACGGCGAAACTCTACGCCGACCTGCGTGGCGCATTTCCGAACTGCCTGGTGCAGATCACCAGCAGTTCCGCAGACGGCCGCCTCGCCGTGGTGAAGGTGGAGAGCGACCGCCAGCCCGAGGTGCTGTATCTGCTCGACCGGGAAAAGCACGGCATGCGCCTGTTGTTCAAGTCGATGCCCTGGATCGATCCGCAGGAAATGTCTGAAATGTCGGCATTTGTCATTACCACGCGCGATAAGGTCGAACTGCATGGTTACCTGACCCTGCCCAAGGGAGCCGGGGAAAAGAACCTCCCGATGATCGTTCTACCGCATGGCGGCCCCCACGGAGTGCGGGACCTGTGGGGCTATGACCCGGAAGTCCAGTTTCTGGCCAATCACGGTTACGCCGTCCTGCAGATCAACTTCCGGGGTTCAGGAGGCTATGGCCGCGATCTGGAAAGCCTCGGATATGGGCATTGGGGAACGACCATGCAGGACGACGTAACCGACGCCACCCTCTGGGCAATTCAGGAAGGTATTGCCGATCCCTCCCGCATCTGCATCTACGGTGCCAGCTACGGCGGTTACTCCGCCTTGATGGGCGCCATCCGGGAGCCGGATCTTTACCGCTGTGCAGCCAGCTATGTCGGCGTGACGGATCTCCTGGTGGAACGCCGCTATAGCGACACCTCGGAAAGCACGGAGGGGCGCTTATACATGGACCGCGCTTATGGCACGAACAAGGACGACCTGAAAGCCCGCTCGCCGGTCTACAACGTCGATGCGATTAAGGTCCCGCTGTTCCTCGCCCAAGGCGGCTCCGATCGGCGTGTTCCGAAGGAAAACTTCACCGCGCTGACTTCAGCTCTCAGCCATGCCGGCAAGACCTACGAAAGCATGTTCAAAGAGGAAGAGGGCCACGGTTTCTACAAGGAGGACAACCAGGTCGAGTTGTACGACCACTTGCTGGCCTTCTTCAACCGGAACACCGGGCCGAAGACCCAGTAGTTCAATGCGGCGGGATGCGCGGAAAAGATCTGAAACCGCTTGCCTCAATGGTGCTGTACGGGTGATTGCTTGCTACTCAGAGTATTCCGTCTCGATGCGTTGCGAGTGGACTAGTCGGCCATGGAGATTGGTCATGAACCGGCGAAGTCGGATTTCCTACGATCAAGCAAGTGCGCAGTTGATTAAGCCAATCCAATTCTGGATTTCTCGTTGCGGAGTTGCTTGAGCACAGCCTCCGCAACCGAATTCGCGCCGATGGAGAGAATGCACTCCTTGCCAAACTGCGTGCAGACGTCGAGATTGCATCCGAAGCATGCGGTCTGGTGGTAGAGGACCGTATGCCCTTCGCCGTACGGATACCATTCTCCCGGATAATTCCTGGCGCTGAAGATCGCCACGCAGGGCGTGCCGACGCTTGCGGCAAGATGCATCGGGCCGCTGTCGTGGCCGATGTACACGGCGGACTGCTCAAGCACCGCGGCGGATTGCCGCAAGCTCAAATGGCCGCACAGGTTGATCCCCCGGCCCGGCCAGTGGGCCAGCAGGGAGGCGCTGCGCGCATGCTCGACGGGTGCGCCGATCATGGCCAGCTTCCAACCGGGCAGGCGCGAGCCGAGTTCGCACAGCAGGCTGCGCCAGTTGTCGTCGCCCCAGTCTTTCACATCGACTTTGGCGCCGATGCTGACGCTCAAGAACCCTTGGCCGCCAGAGAGCGGCGCCAGCGCCTGGCTCGCCGTGCGGCGTTCGTCATCGGATAGGCGCAGATCCCATGAGGCGCGATCGGACAGACGTGCATCCCCCAGGGCGCTCAAGCGGCGGGCCAGCAGCTCGGCCTTGTGCTCGTAGAGGCCGGCTTCAGGCTTGAACAAGGGCGGCGCGCCGGCCTTTCCGCGGGGCACGCCGATCATCCTTGAGATGCCGCAGGCCCGGAAAAACAGCAGGTCACGCACGGCGATTGCCCGGCCGCGCGCATCGTGCAGGTGGATCAGCAGGTCCGGACCCCAGCGCCGGATGTTTTTGACGAGTTTGAACAGCGCTGCCGGATCGTAGGAGCGCGGGGGGAACGGAAAGTAGCCCTGCACCAGGCCGGTTCCATCGAGCAGGTCGGCCATGGGGGCGGCTTTTTCGCTGACGCTGAAATTGGTGAGAATCCGGCGCTCGGCCTCGGGAAAGCTGCGTGCGATCAAATGCAGCGCGGGCAGGGCGACCAGCGTATCGCCGAGGGAGCCGACGCGAAAAATGAGCAGCCGCCGGGGCGGCTTGGCTGGCTTGGGGCTGGTCATGGCATGGAGCGGGTGTTCGGCGATCCGGTCTTGCAATAAAGCGGGGGTGCCGGCCGATGCGGGGTGCGGAGCAGGGGCTGCGTCATGTCCATGCCATCAAGCCGATGTTGTTGCGATCATAGTAGAACGGCAGTTCCCTGCGTGGAAAACGAGATTCATCGTAGGGCGGCCC
>CAJCJI010000205.1 GCA_903970595.1 Verrucomicrobiota bacterium
GGCTGGCGGCGGCCTTGAGCGAGGCCGAGGTGCTGCGCGACTTGCAGCCGCGCATCCTGGCTCAGGACGAGGTGCGCTGGGACGGGCCGAGCGGGACGGTGGTGGCGGAACGGCAGCGCCGGCTCGGCGCCATCGTGCTGGAGCGCAAGCCGCTACGCGAGGGTGCGGGCGAGGCGGTGCGTGCCGCCATGCTGGAAGGGGTGCGCAACCTCGGCATCGCCGCCCTGCCCTGGTCGGAGCAGGCGCGGCAATGGCAGGCGCGGGTGCTGAGCCTGAAAGCCTGGCGGCCGCAGGAGAGCTGGCCGGATGTGTCCGATATCGCCCTGGCAGCTTCGCTGGAAGACTGGCTGCCGCCGTATCTGGACGGCGTGACCCGCCGCGATCACCTGGCGAAGCTGGACCTGGCGGCCATCCTCAATGCGCGCCTGGACTATGCGCAACAACAGCAACTGGCGCGCCTGGCGCCGACCCACCTGGAAGTGCCCAGCGGTTCCCATGTCGCGATCGACTATCTGCCTGACGGCGCGCTGCCGGTGCTGGCGGTGAAGCTGCAGGAGCTGTTCGGCCTGACCCAGACCCCGGCCGTGAACGAAGGGCGCAACCGCGTCTCGCTGCACCTGCTGTCGCCGGCGCGGCGCCCGATCCAGGTGACGCAGGACCTGGCCGGCTTCTGGACGCGCACCTACCCGGAAGTGAAGAAGGAACTGAAGGGCCGCTATCCGCGCCATCCCTGGCCGGACGATCCGCTGACGGCGCCGCCGACGGCGCGGGCCAAGCGGCGGAGCTGAAGGTCTGCCCAGGCTGCGCGGCGGGAGTGCGCCCGCTTGAGCTACACCGGAGAATGCTTCTTGAGCCAATCCCGCAGCGCGGCGTTCATACGCGACTGCCAGCCGGGGCCGGCGCTGCGGAACGCATTCAGCACGTCGCTATCGAATCGGATGGTCGTAGATTCCTTGTTGCTGCCCACGGGGCGGCCGACGCGGCGCTTGGCGATGGCTTCGCGGATCAGCGCGGTGGCATCGGGAGAATCCTCGTCCTGCGCCGGTTCAATGCCTTCCGCGGCTTCGCGCCGGATGCGTGCCCAGTCGGACTTGCTGCTGCCGCGCGCGGAAGCAGCGGACGGCTTATGGTTCTTCGCCGAAGTCATTTTCGAGCCTTCATGATAAGCCTCTCTTTCACTGCGCTTGGCCGGGCGGAAGCTGATGACCCGCGCTGGTTCGCCCGGTACGTAAACTACGGTCAACACGGTCAGGGCCTCGAACACATAAGCGAACGCTTGACGGCTTTCACTGGTGCCAGTTATGCATGATAAAGGACGTTATCATTCGCTAATGGGAAGGCGGGGAGACGCTGTGCCGCAGAGCTACGAAGCAATCCGAGATGACCTCCTGGCACAGCGTTACTCGGCCAGGGACATTCCCCGGACCGATGCACCTGGGGTCTACGCGCTGTTCCTCGCTGGCGAGGCAGCCTTGTCGAAGCTGATTACCGGGCCTCACGATTTGCTTTATATCGGCAAGGCCCCGTCAGGTCTGGATGTTCGGAACCACTTCCTTCATACGCATAGCGGCTTTTCGACGCTTCGCCGATCTCTCGGGGCGCTGCTCAAGGCGAAGCTGAGCCTGCAGGCGATCCCGCGCGGCCCCGGGGCGTCGCAAACCAACATCACGAACTATCGCTTTACGAACGAAGGCGAGCAACGCCTGACCGCCTGGATGGAAAGACGCCTCGCTTATAACCATGTGCGTGTCGAGAACGACATCGGCCATATCGAAAAGCGGCTGATTGCGGAGCTTGGACCGCCGCTCAATCTAACGAACTGGCCTAATCCTCAGGCTCCGCATCTGAAAGCGCTGCGCGGCGTGTGCGCCGACGAAGCGCGAAGTGCCAGGACGGGCCATCAATGACCGCGCTTCCCGCACCGATACTCAACGCCGGCGGCCTTGTGGCGCACAGCTCCGCGCGACTTCTCGCTGCGCTCTGATCAGCCTCATGGTCTACACCTTCGCCCGCGTTGGCGCTGTCATCAAGATGACCCCCGATGATGTCTACCTGCAGTCGCGCCGTACCTGGGTGCGCCTGCACGAGAAGGGTGGCAAGCGGCATGAAATGCCATGCCATCACAACCTCGATGAATACCTGCACGCCTACATCGAGGGCGCACAGCTCGCCGGCACGAAGGGCTTTCTATTCCGCTCGGCCGCCGGCCGCACCGGGCAGCTCACAGATAGCCCGATGAGCCAGGCCGACGCGTACCGCATGATCCGCCGGCGAGCGAGAGCCGCCGGCGTGGCCACCAAGATCGGTTGCCACACATGGCGCGCAACCGGCATCACCGAATACCTGCGCAATGGCGGCAAGCTCGAAGTGGCGCAACAGATGGCGAACCACGAGAGCGCCCGCACGACCGGCGTTTATGACCGGCGCAACGACCAAGTCAGCCTTGATGAGGTTGAGCGGATAGTGATTTGATCGATCCATCCCGCTGTACGGTGTCAAATACCCGTACTCTGCGATCTAATTAAGAGTTAATAAAACAGGGGAATAGACGTGTACTCAGTGACGCTCGGTTTTGACGCAGCCGTAGACCGCATAAAAGCTCTTCAAAAGAATGGACACGATGCCGAGGCACTAGTCACGGCAGTTTTCACGTTTGAAAAGACCGTCCGGCGCGGCCTAAAAATTTCTATTCTTGCGAGAGGCTTCTCTGGGAAACAGGCAATGATGTTGATAGGAAGAAAAGGCTTTGGAGAGCTCAAGGAGCTTTGGCCTATATTCGATAAATCATATAGAGGGCTACCAGATTTCGTGGGGAATAAACATTGGCAAAATCTCCCCAAAGCCGTCGAGATGCGGAACAAGATGGTACATGGCTCAAATGTCTACAAGCTCTCTAAATGCAAGGAGATGGCGGACCATGTGCTTGGTGCGCTGTCACAACTTCGAACAAAAGTGTTAGCGGAATACGGTCGAGATCCTTGGGAGAGAATTGGTGGCCGACGCAAACCAAAATTGCAGTGGCTCGTCTGACACACGCCTCAGCCGGCCGGGAGCCTCTGTCTCCGCATGCGCGGCGGCATTCTCGATAAAATAGGTTATCAAGAATAAAGCTAGTAAGACACATCCTGACCGAATCAGTTAGTAGTTGCTGCAGGCGACTACTCCAGCGGAAACAGCGGCTCCCAAAGGTCCCAGTCGATTTCCAGGCCCGGCAAGGCCGTTATGGCGATGCGACCTTTCATCTCCACGATTTCGGCGGCCCCGAAGTGGCCGTCCGGGTTGAGGCGGTAGATGGTGAGAATGCGGTCGGCGGGATGCACCAGCCAGTATTCGCGCACGCCTTCGGCTTCGTAGAGCGCGCGCTTGGTGATCTGATCCTTGCTGGCGGTGGAGGGGGAGAGTATCTCCACGATCCAGTCCGGCGCGCCGACGATGCCCCGCGGGAGAAAGGGTGGCCCGGAGGGCCGGGAAACGGGCTTTGGAGCTAGGGAAAGCCCCTCTCCCCTAACCCCTCTCCCGCAAGCGGGCGAGGGGAAGTTGTATGTATCTGTAGCAAAAATGCACTACCGGCCCGGAGCGTCCCAATCCAGCCACAGCCGCCCGTCCTTGTAGGTGTGCCCGCTGGCCTTGAGCGCGGTGTCGGTGTTGTCGAGCTGCGCGTGGACGCTTTGGGCGGGCTCCAGCACGGCGTCGCGGCCGTGGATGAAGCTTTGTTCGCGCACGATCAGCATGTAGGCCTTGTCCAGTTGCAGGGCGCGGCGGCGCGAAGGGAGGATGAGGTCGCGGATGTCGCCCTGCCCGCCGGGGGCGGCGCGGCGCAGTTTTGCGGGGTCGAGCAGGCCGCCGGGGAAGAAGCGCGCCAGCAGCTCGGTATTGGCGCGGAATTCGTCGCCGCCGCCGACGCGCCGGAAGTAGCGGAGGATTTCCGGTTCGGCGGAGCCGGCCTGCGGCATGTCGCGGATGCCGGCCAGGCTTTGCGGGCCCCAGCCGGCGGCGCCGGGGACTTTGCGGGGCAGGCTGAAGGTCTGGTCGACGGTGACGCCGATGCCGGTGTGGCAGCCCATGCAGTAGATCTGTTCCTCCCGGGTCTGCAGGCGCAGGCGGCCGGAGGCATCCTCGATGTAGCCTTGCAGGCGCCAGCCGAAGGCATTGGTCTGGCCGGTGTAGGAGGTGCCGCTGTAGTGCGGCAGGCCGCCGATGTCGCGCTCCTGCTCCTCTTCCCGGTAGCGCCACTGGCGCGTGGCCTCGGTGAGCCGGAACTGCTTGACGGCGTAGCGCACTTCCTTGAAGCGGGCGGACATCAGGCCGCTGGCGTCGGGGTCGAGGTAGCGCACCGTGTGCAGGAATTCGGTGCCCTCCGGGTAGTCGTAGCGCAGCACGTTCTCGCCGGCGGCGCCGCCGGCGTAGTGCGCGGGCAGGCCGCGGATCTGCTCGACGCTGCCGGCGATGCGGCCGTCGCCGTCCAGATCGATGGCGGCGGCGGTTTCGTCGATGGGTTCGATGCGGCGGCGCAGCTGCGCGTCCGGCACCGTGTCGGGAACGGCCATGGCGGCTTCGAGGATCGCCAGGTTGGCCTTGTAGACGGCGCGCGAGGGATGTCCGGCGGCGTCGTTGCGGAAGCGCGGCGGCAGCCGAACCAGGACGTCGTCGGTCGAGCCGTTGGTGGGCCAGAAGGTGCCGGGGAAGGGCTTGTAGCGGAAGGCGCGCCAGTCCGAGCCGTCGCGGGCGAAGCCGTCCGCGTCGAAACCCTGGCGGTAGTCCAGGTCCGGCACCCAGCCCGGGTAGTCCGCGTGGGCCAGCAGGGCGGGGCGCAGGCCGGTGTAGTTGTCCTGGCGAATGTAGGCGAGCGCCTCGGCGTCGCCGATGGCGGCTATGGCGGTGCGGCGGTCCTGGAACAGATTGGTCCAGTGGTTGGTGAGGCCCAGATCGCTGAAGTCGTAGCGCTGCTGCAGGCGCCAGTCGTCGGTCTGGTTGCGGCCGTTGCGGCTGGTATGGCAGGTCCAGCAGGGATTGGAGCGCGCGCCGGTCTTGGTATAGCACTGCGGCGGCACGCCGGCCTCGACGTTGCCGATGAGCGTTTCCGCCGCCGCCGCGGCCAGCGGATCGTAGGCGCTGCGGGCGGCCGGGTCCGCCGGCGGCGATGCGGCAATCAGGATGAGGGCTGAAATCCAGCCCAGCCTGGCGCGCAGCGCAGTTTTCATGGGGCTAGTTTATTACGAGTCGTCGGAGATGGCGCCTCCCCGGAGGGATGGGGGCGATCCTTTTTGCTTGACAGGGAGGCGCCCGTCCAAAACAATATGTGGCTCAGCTCGCGTGAACGAACATTCTCGGGAGGGGTACTCAAGCGGCCAACGAGGGCAGACTGTAAATCTGCTGGCTAACGCCTACGTAGGTTCGAATCCTACCCCCTCCACCACGGTCGCGTGCGGTGTAAGTGGGTGCAGAGGGCCGGAATTCGAAGTCTCAGAAGCTTTGCGGCAGGCGGGTGTAGTTCAATGGTAGAACTTCAGCCTTCCAAGCTGATAGCGTGGGTTCGATTCCCATCACCCGCTCCAAACTTCAGGGATCGGTAGCGGTTTGTCTGCGTAGCGGCGGTTGGACTCAAGCGGCAGGTTGTTTTTTGCATTCGCCCACCTAGCTCAGTCGGTAGAGCACACCCTTGGTAAGGGTGAGGTCGCTGGTTCGATTCCAGTGGTGGGCACCAGAATTCTTTGAGGCACCACCCTTCGAGGCGGTGCTGTTCTTGTTGTTTTTGGATTTTGCAGCCCCAGATAGTGTTCGGTTCATAGAAGAGAAAAGGCACGGAGATCGACGATGGCCAAAGAGAAATTTGCGCGAGTAAAGCCGCACGTCAACGTAGGCACGATTGGCCACGTGGACCACGGCAAGACCACCACGACGGCGGCGCTGACCAAGGTGTCCGCGGAC
>CAJCJI010000206.1 GCA_903970595.1 Verrucomicrobiota bacterium
CGGGCATGCGCGCGCGCCGTTCCGGGCATGTGGTGATGATCGGCAGCGTGGTCAGCAAGATCGGCGTACCGCTGCGTACCGGCTATGCCGCGGCCAAGCATGCCCTGGCAGGCTTCACCGAAGGCGCGCGCGCCGAGCTGTGGCGCGAGGGCATCCGCTTCACCCTGGTCTGCCCGGGTTTCGTGCAAACCCAGGTTTCGGTCAATGCGCTGGGTCCCGGCGGCGAGAAGCATGGCGTGGTGGACGAAGCGATCGGCAAGGGCCTGAGCGCGGATCTGTGCGCCGGGAAAATCTGGCGCGCGGTGGCCAGGGACCGGGAAGAGGTGCTGATTGCCGGCCGCGAGGGCTGGGCCGTGCTGCTCAAGCGCCTGGCTCCGCCGCTGTTTTCTTATGTGTTGAAGCGGGCGAAGACGGGGTGAGCGGTGCGGCTTTGGGTTACGCTGCGCTCCGCCTGGGGCGCCTAGTTTTGGCACCCACCCTAACAGTCTTGGAGCATTAGTAGGGTGGGTGGAGCGCAGCGTAACCCACCGCTTTTCGGCTAAATTGTTCCGCATGCCGAATTACATCCGTGCCGCCGTTCCGGGGGCGTCGTATTTCTTTACGGTAGCTCTGGCGGAGCGCTCGGGATCTGCGTTGGTCCAACACATTCAGGCTTTGCGCAAAGCATTTCAAGACGAACGACAAGCTCATCCGTTCGATGTCGATGCGATTGTGGTGCTCCCCGATCATCTTCACGCTGTGTGGACGTTGCCTCCAGGCGATGCTGATTTTCCGGCGCGCTGGAGGAGAATCAAGGCGTCGTTTTCGGCTTCCTTACCAGCAGGCGAACGAAGATCGAGTAGTCGCCGCTCCAAAGGTGAGAGAGGTATCTGGCAGCGGCGCTATTGGGAGCATTTGATACGGGACGAACGCGATTTGCAGGCGCATGTTGACTATATTCATTACAACCCGGTGAAACACGGACACGTGACACGGGTGGCGGACTGGCCCTATTCGAGCTTCCATCGGTTTGTGCGGCAGGGGGCTTTGCCTGCGGATTGGGGTGGCGAGGCAGTCGATGATGTGCAGGCAGGTGAATTGGACCTTGGGTGAGGTAGTGCAACGGTGGGTTACGCTGCGCTCCACCCACCCTACATATCTTGATACAGGTCTTGCAGCAGTTCCAGCACGCGGCGTTCGGCCCAGCACTCCATCGCCAGGTTCTCGATGAAGCCGCAATGTCCGCCGCGCGGCGGGGCGTCGTAGCAGATGACCGAACCGCGCGCCTCCAGGCCGGCGAAGTCGCGGATCGGGATCACCGGGTCGTCCTGCGCGGTGATCAGGGCCAGCGGCGAGGGCGAGTCCATCAGCATGGCGGGGCTCAGGGTGTAGGCGCCCAGGTAGGCTTCGCTGCTGGGGTACTCGGTGAAATCGGCGACGAAGCGGTGGGTGGTCTCGACGAAGGACTTGATCCCGGCGTAGGGGCCGAAGTCGAAGCGTCCGGGCCAGGCCTGTTGCTTGGCCTGCAGCGTCTTGCGCCACTTGCCGAGGAAATAGCGGCGGAACAGCAGCGGGCCGGTGTCGATGGCATGCAGGGTGGCGCCGGGATCGATCGCCGGGGAGATGCCGATGCTCAGGCTCGGCGTGACGCCCGCGGCCGGTCCCTGCAGCCCGACGCGCAAGGCGAAGTTGCCGCCCAGGGAGAAGCCGATCACCACCAGCGGCCGGGCGCCGTCGAAGCGCTGCACGGCGCGGATGGCGCCCAGCACTTCGGCCATGCGCGCGGAGTGGAACGGCTCGTAGTTGAGGCCGTGGGTGCCGCCGTGGTCGCGCAGGTTCAGGCGCAGCACGTTCCAGCCGCGCGCGTAGACCTGGCAGGCCATGGAATACAGGTAGTTCGACTCGTGGTGGCCTTCCCAGCCATGGATCAGCACCGCCAGGCCGCGCACGGCTGCACCCTGGGGCTGGAACGAGTGGTGGCCCGCCAGGCGCACGCCGTCGCCGCAGTCGAGGATATGTTCCTGCGCCGCGGCCTCCATCGCGCCGCCGCGCCTGCGCCAGCGCTGTCGGCGCGGACCCTTGGCGCCGAGCACCGATTGCAGTTGCGGATTGGCCAGCAGCCAGGGCGGCTGGAAGTCCTGCGGCCGGCTGGAGCCGGAATCCTGGAGTGCTGCGTTCATCGGTGGGTTCCAAGCAGCCGGGCCAGGATGTTCTGGTAAATCCGGCTCAGTGTTTCGAGGTCTTCGACGCTTACGTGTTCGTCGATTTTATGGATGCTGTCGTTGATCGGCCCGATCTCCACCACTTCCGTGTCGAGCGGGGCGATGAAGCGCGCGTCCGAGGTGCCGCCGCCGGTGAACTGCTCGGCGCGCAGGCCGGTGATCTCGCCGATGGCGGCCTGCGCCGCTTCGATCAGCCGGCCCTGACGGGTGAGGAAGGGCTCGCCGGTGTGCCACCAGTCCGCTTCATAGCGGGGCAGGTGGCGGTCCAGCACGGCGTGCACCCGGGCCTTGAGGCTCTCGGCGGTGGATTCGGTGCAATAGCGGAAGTTGAAGACCACGTCGGCTTCGGCCGGGTTGACGTTGTTGGCGCCGGTGCCGGCGTGCACGTTGGAAATCTGCAGGGAGGTCGGCGGAAAGCTGGCGTTGCCGCGGTCCCACTCGGTGGCGACCAGTTCGGCCAGGACCGGGGCCAGGCGGTGGATCGGGTTGTCGGCCTTGTGCGGATAGGCGACATGGCCTTGCCGGCCGTGCACGCGCAGGTTGCAGCCGAGCGAGCCGCGCCGGCCGACGACGATGCGATCGCCCAGCCGCAGGTGGCTGGACGCCTCGCCGACGATGGCATAGTCCGGCCGGATGCCGCGCGCGCGCAGAACCTCGGCGACGTACTTGGTGCCGTGCCGCGCCATGCCCTCTTCGTCGCTGGTGATGAGGAAGGCCAGGCTGCCCTTGAGCGGCGTCTCGCCGAGCAGGCGCTCGACGGCGCAGACCATCGCCGCCAGGCCGCTTTTCATGTCCGCCGCGCCGCGGCCGTAGAGCAGGCCGTCGCGCACCTGCGGCTGGAACGGATCGCTGGACCAGCGTTCCAGCGGGCCGGTGGGGACGACATCGGTGTGACCGGCCAGGATCATCAGGGGGCTGCCCGGGCCCAGCGTCGCCCACAGGTTGGTGACGCCTTCGCGGTCGAGCCACTCCAACTGGAACCCGAGCCTGGCCAGGCGCTCGCCGATGAGCGCGCAGCAGCCGGCATCGTCGGGCGTGAGCGAGCGGCGGGAAATCAGCTCGCGGGTCAGGGCCAGGGTGGGGGAGTCGGCGGACATATCGTTAAGCAGACGGTATCTCTTGCAAGAACACTAAAAACAACCAACAGCATTTTCTCGCGCAAAGCCGCAAAGCCGCAAAGAAAAGCTTTTTGTTTTTATTGCGGCTTTGCGTCTTTGCGCGAGAACGCTATTGCTTTCACAAGTCGCGCAGCAAGGCATTGATGCCCACCTTGGCCCGGGTCTGGGCATCGACGCGCTTGACGATCACGGCGCAGGTGAGGTTGTAGCGGCCGCCGTCCTTGGGCAGGGAGCCGGGCACCACCACGGCGCCGGCCGGGACGCGGCCGAAAGCGGTCTGGCCGCTCTCGCGGTCGTAGATGGGAGTGCTCTGGCCGATGAAAACGCCCATGGACAGCACGGCACCTTTTTCCACGACCACGCCTTCCACCACTTCCGAGCGGGCGCCGATGAAGCAGTCGTCCTCGATAATGGTGGGATTGGACTGCAGGGGTTCGAGCACGCCGCCGATGCCCACGCCGCCGGACAAATGCACGTTGGCGCCGATCTGGGCACAGGAGCCGACGGTGGCCCAGGTGTCGACCATGGTGTTCTTGCCGACGTAGGCGCCGATGTTGACGAAGCTGGGCATGAGGATGACGCCGGGCGCGATATACGAGCCCTTGCGCACGCAGGCCGGCGGCACGACGCGGGCGCCCTGCTGCCGGAATTGCGCCTCGCTCCAGCCGTCGAACTTGAGCGGCACCTTGTCGTAACCGGCCAGCCGGCCGAGTTGCATGGGCTCGTTGTCGTGCAGGCGGAAGTAGAGCAGCACGGCCTTTTTCAGCCACTCGTTCACCACCCAGCCGCCGGCGGCCGGTTCGGCCACGCGCGCCGCGCCCGAGTCGAGCAGGGCGATGCTGGCTTCGACGGCGTTGCGGATGTGGGTTTCCTTGGGGTCGAGCGAGGCGCGCAGTTCCCAGGCGTGCTCGACGATGACCTTCAGTTCAGTCGCGTTCATTGTTCTTGGAGGGCGGCTTGGTGGGCTCGGCGTCGCTGAGGGTGCGGATCAGCACCTCGCGCAGCTCGTCGAGCAGGTGTTCGTCGCGGATCGGCAGATGATCGCTTGTGGTAATGAAGAAGACGTCTTCGGCGCGTTCGCCGATGGTGTTGATCTTGGCGGCATCGAGCAGGATGCCGCGCTTGTGGAACATGCGGCCGATCAGCGACAGCAGGCCGGGCCGGTCGGCCGTGACCAGTTCCAGCATGGTGCGCTTGCGCGGCAGGTCCTGGCTGAAGCTGACCGTGGTCGGCGTGTCGAAATGCTTGAGGCGTTGCGGGCGGCGGCGGTTGACGTCGACCACCGATACATCGGCATCGCCCAGCACCTTGCCCAGCGCTTCGCGGATCTCTTCGTAGCGATGCGTGTTCTCGATCGGCTTGCCGTCGCTCTCCATCACCACGTAGGAGTCGAGCACGTAGCCGTCGGCGGTGGTGTTGATGCGCGCGTCCAGGATGTTCAGGCCCAGCCGCGCCAGCACCCCGGTGGACAGGCCGAACAGGTGGTCGCGGTCGCGGGTGTAGACGAACACCGTGGTGCCCTGGCCGTCGACCGTGTCCACCAGCACCAGCGGCAGGCTGGCGTCGGTGGTGGCGCAGATCGACGGCAGGTGCCAAGCCAGTTCGTACGGCGAATGGCGCAGGAAGTAGTCGCTCTCGAAGCGCGCCCAGACCGGGTCGGCCTGGTGTGCGTCCACTTTCCCGTCGAGCAGGGCCAGGGCGGCGCGGCGTTGTTCGGAGACGCGCTCGGCCTCGCTCACCGGGTTGTCGAGGCCGCGTTCCAGCGCCCGCGCGGCGCCGTTGTAGAGCTCGCGCAGCAGGCTGTCGCGCCAGGAATTCCACAAGGCCGGGTTGGTGGCGCGGATATCGCTCACGGTGAGCAGCAGCAGGTAGTCCAGGCGGCTGCGCTCGCCGACCCGGCGGGCGAATCCGGCGACCACTTCCGGGTTGCTGATGTCCTGGCGCTGCGCGGTCAGCGACATGGTCAGATGGTGCCGCACCAGCCAGCACACCAGGTCCGCGTCGGCGTGCGACAGGCCGTGCGCGAAGCAGAACTGCTCGGCCAGCTGGGCGCCCATCTCGGAATGGTCGCCGCCGCGGCCCTTGGCGATGTCGTGGTACAGGCCGGCGACGTAGAGCAGGTCCGGCCGCGGCAGCCGCGACATGATGTCGCTGTAATAAGGCAGCTCGTCGCGGAAGCGCGCCATCGCCAGCCGCCGCAGGTTGCGCACCAGGTAGAGCGTGTGCTCGTCGACCGTCAGGGTGTGGAACAGGTCGTACTGCATGTGGCCGATCACCAGGCCGAACTCCGGCAGGTAACGGCCCAGCACGCCATAGCGGTTCATACGGCGCAAGGCATGGGTCAGGCCGCTGCCATGCTGGAACAGGCCGATGAACAGGGTGCGCGCCTGCACGTCTTCGCGGTGGCTGTCGATGCGCCGGCGGTCGCGGCGGATCAGGCGCAGGGTGGCGGCGCGCACGCCCTCGATGCGCGGATGCTGCTGCATCAGGGCGAAGATCTCGATCAGCGCCGACGGCTGCTTCTGGAAGACGTCGTCGGCGCGCGCCTCGACGTAGTTGCCGCGCAGCTGGAAACGGCTGTTGAGCGGCACCACGGTCTCGGCCTCGCCCTTGCCCAGGATCGCCTCCTCGAACAATTGCAGCAGCAGGTCGTTGAGGCAGGACAGGGACTTGATGGTGCGGTAGTACAGCTGCATGAACTGCTCGACCGCCTTGTTGAAGTCGGAGTCGACGTAGCCGAACAATCCGGCCAGCTTGATCTGATGATCGAACAGCAGCCGGTCCTCGTGCCGGCCGGTGATCATGTGCAGGGCGAAGCGCACCCGCCACAGGAAATCCTGGCCGGCGAACAACTCGTCGCATTCCTGCTTGGTGAGAAAGCCGCGGTTGCGCAGTTCGTTCAGGGTGAGGGTGTTGAAGTGGCGCTTGGCGACCCAGGCCACGGTATGGATGTCGCGCAGGCCGCCCGGGCTTTCCTTGACGTTGGGCTCCAGCTTGTAGCCGGTGTCGTCGTACTTGGCGTAGCGCCGACGCTGCTCTTCCAGCTTGGCGCGGAAGAAGGCGTCCACCGGCCACATCTTCTCCGGCCCCATCGCATCCTGCAGCGCGGCGTAAAGCGTGCCGTCGCCGCACAGGGGACGCGACTCGATCAGGTTGGTGATGACGGTGATGTCCTGGGCGGCCAGCGCGGTGCACTCGGCCACCGTGCGCACGCCGCTGCCCACCTCCAGCCCGATGTCCCAGAGGAAGGCGAAAAACTGCTCCAGGGCCGATTTGCTGGCGTCCAGGGCCTGTTCGTCGTGCAGCACCAGCAGGTCGATGTCGGAATGCGGCAGCAGTTCGCCGCGGCCATAGCCGCCGACGGCGATCAGGGACAGGCCGGCCGGCTGCTCCGGCAGGAACTGCAGCCAGGCCTGGTGCAGCACCTCGTCCACCAGGTGGGCGCGCGCATGCACCAGGGAATCGGACGCCGTGCCTTCGTGGAACAGGCTGGTCAGGCGTTCGCGGCCCCAGTCCAGCGTGGCGCGGAACACGGCGACCGGCTTCTGGCCCTCGGCGGTGCGCAGGCGGGCCCGCACTTTCCGGGCGGAAAATACGGCGGCGGCCTCGCCCTCGGCCAATTCCAGTTCAGCCCCCATGGGAGAGCGCATTCACGGCGTCTTCTCGCCTTCCCGCAGAGTCAGGATCTGGTAGCCGGTGTTGGTGACCAGCACGGTGTGCTCCCATTGCGCGGACAGCGAGTGGTCCTTGGTCACCACGGTCCAGCCGTCCGGCAGCAGCCGCACTTCCGGCCGGCCGGCGTTGAGCATGGGTTCGACGGTGAAAGTCATTCCTGGAACCAATTCAAGGCCCGTGCCAGGACGGCCGTAATGCAGGATTTGCGGGTCTTCGTGGAAAATCCGGCCGATGCCGTGTCCGCAGTATTCGCGCACCACCGAAAAGCCGCTGCCTTCCGCAACCTGCTGCACGGCGTAGCCGATATCGCCCAGGCGCGCGCCGGGCCGCACCTTGCGGATGCCGGCGAACATCGCCTCGCGGGTGACCTCGATCAGGCGGCGCGCCAGGACCGAGGGTTCGCCGGCGGTGAACATCTGGCTGGTGTCGCCGTGAAAGCCGTTCTTGATCACGGTCACGTCGACGTTGACGGTATCGCCGCGCTTGAGTTGCTTTTCGCCGGGGATGCCGTGGCAGACCACATGGTTGACCGAGGTGCAGATCGATTTCGGGAACGGCGGCCGGCCGCCGCCGCCGCCGTAGTTGAGCGGCGCCGGTATCCCCTTGAGTTCATTGACGATGAAATCGTGGCAGAGGCGGTTCAGCGTCTCGGTGGTCACGCCCGGCTTGACGTGGGGCGCGATCATGCTGAGGACCGAAGCCGCGGCGCGCCCGGCTTCGAGCATCAGGCCTTGTTCCTCGGGGTTTTTGATGGTGACCGACATTGCCTGCAAAGATACCTGGAAGCGGTCCTGGGGACCTTGGATGAAGAAATCTTGGATTGACTTTATATTTTAATGAGCAGCCGGCCTGGCTGCCGGGCCGACCCGGGGCGCCGGTCAACACCGGCAAGGGCCCAAAACCCAAAGCAAACCTGGTGCTGCCAAACTGGCGCCCAAACTGGCGCTGATAGACCGTTTATGGTATAAAGCGCGCCGCCGTAAGGCAATGATGCGTTAAGACGGGTAGTCTAACCAATTCGCCGGCCGTTTCGGTCGGGCGATCAGGCCAGCCGCCGTTTTTCGCAAATTCATCCGCGCCCATCCCAGGGTGTCCGGCCCTCCTCATGACAGGAACCGGATTCCGCGTGCGCGGTTTGCAATCAACCCTTGGAGCTACATCAATGTCCAGCATCACCATGCGTCAGCTGTTGGAGGCCGGCGTTCATTTCGGCCACCGTACCCGTTACTGGAACCCGAAGATGGAGTCCTACATCTTCGGTTCCCGCAACAAGATCCACATCATCAACCTCGAGCATACCCTGCCGCTGCTCAAGGAAGCCTGTTCCTTCGTCGGCAAGCTCGCCGCCAACGGCGGCCGCATCCTGTTCGTCGGCACCAAGCGCGCCGCGCGCGAGGCGATCGAGACCGAGGCGCAGCGCTCCGGCCAGCCGTACGTCAGCCAGCGCTGGCTCGGCGGCACGCTGACCAACTTCAAGACCATCAAGGGCTCGATCAAGCGCCTCACCGAGATGGAAAAGAAGATCGAGGACGGCAGCATCAACCGCCTCTCGAAAAAAGAACAGCTGCTGTTCAACCGCGAGCTGGAAAAGCTGCGCAAGTCGCTGGGTGGCATCAAGAACATGCCGAGCCTGCCGGACTGCCTGTTCGTGATCGACACCGGCTACGAAAACATCGCCGTATCGGAAGCCCGCAAGCTGGGCATCCCGGTGGTGGCGGTGGTCGATACCAACAACAACCCGGAAGGCATCGACGTGGTGGTGCCGGGCAACGACGACGCCACCCGCGCCATCAAGGTGTACGCGCAGTGCATCGCCGACGCGATCATCGAGGGCAAGGGCAGCAACACCGTCGGCCGCCCGGAAGAGACGGTCGACGTCTCGGATGAAGCCCGCGCCGCCGCCCCCAAGCCGGCACGCCGCCCGCGCAAGCCCGGCGGCCGGCCGGAACGCGCAGAAGCCTGATAAGCGCTGAGAGTCGGGAATCGGGAGTCGGGAGTCGGGAGTCGTCAAGAGCGACCCGCAAGGCTTTAACGATTCCCGATTCTCCATTGCCGATTCCCGTCTCGACGATTCACCTGAACCCCCTGGAATATCAACAATGAGCACTCCCGTTACCGCCGCTCTGGTGAAGGAATTGCGCGAGCGCACCGGCGCCGGCATGAGCGACTGCAAGAAAGCCCTGGACGCGACCGGCGGCGACATCGAAGCTGCGGCAGAAAAGCTGCGCATGGATGGTACGGCCAAGGCGGACAAGAAGGCCGGCCGCACCGCGGCCGAGGGCGTCATCGCCATCGCCTCCAACAGCGAGGCTGTGGCCCTGGTCGAACTCAATTCCGAGACCGATTTCGTCGCCAAGAACCCCGATTTCCGCGCATTGAGTGCCGCCGCCGCCCAGGCCGCGCTGAGCCACCGCCCGGCCAGCCTGGAGGCGCTGGTGGCCCTCAAGGACGGCGACAAGACCCTCGACGAGAAACGCCGCGAATTGGTGGCCAAGATCGGCGAAAACATCACCATCCGCCGTTTCGAGATCGTGCAGGCCGCCGGCGGGCCGCTGGCGACCTATATCCATCCGGGCGACAAGATCGCCGTGGTGGTGGCCCTCAAGCAGGGTGAGGCCGAGCTGGGCCGCGACCTGGCGATGCACATCGCCGCCATGTCGCCGCGTCACCTGGATCCGGCGGCGGTGCCGGCGGCGGTGATCGAGTCCGAGCGCAAGGTGATCGAGGCCCAGGTCGCCGCAGAACAGGAAGAGGAAGTGGCCAACGGCAAGAAGCCGAAACCGGCCGAGATCCTGGCCAAGATGGTCGAAGGCAAGATCCGCAAGTTCCTCTCGGAAATCACCCTGCTGGGCCAGAATTTCGTCAAGGACCAGGAGCAGACGGTCGAAAAGCTGCTCAAGTCGAAGAACGCCGGGGTAGCGCATTTCGTGCGCCTGGCGGTGGGCGAGGGCATCGAGAAGAAGAAGACCGATTTTGCCGCCGAAGTGATGGAACAGGCCGGTCTGAAGAAGGACCAGCCGTAGGACCGACAGCGACGTTGAAAGGAAATAATCGCGGCCGTTAAGTCGCGGTTAACGCAAGATGACGGAGTCTTGCGTTAGAATTCGCCGGAAGTCGTTGCAGCAAGGCCCCGGCGACGGGGCCTTGCTTTATGAACAGCCTTAAGCACCGGAGCAGATTTTGAGCCAGCAGCCCGCCTACAAGCGCATTCTCGTCAAGCTTTCCGGCGAGGCCTTGATGGGGGAGCTGGACTACGGCATTTCTCCGGACGTGATGTCGCGCCTGGCCCAGGAGATCAAGGAAGTGATCGATCTGGGCGTGCAGGTGGCGGTGGTGGTCGGCGGCGGCAACATTTTCCGCGGCGAGGGCCTGGCCCGGGCCGGCATGGACCGGGTGACCGGCGACCAGATGGGCATGCTGGCCACGGTCATCAACGCCCTGGCGATCCAGGATGCGGTCGAGCGCATCGGGCTGTCCGCGCGGGTGCAATCGGCGATCCGCATCAACGAGGTGTGCGAGGACTACATCCGCCGCCGCGCCGTCCGGCACCTGGAGCGCAGCCGGGTGGTGGTGTTTGCCGCGGGCACCGGCAATCCGTTCTTCACCACCGACTCGGCCGCGGCCTTGCGCGCCATCGAGATCAATGCCGACCTGCTGCTGAAGGCGACCAAGGTCGACGGCGTCTATACCGCCGATCCGCACAAGGACCCGCAGGCCAGGCGTTACGATGTGCTGAGCTACGACGAGGCGCTGGACCGCCGCCTGGGCGTGATGGACCAGACCGCGCTGGTCTTGTGCCGCGATCACAAGATCAAGCTGCGCGTGTACGACATGTTCCGCGCCGGGGCCTTGATGCGGATCGTGACCGGCGACACCAGCATCGGCACCCTGGTGCAGGTGTGAACGACGTGAGGCGGGAGGTGAGAGGCGGGAGGCGCAAAAGCTTAGGATTCCACCCGCGTTTGGCGGTTGCTTAGGTACCAAAGTCGGAAGAGCACGCAATGATCGAAGACATCAAGAAGGACGCCGCGGCACGCATGCAGAAATGCGTCGACGTCCTCAAGCAGGCGCTGACCAAGCTGCGCACCGGCCGCGCCAATACCGCGCTGCTGGAGCATGTGCGCGTGGATTACTACGGCAACGAGACGCCGCTGACCCAGGTGGCCAGCGTGGTGGTGGAGGATGCCCGGACCATCCTCATCAGCCCCTGGGAAAAGAACCTGGTGCCGACCATCGAGAAGGCCATCCTCGCCGCCAACCTGGGGCTGAACCCGAACACCGCCGGCACCAGCATCCGCATCAACCTGCCGCCGTTGACCGAGGAACGCCGCCGCGACCTGATCAAGGTGGTGAAGGCGGAAACCGAGCAGGCGCGGGTGGCGATCCGCAACGTGCGGCGCGATGCCAACCAGGACATCAAGGAGCTGGGCAAGGAAAAGCTCATCACCGGGGATGCGGAGAAGGAGGCGGAAGGCGCCATTCAGAAGCTTACCGACCAGTACGTCGCCAAGGCCGACGAAGTGATGGCGGCGAAGGAAAAAGAGTTGCTGGCCGTTTAGTGATCCTCATCGACCGCAGTCAGCCCGCTGGCCCGCCGTGAGCCGCGAACCGCCTACACTTGAAGAGCAGCGCCTGCCGCGCCACGTCGCCGTGGTGATGGACGGCAACGGCCGCTGGGCGCGGCAGCGCCACAAGGCGCGCGCCCTTGGCCATCGCGCCGGCGTCAGCGCCGCCCGCCGCATCGTGCGCGCCTGCCACAGCCATAAAGTCGAAGTGCTGACGCTGTTTGCCTTCAGCCAGGAAAACTGGCAGCGCCCGCCGCTGGAAGTGCGCCTGCTGATGGAGTTGTTCGTGCGCACCCTGGGCCGCGAGATCGACAGCCTGCACCAGAACCGGGTGCGCATCCGCTTCATCGGCGATCACTCCGATTTCCCCGAGTCCCTGCGCGAATTGATGCGCAATGCCGAATTCCGCACCGCCGCCAACGACGGCCTGGTGCTGGTGGTCGCCGCCGGCTACGGCGGACAATGGGACATCGCGCAGGCGGCGCGGAAACTGTGCGCCGAGGGTCTGGACCTGTCCCCGGCCAACATTGAGTCGCGCCTGGTGACGGCGGACCTGCCGCACCCGGACCTGCTGATCCGTACCGGCGGCGAAAAGCGCATCAGCAATTTCCTGCTGTGGCAGCTTGCCTACAGCGAGTTGTACTTCAGCGACGTGCTGTGGCCCGATTTCGATGCGGCCGAGTTGGAGCGCGCCCTGCACTGGTACGCCGGCCGCGAGCGGCGGTTCGGCCGCGTGCCCGAAAGCGCCTGAGGCATCCGCCGACATGCTCCTGCAACGCCTCATCACCGCCCTGGTGCTGCTGCCCATCGTGCTCGGCGCGATCTGGTTCGCGCCCACGCCCTGGCTCTATGGCCTGTTCAGCGGCGCCGGCCTGCTGGCCGCCTGGGAATGGTCTGCCATGATGGGCCTGGCCGCGGACGCCAGCGGCCGCCGCTGGGCCTATGTCGCGCTCAGCGCCGCGGTCCTGGGGTGCGCCTGGCTGGCGCGCGCGTACTGGCCGCTGATCGCGGCGGTGAGCCTGGCCTGGTGGCTGCTGGCCCTGTTCCTGATCCCCGGCTTCCCCGGCAATCTGCAGCGCCGCAAGCCGGGGATGGCGGTGCTGGGTCTGCTGGGGCAGGTGCTGTGGGTGCCGGCGATCCTGGCGATGGTCATGCTGCATGACCGGCCTGCGCCGGACGGCGCCCTGCGCCTGATCTACCTGTTTGCCCTGGTGTGGGCGGCCGACGTCGGCGCCTATCTGGCCGGGCGCAATTTCGGCCGCAACAAGCTGGCGCCGAACGTCTCGCCGGGCAAGACCCGCGAGGGCGCCCTGGGCGGATTGTTGCTGTGCGGCATCTATGCCCTGGCCGCCGGCGGTTACGTGTTCCAGCCCGCCGGCCTGTCCGGCCTGCTGCTGTTGCTGGCCCTGAGCCTGCTGGTCGCGGCCTTGTCCATCGTCGGCGACCTGGGCATCAGCATGTTCAAGCGCCTGTCCGGCGTGAAGGACAGCGGCAAGCTGCTGCCCGGCCACGGCGGCATTCTCGACCGCATCGACAGCCTGCTGGCCGCGGCCCCGGCGATGGCGCTGGGCCTGCAATGGCTGCGTCTGTGAACGGCCGCGGTTGCACGGGTTCGAACGCCGGGGCAGGGCCGGGGTCGAAGCCTGCGCGCACCGCCGAACTTGGGTATCGTTGCCGCCTGGATTGGCCCTGGAATTCGCCGGGCCGCTCCCTGCGGCTGGAGTGTAGTGAATGATCGAGTATCTGCAGTCGGGCCTGCACAACGCCCTGTGGTTCATCGTCGCCATCGGCATAATGGTGGCCTTCCACGAATTCGGACACTTCTGGGTGGCCCGCCGCTTCGGCATCAAGGTGCTGCGCTTTTCCGTCGGCTTTTCCTTTGGCGCCTTCAAGCCCTTGTGGCGCCGGACCGGGCGCGATGGCGTGGAGTACCAGATCGGCTCGATCCCCCTGGGCGGCTATGTAAAGCTGCTGGACGAGCGCGAAGGGCCGGTGGCCCCGGCCGAGCTGCCGCGGGCTTTCAACCGTCAGCCGGTCGGCGTGCGCATCGCGGTGTTCGCGGCCGGCCCGGTGTTCAATTTCATCCTGGCGATCGTGTTTTTCTGGTTGATGCTGATGGTCGGCGTGCCGGGGATGAAGCCGTTCCTGGCCGAGCCGCCCGCCCATTCCGCCGCCGCCGCAGCGGGTTTGCATGAAGGCGATCTGATCCTCAGCCTGAACGGCAAGTCCGTCGAGAGCTGGGACGCGCTGCGCACCGGCTTGATCAAGGACGTCTTCACCCGCCGGGCGGCCTCGGTGCAGGTACTGGCCAAGGACGGGACGCGGCGGCTGGCGGCACTGGACCTGGACAAGGTGCGCAGCGACCCGCAATTCCTGTTCGACGACCTGGGCTTCGATCCGTTCCAGCCGCCGCTGGAGCCGGTGCTGGCGTCGATCAATCCGGGCAGCCCGGCGGAGCAGGCCGGTCTGAAGGCCGGGGATCGTGTGGTGGCGCTGGACGGAGTGCCGCTGAAAAGCTTCCAGGAGTTTTCCCGCGGCGTGGCCAGCCGGGCCGGGCAGGTGATCAGGCTCGACGTGCTGCGCGGCGGCGAGTCGCTGCACTTTTCGGTGATCCCGAACGTGGAGAACGCTCACGGTGTGAGCATCGGACGCATCGGCGCGAGCTCGGCACCGATGGCGGCGGACGACAAGATGTGGCACGATTTGCAGATTAATCAGCAGTACGGTCCCGTGGAGGCCTTGCCGTTGGCGCTGCAGGCCACCTGGGACACCGCCGTGACGGTAGTCGAATTCGTCTACCACATGGTCCTGGGTGATATTTCTACCAAGAATATCAGCGGGCCGATCAACACCGCCCAGGTGGTGGGCTTGTCGGCAAGCATCGGCTTGTGGGCGTTTTTGAAAATCGTCGCCATCGTCAGCCTCAATCTGGGGATCGTCAATCTGCTGCCGATCCCGCTGCTCGACGGCGGACAGATCATGTATGGCTTGGTGGAGTGGTTGAAGGGGTCTCCCCTTTCCGAGCGCGCACAGGCGTTTGGCCAGCAGATTGGCCTGACGCTGCTGGTGTTGTTGATGGGACTGGCTTTCTACAACGATATTGCACGCCAAATAGGCTGACCCGGAATGGGCTTTTTTAGATTTGAACGACGCTGGATTCCTGTTGCCCTGTGCTTTCTGGCGGCGCTGACCATCCATGGCGCCGCCTGGGCGGTGGAGCCGTTCAAGATCACCGAAATCCGCGCGGAGGGCCTGCAGCGCCTCGAAATCGGCACGGTGCTGACCTATCTGCCGCTGTCGGTGGGCGATGAGCTCAACGACTCCACTTCGCGCGAGGCGATCCGCGGGCTGTACGGCTCCGGACTGTTCCAGGACGTGGAGTTGAACCGCGACGGCGATGCCCTGGTGATCAAGGTCAAGGAGCGGCCGGAAATCGCCAGCTTCACCATCAAGGGCAACGACAAGATCGGCGGCGACGAGCTCAACAAGTCGCTGAAGGACCTGGGCCTGGCGCAGGGCGAGCTGTTTAAGCGCGAACTGCTCGATCAGGTCGAGCAGGAACTGCGCCGCCAGTATTATGCCAACGGCTATTACGACGTCGATATCGATGCCCACGTCGACACGCTGCCCAACAACCGCGTCGACATCAAGATTCAGGTTGCCGAAGGTCATGTCTCCAAGATCAAGGAGATCAACATCATCGGCAACAAGAACTTCCCCAAGAACGAACTGCTGGGCCAGCTGAAGCTGGAGAACTCAGTCTGGTGGAAGTTTTTCCAGAAGAGCGACAATTATTCCAAGCAGCAGCTGGGCGGCGACCTGGAAGCCCTGAGTTCCTATTACCAGGACCGCGGCTACCTGCAGTTCAACATTATCTCGGTGCAGGTGGAGCTGTCGCCCGACAAGAAAGATATCTACATCACGCTGAACATCGAGGAGGGCGACAAATACTCGGTGAAGAGCCACCGCTTCTCCGGCGAGATTGTGCTCAACGAGGATTTCCTCAACCGCCTGGTCAGTACGCCCGACGGCAGCCAGTTCTCGCGGCGCGAGGCGACGGAGAGTTCCGACCGCATCGAGGCGGCCCTGTCGGATATCGGTTATGCCTTCGCCAAGGTGACTCCGCTGCCGGAAGTGGACGAGGCGACGCGGCAGGTCGTCATCAATTACTACATCGAGCCGGGCAAGCGCGCGTATATCCGCCACATCAATTTCGTAGGCAACACCGGCACCAACGACGAGACGCTGCGCCGCGAAATGCGCCAGCTCGAAGCCTCGCCGTTTTCCAAGAGCGCGGTCGAGCGCTCGCGCGTGCGCCTGCAGCGCCTGCCGTTCATCCAGTCGGCGGACGTGGAGACCAAGCCGGTCCCGGGCGTGGACGATCTGGTGGACCTGGAATACAAGGTCAAGGAACGCCAGCCCGGCCAGGTCCAGTTCGGCGTCGGCTACTCCGGGTCGCAGGGATTCCTGATCAGCGCCAGCGTCAGCAATTCGAACTTCCTGGGCACCGGCAACACGGTGTCGATGACGGCGGAAAACAGCTACCTGACGCGTCAGCTCAACCTGGCCTGGACCAATCCGTATTTCACTTCGGACGGCATCAGCCAGAGCATCTCCACCTATTACCGCCGTTCCAAGGGCGTGATCCGCTTCAGTTCCGGCTTCGATTACAACGTGCTCGGCGCGGACCTGACTTACGGCATCCCACTGTCGGAATTCACCTTCCTGCGCCTCGGCGCCGGCGTGTCCCAGACCGCGGTGCAGACCTTCCCCGGCAGCAGTTCCGACCAGGTGCTCGACTTCGTCATCAACAACGGCACCGAGTACACCGAGTACCAGCTGCATACCGGCATTTCGCGCGATACCCGCAACCGCACGTTCTTCGCCAGCAGCGGCGCCCTGTCGCGGCTGACCGTGGATATCGCCCTTCCGGGCAGCGATCTGAAGTACTACAACGCCAGCCTGCAGCAGCAGTACTACCTGGGCCTGCCGTACAAGTTCTTCGTGGAATTCGACGGCACCGTCGGCTTCATCAATAACTACGACGGCACCCAGGGCGTGCCGCCCTACCAGCTCTACTTCGCCGGCGGCCCCAACACCGTGCGCGGCTACCGCGACGGCACGCTGGATCCGCGCGATACTCCGTTCAACAATCCGTACGGCGGCAAGCTGCGCACCACGGCGCAGACCGAGCTGGTGTTCCCGCTGCCGGTGGTGAGCGACAACAAGACCACGCGCGCGGGCGCCTTCTTCGACATCGGCAACGTCTATGCCGATATCAGCGACTTCAAGGTGTCCCAGTTGCGGCAATCGACCGGTATCGCCTTCAGCTTCTTCACGCCCATCCTGGGACTGCTCGACTTGAGCTACGCTTTCCCGTTGAACCCGCAGCCGGGTGACCATGTCACGCACTTCCAGCTGACGTTCGGCAGCGGCTTCTGATTGATTTCACCACCGTGCAACCTGAAGTTTCATTCATAAACACCTTAGAGAGACTTAACATGATGCAAAAGCGCATTTGTGCACTCGGCGCCGCCGCGGTGCTGTTGTTGACCGCCGCCGCCGCCCAAGCCGATCTGAAGATCGCCGCCGTGAAGGTCGAACAGTTGCAGAGTTCGCCCCAGGCCAAGGCGATCGACGCGCAGATACAGGCGGAATTCGACAAGCGGCGCGCGACGCTCGAAGCTCAGCAAAAGCAGTTCGCCGACGATGTGCAGAAGTTCCAGCGCGACCAGGCGACCATGTCGGTTGAGCAGCACGACCGGACAGAAAAAGACCTCAGCACCCGCCAGGCCCAGCTGCAGTACGACCAGAACAAGGCCCAGGCCGACATCAAGGCCAAGGCGCAGGAACTGAACCAGGCGTTCGAGACCAAGTTGCGGGACGTGATCTTCCAGGTCGGCAAGGAAAAGGGCTTTGACCTGGTGATTTCCGGTGCCTTCATCATCAACCCTTCGCTCGATATCACCGACGACGTCCTCAAGCGTCTTAACGCGCAGACCCCCGCGTCTGGCAAATAAGCTGACCGAGGGCGCGGGGGCGGGACTCGCGCAAGAGGGGAAGCATGGCTGAAATGGCCGACAGCGCCGGGTATTCGCTGGCCGAGCTGGCGCAGCGCTTCGAGTTGACACTGCGCGGAGACGCGCAAATGCGCATCTCCGGCGTCTGTGCACTCGCCCCGGGCAAGCATGGCCATCTGAGTTTCTGCGCCGACCCGCGCCGGCATTCCGAACTGGCCGGCACGCTGGCCGCCGCGGTGGTCCTGCGCGTGCGCGACGCCCAGGCTTTTGCCGGCAATGCCTTGCTGGCGGCCGATCCGGCGCTCGCATTCAGCCGCATCGCCGAGCTGTTCGATCCGGGCCGGCGCTTCACTCCGGGGGTGCACGCGGCCGCCGTGATCGAGCCGGGCGCTGTCGTCGGCGCCGGCTGCTGGATTGGGCCGGGCGCCGTGATCGAAACGGGCGCGAGCATCGGCGACGGCAGCTTCATCGGGCCGCACTGCCTGGTTCGCCGCGGCGCGGCGATCGGCCCGGACAGCCGTCTCGAGGCCCGCGTCCACGTCGG
>CAJCJI010000207.1 GCA_903970595.1 Verrucomicrobiota bacterium
GTATGGCTTGCGCCTGGTCCAGAGCCCGCCGATAGCTCGCCGCGGCTGCCGCCGGCTGGCCGTCGAGGCGCTGCAAATCCGCCAGGTCAATGCGGGCATCGATGGCCGCTTGCGCCTGCAGACCGGTGCCGCCGGCCTCGGCGATCTCTTGCAGCCGCCCGATGAGCGGCGAATAACGGCGCTCCAGCCGCGCCTGCTGCACGTAGGGATCAAAATCGCTCTGCGGCATCGAGCGCACATCGAGCAAAACCGCGGCCTGGGGCAGATCACCCTGCATCTGGTACAGCTGTGCACGATAGACCAGTGACTCGCTTTCGCCGGGGACCAGCTCCTGGATGCGGTCGACCCCCTTGAGGGCCTCCGCGATGCGCCGTTGATTCAGCGCGGAGAGCACCTGCAGCTTGAGCAATTGCATATTGCGCGGATCGAGTTGCAGCGCCTCACTTGCCAACTGGAGCGCCTCGCCGATGCGGCCCTGGCGGGCCAGGATGTAGCTCATCAGCACGGGCGCCTCGGAGTCGTTGGGCCAGCGCTGATGCAGCGCTCCGAACAGCTGAAATGCCTTGTCATAGTTGCGCTCGACGCGGTACACGTAAGTTGCCCGCGCCATCTGCGCTTCGGCCAGATCCGGCTGCAGACGCTCCGCTGTCTCCAGGGCGTGCAAGGCCTTGTCACGCTCCTGCAGCGAGGCGTCAAAGCCGAAGAAAATCATCAAAGCGTAGCCGCGCGCCAGCCGGGCCCAGGCCAGTGCGAAATCCGGGTCCGCGCGCACCGCCTCCTCGAAGGACTGCGTCGATTCGATGAAGCTCGCGTTCTGAAATCCGCGATCGTACAGCGCCAGGCCACGCAGATAAGCGTCATAGGCGGCGGCATTTTGCGTCGGCACCCAGCCCAGTTCCTTGCGTTCGCCGCCGCTGAGCTTGGCACCCAGCGCATCGGCGATCGCCCCCGCCACCTCGCCCTGCACACCGAAGACATTGTCCAGCGTGCGGTCGTAGGTTTCGGCCCACAGGTGGCTGTCGCCCGCGGCGCGGATCAGCTGCACGTTGATCCGTACCTGGTTGCCAGCCTTCTGCACGCTGCCTTCGAGGATGTTGGCCACGCCCAGCTGCTGCGCGATTTCCCCGATGTTGTCCGGCACGCTGGCGTAGCGCAGCGTCGAGGTGCGCGAGATCACCCGCAGCGTGCCGACCTTGGCCAGCCGGGTCAGGATCTCGTCCTGCATGCCTTCGGCGAAGTAGCCGTTGGCCTTGTCGTCGGAGAGATTCTCGAACGGCAGCACGGCGATGGACTTGTCGTTGGCGGCCGGCGCCGGGGCGCCGGACTCGGCCGTCGTTGGTGCCGCGCGCGGCCACAGCAGCTTGGCTGCCAATACCAGCACCGCCACCGTCAGCACGCCGATGATGGCGCGATTGAGCTGCTGCCCGGTATGGCGGCTGATCGAGGCGTCCGGCGCAACCTCATCGGTCCTGACGATGCCTTGCGGGGTCAGCTCGTAAATCCACGACAGCACCAGCACCACGGGAAATCCCGCGACGATGGCCAGCACGATCCATTGCTGAATCCGCTCGCTGACATGGAATACCGGAAATACCTGCGTCACCACCTGCACCAGCAGCCAGCCGGCGACGGCATACATGGCGCCGACCTTGTAGACGTTGCGCCGCTGCAACTCTGCGAAGAAAGAGGGCTTTGCGCTCATGGCCGGGCTGGCGCAGGCGAATCCGCGTTGCCGCTCAGCTTGCGGAAGCGCGGGTCCGCGCGCAGCGGGTCCCACACCGGGTCGAGCGCCAGCAGCGCCGGGTTGAGACCCGCGGGTACTTCCAACAGATGCGGCAGCAATGCAATAGCCGCATCGGTATTGCCCAGCTGCGCCTGCACCTGGGCCTGTGCGATTTCCGAGAAAGCGCCCTTGATGGCATCCGTCCGGTTGTGCTCGACGCCTTGCGCGGCGGCGGCCAGCGCCTGGTCCCGCTCGCCAAGACCGGCATAAGCCAGGCCCAGGGTGGCATAGCCCACGATCTCGGTGTGCTCCATTGCATCGGGGCTGGCCGCGAGGACGCGAACGGCGCGCTCGAAAGTGGCGCGGGCCGTCGGCGCCTGGCCGGACCACTTCTGCGCATAACCCAGATAGATCAGGTTCTGCAGATCCGGCCCGGACAGCGCCTGGTCATCCGAAGGCAGCGACTGGCGCAGCAGCTCGCTTAAGTCCTTGAACCGCCGCCGGTACATGTACTGGTGAATGCGCGGCAGGGACTCCACTTCGTGCGGGTCTACCGGCACTCGCGCCAGCAAGGCGTCGGCGGCATCCAGACGATTCTGCACCTGCTCGAGCTGCGCCAGGCAGGCCAGCACATTGGGCTCGTCGGGATTGACCTGCCGCGCCTGGTTCAGCACCGCGCGCGCCTCGTCGAAACGGCGCAGGTAGTTCAAGCCTTCGCATCCCAAGGGGCTGATGGTGCTGACGTCGCGCGGATCGAGTGCCGCCGCCGCGCGGCCATGTTCGATGGCGTCGTCCCATCGGCCGAGGCGGCGCTCGACCAGGAACATGCCCTGCAGGATCAGCGGATCCTTGGGCTGCTTTTCCAGCGCAAGCCGGAAATCCTCCAGCGCGCCCGCATAGTCATGCTCCACGCGATAGAGATAGTAAGCGTGCGCGAACAAGGCCTCGGCCGATTGCGGCGCCAGCCGCAACGCGGTTTCCGCCGCTTCCCGTACCGCCGCCGCCGTGCTGCGCTGCTGGTCCAGTCCGTCGAAGTAAAGGACACTCATGCTCAAGGCAATCTGCGCCCAGGCCTGCGCGAACCCCGGATCGTGCTTGACCACTTCCCGGAAAGCATCGACGTCCTGCAAAGCGCCGGAGAAGGAATAGGTGGTGGCGGACGCCGCCCGTGCGCGCAGGTACAGTTCATAGGCCACCGGATCGCTGGTCGGCCTGGCCGCGACGGCCTGCTGCTCCGCCCCGCTGAGCCTGGCGTTCAGCGCCTCGGCCACCGCCTGCGCCACCTCGCCCTCCACCCCGAACATATCGTCGAGCGTGCGGTTGTAGCTTTCGGCCCAAAGGTGCGTGTCGCCCGCGGCGCTGATCAGCTGCACATTGATGTGGACGGAGTTGCCGGCCTTCTGCACGCTGCCTTCGAGGATGTTGGCGACGCCCAGCTGACGCGCGATCTCGCCGACATTTTCCGGCGAGCTGGCATAGCGCGCGGTGGAGGTGCGCGAGATCACGCGCAGTGCGCCGATCTTGAACAGCTTGGTCAGGATCTCGTCCTGCATGCCGTCGGCGAAGAAGGCGTTGTCCGGATCGCGGCTGAGGTTGGCGAAGGGCAGCACCGCGATGGATTTGTCGTTCGCCGCAACCACCGGCGCGGCGCTGCCCGCCTCGGCGGCTACCGGCGCCGTATGCGGCCAGAACTGCCGCGCCAGCAGCATCAGCACCGCCAGCAGCAGGAAGCCGATGATGGCGCGGTTCAACTGCTGCCCGGTATGGCGGGTGATGGAAGCGTCCGGCACCACCTCGTCGGTCCGGACAAGCCCCTGCGGCGTCAGCTCGTAAATCCAGGACAGCACCAGCGCCACCGGGAAGCCGGCCACGATGGCCAGCACGATGATCCGCTGCACCAGGGCCGAGACGTCGAAGATCGGAAATACCTGGGTTACCACCTGCACCAGCAGCCATCCGGCCACCGCGTACATTGCGCCGACCCTGTAGACGTTGCGCCGCTGCAGTTCGGCAAAAAAGGACGGCTTGGCCGAAGGCGTGCTCATGCGGCGGCCCCATAGAACGCGGCTGTCCGCAGGACGTTCCGGCACCGCAGTTCCCGTATGAAAGACCGCATCCCTAACCCCGTTCCCAATCCGCCTACTGTAGCGGGGAACGGGGCCTCAGGTGCGCGGCCTAGGGCATATTTACGGCTTGCCGGGCGGGAACGCGGCCTGCTGCCCCACGAAGGGCCCGGCGGCCGGGAAGGGACTCGCGGGCCGTCAGCCCGCCATGGCCTTGGCTTCGCGCCGCACCCGCGAACCGTTTATCGCCACCAGGCCGATCTCGGTGCGGCGTTGGTTGGCAGCGGCTTCGACCAGCAGCCCGGCGCGCTCCAGGTGCTCGTTCCACATCATCACGGCGGTGGCATCGGCGAAGCTGAAGCCGCCGGCCTCGCCCTGGCGGGTAAGGTGGTCTTCGGCCACGATCTGCAGCGACAAGGCGTAATGGCTCAGGGTGAACAGCTGCGTATCCGCCAGGTAGGTCACGGCCGCGCCGTTTCCGGTCACCGGTTTGAACAGGTTGGCGATGACCTGATGGCCCAGGCGCATTTCGGCAATTTCGCGCCCGAACAGCGCGGCCGTGCCGCCGCTCTCCAGCGCGCCGAGTTCCGCGTAGAGCGCGATCAGGCGCGGCGCGCTCAGCAGCGGCCGCAGGGTCTGGAACAAGCCCAATACATTGTGCTCGAAGATCGGCCGCCAGCCCTTGGTCTGACCCAGATCGGCGGGCAGCTTGAGCCAGGCCCGGTGTATCGGATGCCGGCTTTTCAGCGTACCCAGACTGGCCAGCGCGGCATCGTCGCCGACGGCAACCGCTGCCGTGGCCGCGCTTGCCGCGGAAAGCTGGTGCTTCATCGCCCGGATGCCGGCGGGGCCAAAGCCGATCAATAAAGGTGTCATCCATTCACTCCAGTCAAGCGGGTGGAGTGCGCATGCCCGCATCTCCACCCGCACAAGCACTGTAGGAGCGATAAGGCGCTGCCGCGGGCCAGACCCGACAGACGAGTCAGTTCTTCGGGGGAACGGTTGCGGGTGGGGCCGCTAGTCCCGCGGCACGCCGGCGGCGCGCCATTCCAGGCCCAGGGCTTCGCACAGGGGCTTCGACAGCCGCTGTGCATGGCGCGGCGCCGAATATTCGCCATAAAAGCGCAGCAGCAGGCGCAGATCGGCATCGTAATCGCCACTGATCCAAAGCGGTGTGCCGAAGCTGATGCGTTTGCGCCGGTAGTTGATCGCCGCGGGCACCACCGGCACCTGGGCGCCCCGGGCCACATGGTAGAAACCGCGCTTCCACTCCGGCGCCGCGGCGCGCGTACCTTCCGGCGCGAGCAACAGGACGAAGCCCTGGCGGCTGTTGAAGGCATCGACGGTCTGCTCGACCACGCCCTTGGCGCTGTTGCGATCGACCGGCAGCGCGCCGAACCAGCGCAGCAACATGCCGGTGATCCCCTGGAAGGCGCTTTCCTTGACCATGGTGCCGGCGCGCAATCCCAGCGCCGTCAACGCCGCGAAGGACATCACCCCGTCCATATTGCTGGTATGCGGCGCGCCGATCAGTATCATTTTCGGAAGATCCGGGATGGCGCCCTGCAGCTTCCAGCCCATGCACCACAAGACCGCGCGCCCGAGCCGGCGCGAAAAGGCATTGCCCCGGCGCGGCACGCTCGGTCCCAGCGGCAAACTCATGATTGACTCCACTTGAGGCCGGATTATCCGCCTGCGACGGGACGCGGCATAGTGGTGAGTGTGGAGGCTGGCCGAGAAAACCGGCCAGCACGCCGCTTGCCGCAGATCTCGCGACCCCGTCCGCGCCGGCTAAAACTTCTGCACCAGCGCCACCGCGATTTCCACCAGGATCAGCACGATGATCGCCAGTTCCATCAGTTCGCCGCGGCGGCCGGCGGCTTCGTCGTAGAGCGCGGTGTAGGTGTCGCGCATGATGGCCAGCTTGCGATCGACGGCGGCGCCGATCTTCGGCACCCGGAACTGCTCCAGGGCGGCGGCGTAGATGCGGGCGAGGTAGACGTCCTCGGTGACCTGCAGGGCGTTGTCGGCCTTTTCCGTCAGCTCCGTCACTTCCGCCACCAGGGTATAGAAGCGCCGCGCCAGATCGCCGAAGCGGCGCGGGGCATACCAGTAGCGCGCCCGCTGTGCCTGCTCCACCAGGTCGTACATGCGCGGCAGTTCGTCATCCAGCAGCTCGTCGTAGTAGCGCTGTTCCAGCAGCTGGGCATTGGCCACTTCCAGCACGTCGGCCACGTCGGAATCGCCGCGCGGCTCGACGATAAAGGCGCGGTCCCAGGTCAGCACCACCAGATCATCCTCGTAATAGGAGAAGCGCTGGCGCAGCAGCTCGCGCCGCGCGCCTTCCGACAGCGGGCGCCGCTCGCCGGACAGTAGGGGCACCAGATCCAGGCGCTGCTCCAGTTCCGCCGTTTTCAGAGGCTCGCTCCAGTGCTGCACGATGGCCAGCAGGTAGTCTTCCTGCACGCGGCTGGCATAGGGCCGGTCCAGCGCCGACACCAGGGGCAGGCGCACGCGCTGCAGCAGCGCTTCCCACACCGCCGCATCGATGAACTGCGCCGCGGCGTTGCACAGGCGGGTGAAGGCGGTCCAGTCGTGATCCACCACCGGCAGGCGCAGCGCCAGCGCCACCACGCCGAAGTCATACAACCTGGCAGTGGCCGAAGCATTGACGCCGATGCCTTCCAGGTGCAAAGGCATTTCGCCCAGCGACAGCTGCACCGGCGGCACGTCGAACGCCACCGCCTTGGCCGGCGTGGCGCTCAACTGGCTGCGGCTGCTGGCCCCGCCCTGCCGCTGCGCCCACAGGGCTTCGGCCGCCGCCAGGTCGATGGCGTAGGCAATATCGAACAGGCGCAGGGCAACGATGGCCCCGGTTTTCACTTCCGGCGGCGATGGCTGCGGCGAGTTCATCGCCGTTTCCAGCGGCTGCCGCCAGGTTCGCGCAAGATCATCGGATCGGTCCACCTTTGGGTGCGGTGGTGTACACCCTGCCCGGTGTAGCGCGCAAGCATGAACCGACCGGGCCGATCAGGCCAACTCATGCCCCGGCAGTCCGGCGGCACAACACAAAACCCCCTCGCCGCGTGACGGCGAGGGGGTTTTCAAAGGCCTGAAGCGTCGGCTTTAGGCAGCCTGAGCCTGATTTTCAGCCGCCACCGCGTCCGCCAGCGAGACGCTGCCGCGCGAGGCCGGCGGCGCCGACTTCATCCCGGCAGGCACGTAGACACCCTCGGACTGCTTGAGGAATTCGTCCTTCTTCGCGCGCGGGTTGTAGAACTGCTTGTACCAGATGCGCGCCTTGCGGAAGGCGCCGTCGCTGGGCATGAACATGCCGTTGATGCAGGGACGCTTGTTGCTCCACACCTCGAAGTCCTGCGAAAAGGCCGCCAGGGCGCCGGCCTGGTACATGCGCGCGATCCGGGTGTCCTCCTCGGTGACTTTGGCGCTGCCGGTCGGGGACTTGACCATCAGCGCATGCCAGGCCTGGATGGTGCCGTCTTCCACCGCGGTGTGCATGATCAGGATCACCGAATCATGCGTGCCGGTCATGCGCGAGGTGAGCACGCCGGGGCCGTGGTACCAGGTGTCGGTGATCAGGATCGGGCTGCGGCCGTCCGGCGCCACCAGGGTGCGGTGCGGGCCGCCCTGGCGCTGGATCGCAGTGTGGCCGCGGAATTCGTTTTCGAAGAAATTGACGATGGAGCCGTGCACCGGCCCCAGGTGGGTGCAGTCGGCGATGTTGTCGATGATCTCCTGCTGGTGGCACTTGAGCTGCCCCAGGTGGTCCCACTGGTGGCGCACCCAGCCGGCGTCGTCCCACTCCGCCAGGTTCGGCGCCTCCCACTCCGGCTCGCCGCCTTCCGGGTCGTGCCAGACGAACACCGCGCCCAGGCTCTCCACTACCGGCCAGGAACGCACGCAGGCGGCTTTGGGGATGGGGAGATTGGAAAACGGGATCTCGTTGCACTTGCCGTCCGCGCCGAAGCGCCAGCCGTGATACGGGCAGCGCAGCGAATCGCCCTCGATCTGGCCGTCCTGCGTCACGTAGGACGTGGTGTTCTTCGCCATATGCGTGCCCATGTGCGGGCAGAACGCGTCGAGCAGTACGACCTTGCCGCTCTTGCCACGGTACAGCGCGAATTCCTGGCCGAAAAACTTCAGCGGCAGCGGCCGGTCCTTCAACTCCGCCGCGTCCGCGACCATGAACCAGCCGCGGGGGTAGGTGAATTCGCCGAGCCCGTAATCCTTGGTGCCAGCCATACTGTTCTCCCGCAGTGGCTATCCCGATGTCGGGAAATGCATTTTTCAAGTAAACGCGAGGCCTCACATCGTCCACTCGGGTGAAAGCCTGAAGGACCGAGAGCCGCAAGCTCGCGCCGGGGATGGCGGGGGAAATTTTCGAAGCGGTCCTCTTTGCCCCCAAGTCCAAGCAAAATTCAATCACGCCCATGGCGTCACAAGCCCCCACTCCCGCGCCAGCCCCTTGTAAAGATTCGTAAAATGATCTCAGGCGCGGAAAGCTCCCGCGGCGCGGTTCAGCCAGCGTTCATGTCGATGCGCCATGCTGGCCGCAGTCCATCAGGAATCATTGCCATGGGCCTGCCGAAAATGAACGTGGTGTCCTCACCCGCGGTCGTAGGGACCGGGGCCGCCACACTTGATACAGTTCGCTTGGGATCGAAACGATGAACCGCACCATCAAAGTCGCTATCGTTGCACTGGTCATGCTCGGCATG
Organism: Verrucomicrobiota bacterium; assembly: GCA_903970595.1. Lineage (GTDB taxonomy): Bacteria > Pseudomonadota > Gammaproteobacteria > Nevskiales > Nevskiaceae > Nevskia. The sequence goes on from CAJCJI010000207.1 coordinate 8,526, forward strand.
CCGCTGGCCGCCTCGGCGCGGGTGTATGTCGGCGTCGGCGTGGGACCCTACTACGGCTGGGGCTACCCGGGGTACTACTATCCGGGGGCGTATTACTACGGCCCGAACTACTACTATTATCCGCCCGCCCGGGTCTATGCCCCGCCGGTGGTAACAGTGGAGCAGGCGCCGGCAGCCTACTGGTACTACTGCCCTCCGGCCAAGGCCTACTTCCCGTATGTGCGCGAGTGCCCGACCGGCTGGCAGGCGGTTCCCGCCGTCGCCCAGCCCCATGCTGCGGCGGCGCCTCCGGCCGCGCCCGCACCGGCACCCGCGGGCAAGGTCACCTACAGCCTCGGCGACGTGCTGTTCGCAACCGGCAAATCGGACCTGCAGCCGGCGGCATTGGCCACGCTCGATACCGTGCTGGCATCGATCGGCAAGGAGCAAAACCGGCGCATCCTGGTCGAAGGCCACACCGACTCGGTGGGCAGCGTGGCGTCCAACCTGCAACTTTCGCAGCGGCGCGCCGACGCGGTCATGCAGTATCTGATCGCCCACGGCATCGCGCCGCAACGCATCAGCGCCAGCGGCATGGGCGAGGCCAATCCGATCGATACCAATGCCACCGCCGCCGGACGTCAGCACAACCGGCGCGTGGATGTCATCGTCAACTAAGCCCGATTACCCAAGCACGCAAATGAAACTCCGCCTGACACCCTTCCTCGGCGCCGCTTTGACCGCTGCTGCGTCCATTCCCGTCGCCGCGCAGGCCCAGCATTATTATCATCCGGCGCCGCACGTCGGGGTCTATTACGGGCCTCATTACTACGGCAACCACTATTACGGCGGCCATTATTACTATGGCGGGCACTATTTCTTCGGCCCCTCGCCGCGCGTCTATGGTACGGCCTGGTATGGCGGACACTGGTATCACGGCTGGTACGGCGGCGGCCCGGGGTGGTGGTGGGTGTACGGCGGCTATTGGTACCTGTACCCGGATGCGGTGTATCCCTACCCGGACCCCAATGCCACGCCGATGACTGTGGTTCCGGCCCCGGTGGAGGGCCCGTCGGCCCAGCAGTATTGGTACTGGTGCCCGAAGCCGGCGGGTTACTACCCTTACGTCAACCAATGCCCGGT
>CAJCJI010000208.1 GCA_903970595.1 Verrucomicrobiota bacterium
AGCCTCGGCCCGGTAACGGCCGCCAGCATTTCGGATAATGTTGCCGACGGTTGGCGAGGCGTAGGACCCTATCTGAAGGATCGGCCAGACGCCAGCGTCCTCGTTGTCGGAGGATTGGCGAAGAGCATTGGGCTTTATGCCGCCGGCGCAGCGGTCGCCCTTGGCGCCGGCCGTGTTCTCTACCTCGATGATGACGCGGATCAGCGCGCGGTGGCCGAAGCCTTTGGCGCCGCCGCGGAACCATTGGCGCTGGATCAGGGCCGTAGTCCTACGGAACAATTCGATATTGTTGTGGAGGCCGCCGGAAATGAGCGCGCACTTGAGTTCTGCTTTCTGTCTTGCAGCGTCAATGGAGTTTTGACCAGCGTCGCGATTCACTTCAGACCGAAAACCGCAATTCCGCTGACCAGCGCCTATTACAAAGGAATAACGTTCCACACCAGTCGCGTCCATTCACGCGCCGTACTGCAGGACGTGATTTCGTGCGTCTGTGGTGGGTTTCATCCGGAGCGCGTCACGAACTTGGTCATAGACTGCAATCAGGCACCAGATGCAATGACGCAGGCTGGGCCAAAGGTAATTTTTCAAGCCGGGTGAAAGTTGACCGGTGCGTTTATGTCAATCGGCACGCAAACGGGACCCCTTATCGGCGTGCAAAAAGGACCCCTCTTTTACGGCGGTTGTGGCTTGTCCAGGTAGCGAACAGGAGGGCCCCGCGCGCCCGCGTAGCGCGTTTCACAAGCGCTGGCGGAGCGGGCGCGTGGGAGGTGCCTGTTTGCCCACCTGGGCAAGCTGGCCCGGGACCGTGGAACGCCTTTTTGCGGGCCTGGCCGTTCAGACGCGGTTTTTGAAGCGCCAGCTTTCGTTGCCGGTTTCGATGATGTCGCAATGATGCGTCAGCCGGTCGAGTAGTGCTGTAGTCATCTTGGCATCGCCGAACACGCTCGGCCATTCGCCGAAGGCGAGGTTGGTGGTGACGATAATCGATGTCTTCTCATAAAGCCGGCTGATCAGGTGGAATAATAGCTGGCCGCCGGCCTGGGCGAAGGGCAAATAGCCGAGTTCGTCAAGCACCAGAAAATCCAGCCGCATCGCAAAGTCGGCGAGCCGCCCCTGCCGGCCGGCCCGGCTCTCCGCTTCCAGCTGGTTGACCAGATCGACGACGGTGAAGAACCGGCCGCGTGCACCACCACGGATGCAGGCCCGCGCAATCGCGATTGCCAGATGGCTCTTGCCGGTGCCGGTGCCGCCGACCAGCACCGCGTTGCGCTGTGCCGCGATAAATCCGCCGCCGGCCAGGTCTCGCACCAGCGCCTCGTTGACCGGCGTGGAGCAAAAATCAAAATCATCGATGTCCTTGGCCAGCGGCAGCTTCGCCGTGGTGATCTGATATTTGATAGAGCGCGCCTGCTTCTCGGCAATCTCGGCGCCCAGCAAATCACCGACGATCCGCGGCGGCTCATGCTGGCGCTTGATGCCGGTCGCCATCACCTCGTCATAACCCGCGCGCATGCCGTACAGTTTGAGCTGCGCCATCATGTCAAAAATCTGCGTTCTTTCCATCAGATATTCCTCCGCAAGCTATCGTAACGCGCGCAATCGGCGAGCGGCGCGTGGTGCAGTTTGAGCGTATCCGGCGTCATGATCGTCACCGGCGGCTCTGGGTCTTTGCTGCGCGCCAGAATGTTGATGATGACATCGGCCGAATGAACGCCCTGGCCCAGCGCCTCGGCGCAGGCGGCGTCCACACTGGCCAGCCCATCGGTCAGCACCGCCGCCAGCACCTTCACCATTTGCCGGTCGCCATCATCCGCGCCGCGCAATTTGCGCCGCACACGCTCCAGGTTCGAGGGCAGCAGCCAGTCCTTGAACGGCGCGCCGTTGCGCAGCGCGCCCGGTTTACGCGCCAGCACCGGCACATAATGCCAGGGGTCGTAGATCGTCTGCCCGCGGCCCATGCAGCGCGGATGCTCGGCGACCACGGCACCGTCCTGGCGCAGCACGATGCGATCGGCATAAGCCTGGATCTCCACCGGCCGGCCGACGGCGCGCGAGGCGACAGAGTATTTGTTGTTGTCAAAGCGCACCAGGCAGGTTTTGGAAACCGACGCGGTGGTCGCGTGGAAGCCGTCGAATTTATTGGCCACCGGCACCAGATGCGCCCGCTCCGCCTCAAACACCTGCCAGAGCGTTTGGTCCGTCAGCTCGGGGTGCTTATGCGCCTTGGCGTAGGCGATGCAGCGGTCCAGCAGCCAGGCGTTCAGCTCCTCATAGCTCGCCACCTTCAGGCGCGGCGTAAAAAACCTCTCGCGCACCAGGCCCACTTGGTTCTCAACCTGGCCCTTTTCCCATCCCGAGCCCGGCGTGCAGGCTGTCGGGTCGACCAGGTAATGCCCGCACATTTGCAAAAACCGCCGGTTGAAAACTCGATCTTTGCCGATGAAGACCGTTTCAACCGCGGTCTTCATGTTATCGTAAATCCCGCGCGTGCAGGTGCCTTTGAAGAAAGCGAAGGCGCGGTCATGCGCGTCGAACACCATCTCCTGCGTCTCGCGCGGGTAGGACCGAACGAAAAACATCCGGCTATGGCACAGCCGGACATGCGCCACTTTTACTGTGGTCGTCACCCCATTGATCACAACGATCTCGTGGCTCCAGTCGAACTGATATGCCTCGCCAGCCGCGAAGCTCAGCGGCACGAAGGCTTGTGCCGTCACCGCACCTCGATCTTTCGCCCAGGCTTTGGCGTAGCGGCGCACCGCATCGTAGCTGCCGTCATAGCCCTGCCCGCGCAGGTCCTCGAACACCCGGATCAGCGTCAGCCGCTCGCGCGCCGGCTTACCCTCATTGCCCAGGAGAAGCTCGTCCAAGGCGCCAACCCACGGCCCCAGCTTCGGCAGCGGCTGCGCCGTCCGCTCATACCGAAACGCCGTCGCCTCCGACCGGATCACCTTGCGCACCACTTTGCGCGATACCCGAAGCTCCCGGCAGATCAGCTTGATCGGCTTCTTCTGAACAAAATACGCACGCCGAATCTTCGAAATCGTCTCCACTATCAACATCCCAAACCCGGCTCCCATGTTCCCATGAAAGCCATTGTGAACCCCAAGCCAGGGGGTCCCTATTGGACGCCGATCACCCCCAAAACGGGGTCCTTATTCCACGCCGAATCACAGCCAATAACTAAACCCCCGAATGCCGGCCCTTCCGGCGATCTGCAAAATAAACTCAGTGCGTAAGGACGGCGGAACAACATAATGAATGAAAGTTCCGTCTCCACTTGGCCTTAGATTCCTTAGCCATCTTGCCCTCGTCTTCCAAGATGCCGATGCCACGCCCACGCTCCGGGCTTTTTTATGGTCTTTTCGTTATCCTCCGCATCGTCGTGACAACCTTGTCCAGCGAAAACGGCTTTGCCAAGAACGCCGGCGGCGGTTTCAAACCACGGAGCCGCTGCGTAAGTTGGGTGGCATAGCCGGACGCAATGACAACTGGCATCTCAGGGAAGGTTTTACGCGTCTGATGCACAAGGTCGATTCCGTCCAGGGTCCCTGGCAGACGCACATCGGTAAAAAGGGCATCAATGCCGTCTGGATCAATCAATAACACAATCGCCTCGTCGCCCGTTTCTGCTTCAATGACCTCAAAGCCAGCGTCACGGAGCGCTTCGCTGGCTACGAGACGGACGGTCTCGTCATCCTCTACAAACAGGACCTTTGGTGG
>CAJCJI010000209.1 GCA_903970595.1 Verrucomicrobiota bacterium
AGGCGCGGGCCCATGTCGCCGCGGGCTGTGATGCTCGGCGCAGCCAGACGGGGGGAACGTCAACAGCGGAAAAGCAAAAGCCAACTGCTAATTGAGGGACGCGCTGCGCGCGTCCCTCTTCCAGGGTCGAACTATGGTGCCGGGTAATGGCGGTTTTTCCACAGCGGGAAACCCCATCGCGGCTTGATTTCACCATGTGTTACATGCGTAACAGGTTTTTGGTGGTGTTACGCATGATTGAAAATGAAAATCAATGGTTCGCGGAGATCCCTGGGCGACAATGAGCGCCGTTAACGTCCGAGGAGGTTCGAGGTCATCCGGGAATGCTTGGCTCTGCTTGATCGTTGCAGCCGCCTGTAATCAGGATTTCCGTTGTCCGATGGCAATCGCCGTCACTGGTATACAGTTCGGCCGTCAACGGATGTCGCCGGAATTTGATCCGGCATAATATTCGCAATCAAGCCAACTTCAGGGCTTACGTCATGGACTACTGGATTAGACGTCACCGAGAATGTTTCTCAATGTTGTCCAATCAGCGCTGGGCCTGATGGAGAAGGTTCCCACCATTAAGGCGACCGTGACGCTGCTGCCCACCTTGGCGCGGGGTCGGGCAGTTAGCTACGGGCAGTACCGGCCACACATTGTTATGGGCCCATCCGAGAAGCGCATCGCTGACGTAGACGGTCGGACGCTTACGGAGCATTATCAAGGCGTTTGATTTTGCTTTTCGCTGTTGACGTTCCTCCCCGTCTGACGCAGACATCGGGTCGCCAATCAGGGGCGGAACAGAAAGGTTCGGGTCGGAAGCCAATGGTTGCGCGCAAGCGCGTGTGACGAAGCTTCAGGGCTGCGAGGCCAGACCCTTCGCTGCGCTCAGAATGACGGCGAAAAGCTGGATTCCCGCCTTCGCGGGAATGACGAAGCCTGAGAGTGCGCGTTCAGCAAACAAGACAAGTGAAGAGGGGCCTACACCGCCTTGATCAGGATCTTCGCGATCCTGCTCGTCCACTCCGTATACGGCGGATAAAACATCCACGACATCGAAATCTGCGTCCGCACCACCGCGCGCTCATGCGAAAACGCCTTGAACCCGTAGTGGCCGTGCGCGTTGCCGATGCCGGAATTGTTGACGCCGCCGAAGGGCAGGTTGGCGTGCAGGAACTGCACCACGGAGTTGTTGATGCAGGTGCCGCCGGCGGAGGTCTGCTTCAGCAGCTTCTGGATGTTGGACTCGGTCTTGCTCCACACATACAGCGCCAGGGGCTTGGGATCGGCGTTGATGCGGCGGATGACGTCGTCCAGCTCGGCGTAGGAAATGATCGGCAGCAGCGGGCCGAAAATCTCCTCCTTCATGATCTTGGCGTCGTCGGGGATGTTGTCGAGCAGGGTCGGGGCGATGTAGCAGGCTTGTTCGTCGACCTGGCCACCGGTCAGGGTGCGGGCGCCGCGGCTGAGGGCGTCGTCGAGCAGGCTCTTGATGCGCGCGGTGTGGCGGTGGTTGACGATGCGCGCGAGGTAGGGGCTGTCCATCTGGACTTTGGGGTCGGCGCCGTAGGCATTCACCAGGGTTTCGCGGCACAGGCGCACGAAGTCGTCCTTGACGGAGGCGTGCACGTAGATGTGGTCGGGGGCGATGCAGGTCTGGCCGACATTGGCGTACTTGGACCACATGATGTTGCGCGCCGCGGCCCTGAGGTCGGCGCTGGCATCGATGATGGTCGGCGACTTGCCGCCCAGCTCCAGGGTGACGCTGGTCAGGTGCTTGGCGGCGGCGCTCATCACCACCTTGCCGATGGCCGGGGCGCCGGTGAAGAAGATGTGGTCGAAGGGCAGGTTGAGCAGCGCGGTGGAGACCTTGACGTCGCCTTCGAAAATGGCGACTTCGTCTTCCGGGAACACCTCGCGCACCACCTTGACCATCAGCGCCGACAGATTCGGCGTCATTTCGGACGGCTTGAGGATGGCGGTGTTGCCGGCGGCGATGGCCGATACCAGCGGGCCGAAGGTGAGGTTCACCGGGTAGTTCCACGGCGAGATGATCAGGCAGCGGCCCTTGGGCTCGTTCTGCACCCAGGCGCGCAGACCAATGGTGCCGCGCGAGGGCCAGACCCGGGCCGGCTTCATCCAGCCGCGCAGCTTGCGCAGCGCGTCATTGGCTTCCGCCACCACCGGAAGGATTTCGTAGAGGTCGATTTCCGCCGGCGGCTTCTTGAAGTCGGCATAGCCGGCGGCGTGGAATTCCTCACTGTGCGCCAGCACCGCTTCCTTCAGTTTCCTGATCCTGGCCTTGCGCTCGTCCAGCGAGGAACTGCGCAGGCGCAGCGCGGTGTCGCGCTGGCGATCGAATACACGCTGGATTTCGCTCTCGACGTTCTGCTGTGCGACGGCGGAAGGCAGGTAGGAAACGACGGTGCTCATGGGGGATCCTCCGGTATCCTGCAGCGGCCCTGACGCCCCCGCAGTTTATTAAACGACCGTCCGAGCATAAGCAAAAAAGCGCTGACGCGCCAGCGCCGGGGCGTCACTAGCCCTATCCTGCCCCGCTTATTTCAACACGACCGGGCCATGGATGGCCCGGTCGTGTTGACGATGGGCTTCCTGCCCATCGCCCTTGCGGGCGGCCTTGCGGCCGTCCGATTCGGCAATCCTGCCGAATCGTCAGGACGAACCCTTATGCATTCTGCGCCGGCCAGATATGCACGCCGTATTTCAAATACCCGTTGACATTATTCAGCCGCGCATCGGTGTCCGCCGGCATCGGCAGGACTTCACCTTCGATCTGCTGCTGCAGGAACGGTGCCAGCGTGGTGCCGCCGCCGCCGGTGATGACGATGGCGTCCAGGTCCCAGTCGTCCGACCAGAGCCGGTTGGCCTCGGTGGCGATGCGGGTGGCCAGTTGGGTATAGGCCTGCTGCGCCAGGCCGGTGAGGTCGTATTTGTGGCCTTTGATCTTGATCACGCCGCGCGTCACCGCCTCGTACAGGCGATACAACTCGACCTGGGTGCCGCATTTCTCGTGCAGCAGGTTGGAGATGGCGTTATAGGCCACCGACATGCCCGAATCGGTGGACAGGCTGCCGCGCTCGGAATAGCGCGTCTTGTCGCTGATGGTGTAGTCGGTGGTGCGGAAGCCGATGTCGATCACGCCGATCTTCTCGGTGACAAAGCGCTGGTTGACCACCTTGCCCTGCCCATCGAGCATCTGCCCGAACAGCGATCCGAACGGCTGCGGCACCACCCGCACCTTCTCGATGTAGACGGTCTTGTCCTCGCGCGCGCCGTTGGCCTGCACCACCGTGACGGTATGGCGCTGTTGCAGCAGCGTGGTCAGGGCATCCTTGTACTTGCGGAAAAAACTGATCGGCAGGCCCGTAACCAGGCGTACCGGATCGCCGTGCTCAACAAATGGCGTCAGCGCCGCCAGGCCCAGCACCTTGGCGTACTTGGCGATGAACTGCGCATGATCCAGGGTGAAGCCGCGGCCGCGCGACTGGTTCTCCGCCAGCTCGCCGACGAACTGCGC
>CAJCJI010000210.1 GCA_903970595.1 Verrucomicrobiota bacterium
CTTCATTCGCGCCGACGGTACCACAGGCCACAAGGTACAAATCTACAAGTACAACGGCCGCGGTCTGGAAACCGATGAACTCGATCGGTTGGAGTCGGGCAATCTGGCCGATCACACCACCGGATACGATGCGTTCGGGGAAGTGGTCGACAAAGGGTTTACCGGTGGCGATGCGACCGACGCGTCGCTGATCGGCACGCTGACGCAGCAGTTTGGGCCGACGTACACCCAGACCGGCGCAGCGACTTCGGCGCGCGGGTTTTTTGAGCAGTACAGTTATGACGATGCCGGCAGGCTGGTATATACCAATGCTAACGGCGTCGGTACTGCGACGCTGTCAGATTTGAAAGGCAACACGACGGCGCAGATTATTTCCACTGCCACCGACACCAATGCAACACTCGGCTTGTCGAGTAACTTCAACACGGCAGCGAATTCACAGAACTCACCGGCAGCAGTCGCCGCACTGACCTCAGGTGTACGACGCACGGAGACTGTCTACAACGCCGACAAACAGGCGATTCAGCAAAGGCAAGCTGCTTTCACGGAAACGCCGTTCCAGATACTCACCGCTGGCGGCCCTGTTGCAACTGGTCTGGACTCCAATAACAACACCATCTTCCAAGTTGCGACACTTAATGGTGCCACCCCTACTTTGCAAATCGAGGCTCCGGGCGGAACGCAATATTCAACGGTGCCTTTGACATTCGTGACTTCGTCGTCACCAGCCGTTACCAAAGTATGGCAGGGGACCGTCACCGGAACGCTGACTGGTAACTACCAGTACAAGTTGAGCTACGCCGCTGCCGGCCAGCCGTCACCGATCGAAGCCAGCGTCGGAACCGTTACCCTCAACCCGCCTGCAGCCAAGGCGCTGCCCATCAGTTTGACCCAAACAACGATCAACGGTATTCCGTATTTCGTCTTTCAATCAACGAGCGCAAGCTTCAGTCTCGCAGGCATTACCGCGATGAAGATTTCCTCATACCGCACTCTCGCGGGAGGAACTCAGGTCGCGCAGTATGAAACCTACCCGGTCACATCGGTCGGATTGCCGGTGGGTCCCTACGGTCAGGACTACGGCATACCGGTACCAAACAATCAACCGGTGCTCTATCTGAGCCCGATTGGGACGGCCCAGCCAGGGACCACCGATCTTTCAAATAGTCCCGTTACCGGCTCACCCACAGCGGCGAGTGCGGCACAGGCGTTTCTCGGAGAACTGTTTCAAGGTGCGTTACCGTACAGCTCGATTCCGACAAATCTCACGCTGAATTCTTTCCAGTACAAACCGGCCGGTAGCGGGCCTGACGAATCCTGGATTACTGCGACATCGACCGGCCCCGCGGGGGACGTCGCGCTACTGAACTACATTACTACCGATTCGCTTCCCAGCTTCGATTTTAAGGTGAATTTCAACGATCCATCGCACCTGCTGGCTAACCTGAAAGTAAACGGAGTAACGGTAGGCGATGCCAACGGCAACGTCTACGGAACTTATGTGTACGACGCCTCACAAACGCCCACTGCGCCGACGGGTTATCCGACTATTACCTACCAGCCGACAGAGACGCAGACTCTGGACCGTTGGGGCAATGTCCTTTCCACGACTGATGCCGACAACATCACGACCTCTTATCGGTACGACGAATTCAATCGCGCGATTGAGCAGACCCAGGCCCAGGTATCGGCTTACACCGACCGTGGCACCAGCTACCTGGTCTCCCCACAGTCCGAAACGGCTTACGACGCCGATGGCCGAGTCATCGGAACCACTGATGCCGACGGGAACCTTACTACTAATACGTATTCAGCCGCGGGCGAACTCATCTCGCAGACCGATGGCGATCGACAGACGACCAACTACACCTACAACGCCTTGGCAGAGAAGATCTCGGCGCTGGATCCGGATAAACACCTGATCCAGTACGGTTACGATCACTTGGGCCAGCAGATCTCGGAGTCCGATCCGGCCAAAACCGTAGCCACCACAACCGCCTATGACGCTCTCGGCGACGTGGTCAGCACTAACGGCCAAGTGAGTTACGTCTACGACGGCTTCGGGCACATCCTAACGCAGAGCGATCTGGCCTATAACGATTACAGTAATGCCGCTCGTCAGCAAAAGGAAACCTACGTCTATAACGCGCTCGGTCAAAAGATTAAGCAGACCGACGGCAACGGCAACTTCAATAGCTTCACTTATAACAGTTTTGGCCAGGCACTCAGTTCTACGGGGCTATCCACAGGAGCTACGTCTGGTAACCAGACGAGTTATGTCTACGATGATGCCGGTGACAAGATCGAGGACAAGCTGGTTATTGGGAGTTTTACCTACGCCAAGCTGTACACGTACTACGCCAATGGGCTCCTGCAAAGCATTTTCGATCCTGGACAGAACGACAGCAGCTTTTATAACGCTTTCGGCGAAAGTTTCATCGCCCAGCCTTACCGCGAAAGTCGTACTGATTATTCCTATGATGCGGCAGGACGATTACTCCACACTCGCTTCGAAGAATTGAAACAATCCTATGCTGGCGTACTCGGTTCTTCCTCGAGCTGGAGTGTCGGCCAGGACACGATCTATTCTTATGATGGTGATGGTCGTTTATCGACCGCCACTGACCCCAACGCAACGGTCAGCTATTTATATGATGCACAAGGGAACCGAAAACTAGTCGATTCGCAGTACAGTTTTCCTTATACAACGGTAACTCCAGGCATCTTCGATCATCGCTATCGGTACGACTTCGATGCCGATAATCGTGTGCAGAACTCCATCGAAGCTGATGTCACGAGAAACACGAGTGGAGTCGTCACTGGCCTGGCGAACGCGCAGGCCACTTATCTCCAATACGATGCAGCTGGCAATCGAGTAGGTGAAACCGATTTCGCGCAAGGTAGCGCGACGATCGCTCTCGCTGCTGGCAGCACAGATGCCGCGATCTACAGTGCCCTGAGTCAAGGAGAGACACCCACGCTCCAGACACAGGCGCTGGCTAACAGCTTTGATGCCGACAACCGATTGATACAAACCAGCAAGTCAGGTTCATTGGTCAGCACGAGGTCTTACAACAACCTGGATCAAGTCACCGAATACGACACCTACACGAGTGGCGGCGCTTTAAGCGCACGCCAGTTCAACACGTATTACGCCGACGGTACCCTTGCGCAGTCGCAGACCAAAAACAGCTCCGGCAGTGTCACCGGGACCAATCAGTACCGTTATGACAACGCCGGCAACCAAAGCTTTGTAAACTTGTTGAACAGCAGCGGAAACTCAGTCGGCAGTTACGCTTACACCTATCAGGATGGTGACACTGGCTACGAGCAGACGTTGATCACGGCAACTGCAAATGGCAACACCAATACCAATACCACGATAGAGCATTACGATTTTCATGGTCAGCTGGCGTTGACGAGTTCCTCAGGCAATAGCGGTCAGATCGAAGTTTTGACGACCGATAACACCGGTCATGTCATTTACAAATTCACGCCGTATTCGGCTTCGGATTTTGACGATGCCTTGATTTATCAGGGCGGCAACGAATTGGGTAGTACCGAAGAGGTTCTAGGGGGTAGCAACGGCCCTGCTTACACTTTCCACTTCGGCAATAATTTCACACCGATCAGTGATGCGTACCCTGCGATATCGCCCAGCAGTTATGTCGTCCGGACTAACGATACCCTGCAAAGCATCGCGCAGGCGGTGTATGGGGATGCGAGCCTCTGGTATGTCATCGCAGATGCGAATTCGATAGAGCAGGGCGCACCGCTTGTCGCGGGCACCCTGCTGAATCTGCCTAACACCGTCGTCGCTAGTCACGACAACGCGAGCACATTCAAGCCTTATAACCCCAGTCAGATTGTCGGCGATATCACGCCGCAGTTGCCGCCGCCATCGAAGCCGAGTAGTGATTTCCTTGCGGCAGCAATCATTGCGGTTGTTGCCGCTGTGGCGACTGTAGTGACGGCCGGTGCTGCTCTGAGCGTATTGGCACCGACGCTTTTAGCTTCAGATGGCATCCTGGCTGCTGGAGCAGCGGTTTTTTCCGGTGTCGCGTTTAGTACAGCAGTCGGCGCGGCCCAAGTTGCGGCGGTGATAGGCGCCGCAGCTATCGGTGGCGCAGTTGGAAGCATTGCCAGCCAACTGACCGGTGATGCGCTGGGTGTCAGCCATGGTTTTTCATTTGCCAAGGTTGCCGTTGGCGCGTTTGCCACAGCAGCAACGGTAGGTATCGCAGGCGGCGTCGGTTTATCGAATGCGAGTCCAGTCGTCGCGGGACTGGAGGACGGCTCGCTCGACTCGTTAGCCAATCAAGGTATCGGGGTCGCCTTCGGCACACAAAAATCTTTTTCCTGGAGCAGTGTTGCTGCCGTAGCCTTAGTCAGTGGCGGATTTGCTGAGGCTGGGTCTCAATATCAGCCGCTGAACAAGGTTGCTGGAATAACCGCTCAGCCGTTCACGGCGGAAGAAGTGTTCGGCAGAACCGCGGAAGGCTTGTTGTCGGGCGTCGCCACGCAAGAAATCGCTTTAGCGCTTGGCGGACACGGTAAAGTCGATATTGCGAGTATCGCGGCCAACGCATTTGGCAATGCGCTCGGCGACAGCATCGTCGGGGCGATTGAAGCGCCGGATACGACGCCGCACTTCCAATTCGATAACAGCCAGGTGCCGGGCAATTCGCTGAACTCGCTCGATCAGATCAATCAGAATGGGGCGTTCTCGTTACCGGGTGGTGCGCTAAGCACTGACGATTTTTCTGGGCTAAGCCTGCCGCCGCTATCCGCGGACGGCCTGAGCACACCGGGCTTCGTGCCGCAGTTGGGCGGCGCGAGCGGGGTTTCTATCTCGGGTCAGAGCAGCGCGCCGCAGTTGATCGATGACGGCGGCAATGGCCTCCAAGAAGTAGGCGCCGGTGAGGGCAGTCTCACGTACGAGTATGGGACGGATGCCAACGGCATTCCTGAGATTACGACCACCTACCATGAAGGTCTCGACGACCGCTTAGCTGACGCGCAGAATTTCTTGACACAGAGCCAGCAGGCGTCGGAAGACTCTGCTTTCGGTGCCGGGATTGCTGGCTTCACGAGATTCGGGGTTGGAGCTGGCGTAGCCGCTCTTAACATTCCACGTCTGATCACCAATCCCGACCTTGTTCCTGGCCTGGTGAACGCGGCGCTGCATCCGATCAATACGATCAGCAATGCTGCAACGGGATTCATCAATGCGCCTTTGGATCAGAAAGGCTTGGACGTGGTGAATTTCCTTGCTTTCGGCGGCGACAAGCTTTTAGCTGGCGCTGGCGATCTCGCGGTACAGGGAGGCAAAGCTATAGCCAGTTTTGCGGGAGATGTTGCGGCAGGGCAGTACGAGCTTCGACCGCTATTTCTGACCGATGGCTTTGGCGCTGCGGGTAATACGGGTGGGCTGACCGGGATTCAGAACCCGATCGTACGGGTTGGCGATGTTGCTGCTGACGGTGTAGCCGCCTCGGAGCAGATGCTTTCGAATGCGGCGACTCAGGCTGCTGCGACTGTGGGACCTGGTAGCGGTCCAGTCTATGGAACCAATGTGCATTCTGTGTTTCAAGATTATGTGGACGGGTTGGGCAATCCAAACTTCTCCACGGAACAGTCCTACCTTAAAGGTCAACTCGTCGATTACGGTACATCAGGTTCTGTTCGTTTGGACGTAGTAGAGGGCTCACTAACAGCTCCTACCGCAGTCTATGACCTCAAAACGGGGCGCGCAGCATTGACACCCGCAAGGATTCAACAAATCCAATCAAACTTGCCCGGTAACGGTAGCAGCGTGCCGGTCATTGAGGTGCGTCCATGATGAAGACGAAGCTCATTGCACTCGAAAAACGTCTTTTGCCCGAACTTCCGAGCTTTAAGCTGGATGGGCGCCTTATGTTTTTACCACCGATAAAAAACGTCCTTCGAGGCATTCATTTTGAAGGGTCGCGATACAACGAGATTTCTTTCCACGTGACTGTTTTTGTCATGCCTCTTTGCGTCCCGACAGAGCACTTATATTTTAATTTTGGGGAGCGCATTCGGCACGACGGCGGAGGTGATCGTTGGAATTTGGAGATGCCGAATTTAGTTGCGGAATTGGGTGTAGCTCTGAAGGCTCGCGCTCTACCTTTTTTGGCACGCGTAGAGTCTCTTCTCGACTTCGTTGAAGTGGCAAATTTGTATCCCAGCAATCAACGTACGCTAGAAGGCATCGGATTTGCTTTAGCTCGGGCTGGTCGAACTAGCCAAGCGATTGAGACTTTTGATCGACTTCTCAAAGAGGTGGATTTTGGCGTTGACTGGCAGCGTGATCTTGCTGAACAGGCGAATGCGTTAAGGGTCATGCTCATCGACAAGCCTACAGAGGCCCAGGAAAAGCTCGCTGCCTGGGAAACAGAAACTGTCGATAATCTTGGTTTATCTGCTCTTGTTGACAACTCGTAGGGCGAATCGCTGATCTGCCTTTCGAGAAGAAGCCCGGCCCCACACCGGGCTTCTTCCTTTAGCCGCCTTGGTCTACCTCGTCGCCGATTCCTTCTCACAGCGCACGATGCGCAAGCGCTCTTCCTCCACCTCACGCTTCACCGCCGCACGATAATCCTCCGCGATCTGCACGCCATCGCGCCCCTCCGCGCGCACCCAGCGCGCCAGCTCCGGCAGCGAGCGGATCAAGTCCGCACGCCCCGCATACACCAGCTCCGACACGACATACTCCGCCGCCGCCGGATCGTCATGCGCATCGACATGACCCCACAGCGTGACGCGCATCAGCATCGCGCGGATCGCCGGCGACAGCGCCTCCGCACTGCCCAGATCGCTCACCGCCACCGCACGGCCCTTCACCGACAGCACCGCCTGGTGGCGGGTCCACTCCGCGCCGCCCGGCCAGTCCGCCTGCACCTCGATGCCGAATGCCCCGAAGCCCATGCGCGCCACCGTCACGCACGCCGGCCGCGATGGCGGCGTCATGCCGCGCTGGCGCAACTGCTCATCCTCCGCCTCGATCGCCAGCAGCGTCTCGACATAGCCCTCGCCATACTCCGCCAAGCGAATCTCCAGCTTCCCCGGATCGCGGCGCGGCGTCACCGGCACTGGGCACTGCGCCATGCCGAGCGGCTTGCCGGTTTCATCCACTGTGAAGACCATCGCATGCAACATCGTCGGACGCAGCACATAGGCCGCGATGCGCGCCGCCATCGCCTCCGGCGTCGGCGATTTTTTCCGCGTCGTCGTCACCAGCCAGGCATGACGCACCGGCCAGCGATCCGCGAGGGTGAAGGTCTCGTCGAGCGCCTGCGCCATGCAGCGCGCCTGGCGCTCCGCCCAGCCGCCGGTCTTCTTCGCAAATTCGACCTCGATCATGATCCACGGATCGTCGCTGCCGCGCGGGCGTGCCAAGCCATCCGGCAGCTTTACCCCGAGCGTTGCGCCGAGCGCATTGGCAACGCAGCCGATTTCGTGGTCGGTGACAAACGCATAGCCGCGCTCACCCAGCCAGGCCAGCACCCCGGCTGCGAGCGCATCGTGGCGCCAGGAATCCGGCAGCTTGAAATCGCTGGCCCGCAAGCCTGCCGGGCTGCGTCCCAGAACATCGGTGACCCCGCGCTCCGCCAGCCAGGCCGCACCGGCCTTGGCCAAGCGGATCAGCTTGGTCTTGCTCGGCAGCCCGGAGTCGTACTGCACATCCGAGGGCGCCGTCGTGCGCACGATCAGCTTGCGCGCTTCCAGGCGGCGCATCTGCTCTTCCCAGTCCTTGCGCTCGGTCACGCTCAAATAATCGCGCGGCTGCACCGCGTGCCAGAACAGGCACCAGGCCGGCACCGCGCCGAAGCGCAGCAGCGTGGTGAGTGCGGCCAGCGTGATCTGATCCGGCGTCAGGTCCTTCGTCGTCCTCAACTGCGTCGTTTCGTCCGTCATGTAAATTTCTCTCCTACGTGCATCTACCAGGTGATCGATGGATGGAGGTCTGCGTAGGTAGGCCACCGGAGGGCCACGGGCCACGGGGTCCCGCGTCGCCAGGGCGCTGAACGCGCCCGCGTCGCGCTTGGGCTGGACGCCCAAGCCCCTGAGTGCTGGCACGGCTGAGGTGACATTGCCGACCCCGCATTCGGGCGCTCTTTGGCAGCGCGCTTCGCGCGGGCGGGCAAGCCCAATCCACACCTGCGCGCGATGCGCTCCGGGCTGCGTCCCTGCGGGACTGCGGGGTGCGCGCAGCGCACCCTGTCTTGGGCTTGCCCGCCCGCGTGAATCGCAAGTGATATGGCGGTCGGGGTCGGGGGCTTTGCCCCCACCACAGACCGGCGCCCTAGGGGGCGCCTTCGGGTCCGGGCAAGCCGGACGCCGATCTGCGGCGGCTCCCCCGGCCTGCGTCTGGCGACGCAGGGGCAGCGCGCTGAACGCGCTCGCCCCAGCCGAGCTGGCCCCCCGATCGATGATGGAAAGCGCAAAGCTGGAACACGCCCAGCCGGAGGGCGACCCTGCGGAGGGCTGATCGATGGCATGCGTTTTCGTCGGCATGCCCAGACAGTGTTTCGGGCTGGAACATGCCTCCGGCGACCCGCTGGCGAGCGAGCTGAAGACGCTGTGATTTGCATGGAGGTGGATACCCATGCAGAGGACAGTGTCCAGCGCCGGAACACGCCCCCTCCAATGATCATTAGCAATGATCATTGGCCGGATTTTGGCTGCCCTGGGACGCGCTGGCCGGCCCCGGCCTTATGGGGGCCGGATGCCTACTCTCAGAGACCTACGGAGAGACTATTTGCGTGCTGCCGAACGCAGGCGTGATCGCGTGTCGGCGACGAGCGTTTCGGCGGTGACACCGAGCTGGTCGCTGATCGAGAACAGCGTCGAGAGCGTCGGCTGTCGCAGGCCGCGCTCCAGCAGCGAGATGTACGTGCGATCGATCTCGCAGCTCAGCGCCAGCGCTTCCTGGCTGACGCCGGCTTCGGTGCGCGCGTCGCGCAGCACCTGGCCGAAGGCCAAGGCAATGTGATTTTTGGAAGGGGCAGCCATGCCGCTGCACGATGCGGCGGCTGGCGACTATTGATCTACGGACTATAGTCTGAGACGCTAATCCACATGAACGCCTTGCCCAACCTCCACCACATCATCGCCCGCCGCCTGCGGCCGGCGCTGCTCGGCCTGCTGCTATGCCCGGTGCTCGGCTTTGCCGCCCCGGACGAGTATCCGGTGCGCGTCATGGGTGCCGGACCGTTGGAAGACATGATGCTGCGCGCTGCGCGGGAGATGGCGCGGCAGCCGGATTTCCAGCGACGCTATCCGGCAAGTCGTTATCTGCTGGCCGGCTCGGCCTACTATTGGGCGTCGGGGACGAACTGCATGGCGGTCGCCGGCTTCATGGTGATCGATCTGGCGGATGGCAGCCGGACCAAGTCCGGCAATTTCTCCGACGCCGACATCTCAGGAGCGGGCTGTCCGAATGCCTTTGTGGCGCAGGTCGTGCCGCGGGCCGCTCAACAGGCCTTGCAGATTTTCATGAGTCCTTGAATCACAGAGAAGCAGCCACCCATCCCGCTCGAAGCGGGATTTTTCGTTTTAGTGGCCCGCTTATCGGCTGGCTTGCGCCAGCACGGTATCGAGCATCTGCATCACGAATTTCTGCTGCGGCCGTGAGAGCTGCGTAATCCGGTCGAGCTGCTGCTGCAACCTGGGTGCGGGGCCGCGTTTGCCGGCGCTGCGCTTATCGTCCTGACCGAGCAACTCTTCGATCGACGCACCGACCGCTTTGGCGACGATCGGCAACAACGCCACCGGGAGTCGGGACACGCCACCCTCGTAGTGCGCCAGCGTCTGCTGAGCGATACCCAGTGTCTGCGCCAACTCGACCTGAGTGATGTCGGCGGTCTTGCGCGCGTCCGCAATGCGTCGGCCGAGCTGCTCGTAGAAAGCCCTGTCTTTGGCTGCCATGACGACTGCGTGCTGGAAATTGGCGCTCAGCATAGGGCTCGATCTCTTGAATCCGAGTAACGTATACTCAGAAACAGAGTATCACGAAACAGAGTTATTTTCTTCAAAACCCCCTTGACAGGTTTTTCGCAGGAGGCCGAAACATGGCACGCATCCCGGACGAGGCGATCGAGCGCATCAAGGGCGAGGTGTCGCTGGTGCGCCTGGTCGAGTCCTCTGGTGTCGAACTCAAGCGCCACGGCAAGGACTGGCACGGCCGCTGCCCCTTCCACGACGACAAGACCCCGAGCCTGGTCGTGTCCGAGGACAAGAACCTGTGGCACTGCCTGGGTGCCTGCAACACCGGCGGCACCGTCATCGACTGGACCATGCGCATGCAGGGCGTGTCTTTCCGTCACGCCGTCGAACTGCTGCGTGATGGATCGCTTTCTTCTTTAGCGGCTAAAGAAAAATCAGAAATCCGCCCGCTGAAATACGGCAGCACCGCCAAGCTGCCGAGCGCGCTGTCGGCACAGGCCGACGATGGGCGCCTGATGCAGCGTGTGGTCGCCTACTACCACACCACCCTCAAGCAATCGCCGGAAGCGCAGGCGTATCTCAAGGGCCGGGGCCTGGCGAGCGCCGAGCTGATCGACACCTTCCAGATCGGTTTTTCAAACCGCACGCTCGGCTACCGCCTGCCGGAAAAGAACCGCGCCGAAGGGGCGGCATTGCGCAGCAAGCTGCAAGCCCTCGGCATTTTGCGCGAATCCGGCCACGAGCATTTCAACGGCTCGATCGTCATCCCGATTTTCGACACGCACGGCCACGCCGTGCAGCTCTACGGCCGCAAGCTGCTCGACAACCTGCGCGCCGGCACGCCCAAGCATCTGTACCTGCCGCGCCCGCATGCCGGCGTCTTCAATCGTCAGCATCTGGCCGGCGCCAAGGAAGTGATCCTGTGCGAAGCCCTGATCGACGCGCTGACGTTTTGGTCGGCCGGCTTCCGCCACGTCACCACCGCCTACGGCGTCAACGGCTTTACCGACGAGCTGATGGCGTTTCTGGTCGAGCAGAAAACCCAGCGCGTGCTGCTCGCCTACGACCGCGATGTGGCCGGCGATGCCGCCGCCCTCGAACTCGCGCCCAAACTCATGGCCGCCGGCATCGAAGTCTTCCGCATCCTGTTTCCGCACGGCCTCGATGCGAATGCCTACGCCCTCAAAGTGCAGCCGGCGGCGAAGTCGCTGGGGGTCGCGATCCGCGGCGCGGTGTGGATGGGCAAAGGTACCCAACCATCGCCGATCGAGACCGCCCCCGAGCACATCGTCGGCTGGCGCGCACTGCCATCGCGTGCGCCGCCGGCCGAGCCATCGACAACATCGGAAGCGGTGTCCGTTTCTGCTTTAGCCGCCGATGCCGGCGCGGTCGCGCCGGTGCTGCCGGAGCCGACACTGGCCTCGCCGATGCCGGCGATGCCGAGCATCGACGTGCCGATCGAAGTACGCGCGCACGAAATCCTGCTGCTGCTCGGCGATCGCCGCTGGCGGG
>CAJCJI010000211.1 GCA_903970595.1 Verrucomicrobiota bacterium
CGGCGCAAGCGGTGCCGGACGACTGGGCGGTGCAATTGAACGCCGCCGTGGTCCGCGCCTGGACCGTACCGCCCGGGACCAAGCCGAACCTGAAGGCGGTCGTCAACATCACCATGGGAGCGGACGGCGAGGTGCAGGCTGCCTTCATCGACAGCGGCAGCGGCGTCAAGGCCTTCGACGATTCCCTGCTGAAGGCGGTGACCAAGGCCAGCCCGCTGCCGCTGCCCGGCAAGCCGGAAGAGTTCGCGCCGAGCGTGAAGATCTGCTTTTCGCCGGATGCGAAGAATTGTCTGTGAGGGGATAGGCTGGGCACTTGACCGCGAGGCCGGCCGTTGGCACAGTCCCTGGCAACGAACGGCCGGCGGCGCGAAAGCCGCCATGCCTCAACCTACTATTGGGGGAAGCCATGCGAATTCAGCTTGCTGCCGCCGCGCTGGCGGTGTCTTTTGCCGCACAGCCCGCCGATCCGGCGGACACCGCAGCCGCGGGCCAACCGGCGCTCAGCATCCTGCACTCCTTCTGCGCGGACCCTGGGTGCACCGACGGCGCCTACCTCTGGTCGGGCGTGGTCCAGGGTCCGGACGGGAGCTTCTACGGCACCACCTTCGGCGGCGGCGACGACACGCCGTACAACGGCCAGGACTATGGGGTGGGCGTGGTGTACCGCCTCACGCGCGGCGGCCAGTTCAGCGTGCTTCATACGTTCAACGCGACGACAGAAGGCGCCTATCCCCAGGCCGGACTGAGCGTGGGCAGCGACGGTTATCTGTACGGCGCGACCACGCAGGGCGGAGCCGCCGGCGGCGGCTGTGTATTCCGCATCTCCACCGCCGGCGAGTTCACGCTGGTGCATGCCTTCGGCGCCGGCGAAGGCTTCGAGGCCTACGCCCCGCCGATCCAGGACGCCGCGGGCAATCTCTACGGCACCACCATGCTGGGCGGCGCCAACGGAGTCGGCACGGTGTACAAGATCGCGGCGGACGGCAGTTTCACCACGCTGCACGACTTCACCGGACTTACGGACGGCGCGGATCCCGCGGGCGGGCTGCTGCAGGGCCGGGACGGCAACTTCTATGGCACCACCAGCGTCGATGGCGGCGACTATGGGTTAAACGGCGGCACCGTCTTCCGCATCACGCCGACGGGGACCCTGACCACGCTGCACGTCTTCACCTATGTCGACGGCGCGGATCCGGAGAAGACGCTGGCCCTGGGACCGGACGGCGCCTTCTACGGCACGACCACCGTGGACGGACCCGCGGACGGCGCCGGAACCGTCTTCCGCATCACCGCCAAAGGCAGTTTGTCCACGCTGTATTCCTTTCCGGGCCCGACCGTGCAAGGAAGCCCCACCTCCGGCCTTACGCTGGGCGCCGACGGCAACTTCTACGGCGTGCAAGCCAACGTCGGCACCTATTCGAAGGGACAGATCTTCCGCATCAGCACCAGCGGCACCTTCGCCGTGGTGCAGGCCATCGGGGCGACAAAGAGCGGCGGCGCGTATCCGGAGGCCAGCCTGGCGCTGGGGCGCGACGGCAAACTCTACGGTACCACCCTGGACGGCGGGCAGGATGGCGACGGGACGGTGTTTGCGTTCGAACCGCCGGCGGTGTCCGACTGAGGTGCGTCGGGCGGCGGCGGTTGGGAGACTGGTTGTAACAGCGTCGCCCTGAAGGGCGCCCTGCGGGTGTATGGTGGTATTCCGGCTACTCAGGGGCGAGCAGGGCGGTCTATGGCCGCCGAGGCTCTGGCCGCAACGGCCCGGCGGCCACGGGCCGCCCTACGGACTAAACCGCGTAGGCAGATGAAGCTTGCCCACCCTACGATCTGCTACAGGCTGATGAGTCGGGTCGCGACCAGATAAAGGCCGCAGAGCACGCCGAAAAGCGCCGCGAGCAGGACCAAGCGAATGAGAATGCGCAGGGGCGTCGGCCAGGCTTCAAACCAGTTCGGCCATTCAGCGCCTTCACCAAGAATCATCAGCGGGACGCCAAGAACGATCAGGGCGGCCCAGCCGAGCATTGAACGCGGGTGCGCGGGTTTGTAGTACTGCAGCGCCAGGGCTGTGAGTAAGCTGGTGACCAGTACAGCGATGGCTGCGTGCCTCAAGTGTCTCAGCGTGGGATTGCGGGCTGTGCTACCACCTACAAGCCGCCGCGGCCGCTCTTGTCGCGTACGCGGCCGATGATGGTGATCTGTTCGGCGGCGGCAGCGGCGGGTACCACGTCGTCCGGGTATTCCTCGCGGTTGATGCTGCGCAGGACCAGGGAGCCGTCGGAGCGGGGGATGAGTTTCTTGACCTTGAGCTGGTCGCCGTGGCGGAAGACGTAGATCAGGCCTTCGCGCACGGTGGTTTCTTCCAGGTTCACCAGGATCGAGTCGCCGGGGTAGAGCATGGGCTCCATGCTGTTGCCGGTGACGCGGAAACGGCGCGCCTTTTTGGGGTTGATGCGCTCTTTCTGGAACCAGGACAGGCGGTAGGTGGCGGGCTCGCTGTCGTCCACGGCTTCATAACTGGGCTTATGACCGTGGCCGCCGCTGAAGCGCACGCGTGATTCGGGGATGCGCACTTCCTCCTCGGCGGCGGGGTCCTCGGGATGGAAGGCCGTGACCAGTTCGCGGCCGCCGCGCAGGCGCGGGCCGCGGCCGTAGGTGAGCCAGTCCAGGGAGATGCCGTAGGCCTCGGCGATGCGCGGCAGCAGGGCGGTGTCCGCCACGTCCACTTCGCCGCGCTCGAGCTTGGACCACATCGGCTGGGACATGCCGGTCTTCTTCGCCGCCACGGTCTGCGGGTCGCCAGCGCGGACTTCCTTGATGCGATCCTTGAGTGCCATAAGCAATAAATTACTACCGAAGTAATATAAGCGCAAATAACTTAGGTAGTTGACAAGAAATAACTGTAGTAGTAGATTGCGGTGCATGAATATCTCGCCGCATCGCACCGCCCAAAGCGCTTCGCCCGGTCCCGACGGCTACCAGAACCCGTTCGTGCTGCGCGCCATCCGTGCCTGTGCCGATTCGCAGAGCGAGCTGGCGCGACGCATCGGCGGGCGCTGCCGGCAGGGGCATGTCTCGAAGTGGCTGAAGATGCGGCGCCTGAGCGTGGAGGCCTGCGTCTGGCTGCGCGACGCCACGCGCCACACCACGGATCCGCTGTGCCTGCGGCAGATGCTGACGGAGCAGGTGCGGCTGGTGGAGCGGGTGGGCCGGGTTGAACGGCGGCCGGAAGAGCCGGGAGAGGGGCGGTGAACGCCACGGCAAAAGCCCCTCTCCCCAACCCCTCTCCCGCAAGCGGGAGAGGGGAACTCAACAAATGAGCTTCGAGCAATTTCTTCCTCTCGGGAGTGCTGGCACTCCCTTTCGCCGGATCATGCCGGCGCTTTCTATGCAAAGGACGACCATGAGCGATAACGATGTTTGTATGCCGCTGCATATCGGCGATTACCTGGCGGACACCCTGCGCCTCAATACCGAGCAGCACGGGGCTTATCTGCTGCTGCTGATGGAGTGCTGGCGCAGCGGGCCGCCGCCGGCGAATGACCTGGAGTTGGCGGGGATCACCCGCCTGGATTTGCGCGGCTGGCAGCGCAACAAGCGGGCGCTGCTGCGCTTCTTCAGCCAGCGCGAGGGCAGGCTGGTGCACCAGCGGATCGAGGAGGAACTGGCCAAGGCGCGACGCAACAGGAGCGTCTTGCGCGCGCGCGCGGTCAAGGGTGCGCAGGCGCGGTGGGCGGGGCGTGCGGCGGGCAAGGCCCAGGGCAGTTCGCAGGCAGTGCTCGAGCACGACGCCGGGCCGACGGCGATGAAGCCCGCGCGAAGTCCTTCAGCTTCGTCATCCCTGGTGCCGGCAACGCTGGAAGCGGATCTGCATGAAGCTGCCGAGCCTTTGCTCTCGCTGGTGACCAACACCGGCAAGATGTTCCACGTGGACCACGGCTATGTGCGCCGGCTGCAAGGGGAGTTCCCGGCAGTGGACGTGGCGCAGCAGTTCCTGCAGATGCAGGCCTGGGTGAACGGCAATCCGCGCAACCGCAAGACCGGGCAGGGCATGACGCGCTTCATCGGCAACTGGATGAGCCGGGCGCAGGACCGCGCCGTGCGCCAGGGACGGGACCAGGGAGTGAGGCCATGAGCCACCAGGTGAAGATCTTCGTGCTGGA
This sequence comes from Verrucomicrobiota bacterium, assembly GCA_903970595.1. Taxonomy (GTDB): domain Bacteria; phylum Pseudomonadota; class Gammaproteobacteria; order Nevskiales; family Nevskiaceae; genus Nevskia. The sequence goes on from CAJCJI010000211.1 coordinate 4,161, forward strand.
CAAGTCCCAGTTCAACCTGCTGCTGCGCGGCCAGGCGCTGGTGCGCAACCTGCCGGCCGACGGCGACGTGGTTGCCGCCAGCCACCATGGCGGCATGATGGGCTTCATGGTCTACAGCGCCGGCTATCCCCACGCCGATCCGCGCCGGCCGCTGCCGGTGGTGCAGGCCGTGCTGGAAAGGAAATTGCAATGAGCGCGCAGACCAGCGCCGCGCGCACTCCGGCACGGCTACCGGCGATGAGCATGGAGCGGCGCCTGTGCGAATACGCGCAGTGGCTGCAGGACGAGCGCCTGGCCGATGGTTTGGATGCCGGCGAAGGCAGTTCCATCTTCCAGCGCATCCGCGAAGAGCGGCACAACGCGGGCGCCGGGGCCGCGGGCAATGGCAGCCGCCACGACATCCTGGTGGTGGACGGCGAGTCCTTCAGCACCCGCCCGGACGGCGGCATGGCGCGCATGGCCGAGCGCCTGGGGCAGCGCATCGCCCGCGACAACCGCTGCCGGGAGATCCATGACCTGGTGTGCTATCTGCCGGTGCATCACCGGGAGGTGCTGCGGGCTGCTTACGGCGGGCCGGAGGTGCGCACCGTGCGGGCGGCGGCGGAGATGCTGGGGGTGAGCAAGGCGACATATTGCGAAAGGAAGGCACGGTTGGTGGGGTGGTTCGAGGGGGCGATGTTCAGGGGTATGGGGAATGCGCGCTGCTAGGGAACTTCAGAGTACGGTCGGTCGCTTTGCCCTGCCCGGAATCACCAGGGGATTGAGTTTCGTCCGGTGACGTGCCGCGCCGGGTCTCGCCTTGCGCCCTGCACTACAAATGTGTGACCGGCGGCATCCAGGCTGCAGCCGCGGCGGCTCTGTGACGCCGGTCTCATTTCGACCGCCTCGGGATGTCCGCATCTACAACAGCGCTCCGTTCTTCCATGCGACGGGACCTATTGGTACGTCCCGGATGGCACGCGGGTGCCCGTCCGAAAATCCGCACCTTGGCATTGGCGCTTCGACCCCTTGAGACTGCAGAGAGGACTTTGATATGACCACCACCGGCAAATCGACATCGGCGGATGACCGCTACACGATCACGATACCGATCAATGCAAAGAACGTTGCGCATTCGCACCGGGCCAAAATGCGGGTTCGCGTCGCGATCGAGACGGGAGGGCGCATCTACTCCGAAGCGATCTCGGTTGCGGACGGCAGTGGAGAGGTCCGCTTCGAGATAGCGGGCGCGAAATCCGTAAACATCGCGGTCGGGCCGGAGTCCACGGCCGCGGCCGATCTTTTCAACAAGTCGACGACCAAAGCCAGCATTTCCGCGCGGGCGCTTGCGGGCAACACGGCTTACAAGGCCCCGGCGATCGTCATCACCGAAGAAGCCTGGCGCCTGTGGCTGTTCTGGTGCCGGACTTTCACCATCTCCGGTTACGTCTACGGGGCGGACGGCAACCCGGTTCCGAGCGCGTCGGTCAGCGCCCTCAACGTGGACTGGTTCTGGTGGTGGAGTTCCACGTCGCAGGTCGGGCCGACGGCGATCACCGATCCGACTGGATACTTCTCCATCAGCTTCGAATGGTGCTGCGGCTGGCTCCCCTGGTACTGGTGGGAACTGCGCAACTGGCGGCTTGACCCGGCGCTGGTGGAGAAGATCGCTCCGGTGCTCGCCCTGAATCCGCAGCTGCAGGTCAGCGCACCCGGTGTAAAGCCGGTGCTGGGCTTCAGTGCCTTGAATCCGCAACCCTTGCCGCCGCGCGCGCCCGGCGCCAGGCAGGCTTTCAACCCGCAGCCCGACCCGCCGGGCCGGGTCGTCGCAACCCCGGTGGCGCTTGATCCGGGTACCTTGCCGGCACTCAGAACCAAGCTGCTTTCGGTGTTGCCGGTCGTTCCGCAATTCGAGCGGCTCTGCCTGTGGCCGTGGTGCGAGTGGTGGCCCTGGCTGGATTGCAGTCCCAACATCATTTTCGAGGTCACGCAAAGCTGCGGCGGACTGTCCAACGTGATCCTGCAGGAAAACGTCTGGCAGGCGCGCCGGGACATCCCGACTGCGCTGAGCGTCAACCTGTACGCGGATGCGGATGCCTGCACCATTCCGCCGACGACCGGCCAGCCCGAGGGCGACTGCTTCCTGTTCACCGGTGCCTGCGTCCAGGCCCAGGACATCGCCGTGACCTGCGACAGCACCGTGGCGGCAGCGCCGGGCGCGCCCAGCGTGCTGGCCGGCCTGGCCAATCCAGGCGTGTTGGATCGGCCGTTTACCGGCGAGTTGTTCATCACCGGCCAGTTTGGTACCGCGGCGCGGGCCGATTACTACCAGCTGACCTATAGGGCCTTGCAGCCGTGCCCAAGTTCGCCGGTGACGCCGGGTTTCGTTCCGGTGCCCGCGGCGGCCTTGTCGGCATTCCAGCGCACCTATTTCGACGCGACGCAGCCTTATCCAAATCAATGGTTCAACCCGAGCTTCGCGCCAACCACCATGCCCGTCAGCGGCGGGGGAACCGCGACCGTATATGAAAGCCGGCAGTTCTACGAGCAGAACAACCCCGCCGACTGGGGGAATGTGATGTTTGGCAGAAGCTGGACCTACAACGTCGACGGCATCGGCATGCTGGAAACAAACGGATACTTCGCGGACGGCCAGTATGAGTTCCAGATTGTGGGCTACACCGCGAATGCGAGCGGGGGCCTGGACCTGGTCGGACCGCTTGCGGGTTGCGGCGAGGCCGCGGCCAACGGCTTGAACGACAACAACGATTTTGCGCTTTATTTCGCCAATCCGGGCAGCGCGTCCGAGACCAATCCCGATGCCTCGATCACCGGATTGGCCTTTACCGTAAACGGGGTGAGCCAGCCTTTGCCGCCTTGCGGCATTCTGAAGGTGCCGGCCGGCGCCACGCTGGACGACCTGACGGTAAGTTTCACCGCGAGCGATGCCGAAGGCTTCCTGGATCAGTACGGCCTGACGCTGCAATGGTCGACAAACCCTCCGGTGTCATTGAGCGGCGTCCTGACGGCGGTCACATCCGGGGCATTGGTCGGTCCGACCTATGCCGACGCCGTCGCGCAGGGTGCGGCCCGACCCTTCTGGTTCGGTGGGCAATATCAACTCACCGTCGCGGGCTCGAATCTGTCCGCGCTCGGACTCACCAGTTGCGCTTACGAGTTGCAGCTCAATGTTTACGAGAGAAACATCGTGGACTGCGATACCGACGACTATTACTGGTTGCCGGCCTATTATTCGTTCACGATCCTGTTCGAGTAAACCGGGTAAGCAGTACTTTGCCAGAGCGCAGGCAATGCCACCATCGACCGCTGCAGACGCCTTGAGCCCGCCTTTCGCGGATTTCGTGATGGCTGTCCTCGCCACCTGGCGAGGCAGCCATCTGCTTTGGGCGGAGGATGGGCCCTGGAATGTCACGGCGCAGGTACGAGCCTGGGCCGGCAGCCGCCAGCTGCGGGTCTTCGACTGCTTCTACTGCCTGAGCCTTTGGGTGGCCTTGCCTGCGGCATTTCTGATCGCCTGTTTCCGTCCCGCTCCGCTAGCGCTGCCCAGCCTGATCCTGAACTGGCTCGCGCTATCGGGCGGCTCCATTCTCATCGAGCGGCTCACCGCCACGACTGCTGCGCCCGCAGCGGTCTGGCGGGACGAGCCCCCGCAAGGTTGACGCTATCATGTCTTGCTGTGGCCGAAGCAGAACCCCTTTACGCCCCTCGCCGTTGCCCGTCGCAACCCGGCCGTCTTCACGCCCGCGGCCGCACCAGGCGGTGCCGGTCGCCTTTGAATATGGGGGTCCAGGGGCAATCTCGGTCACGGGCCCGCTGACCGGTACGGTATACAGGTTCAGTGGAAACGGGGGGCGGGTGACCGTCCATTCCGCCGACGTGTCTTCCATGATCGGCGTGTCGGGACTGAGGCCGGTGCGCTGAAGGGGAGGACACGGGCCGCGCGCAAGCGCGTGCGCATACGATTCAGAGTTGCGAGGCCACATCCTTCGCTGCGCTGAGAGCTTGCACCGGACTCGATCCGGGGATGACAGCGAAAAGCTGGATTCCGCTTTCGCGGGAATGAGGATATGAGAAGGTTCATGTCGAACGTGGGAGTGACGATTGAGGAAGGTTCGTCACGAACGCGCACGCAGTCGCGCCTTCAACAGTACCGCGGCAATGGCACATAGCCCACGTCCCGCAACCCCCGCCCCGCACCCCACAATCCAAAGTCCCCCACGATTCCAGGGGAATATCCGCATTGACCCCGTAAAGCCCGCATGAAATATTTTTGCCGGGCCTGTTTTTGCGGAGTCCTCTCTAGGCGTCCGCCCTGTCCGCAGCCAAGGATTCCCTATGAAAGCGGTGTTCTACGGTGGCGTCGGCAAGGTCAGTGTCGAGAGCCCCGACGATCCGGTTCTGCTGCACGATGACGATGCCATCGTCCGCGTCACCGCCGCTTCGATCTGCGGCACCGACGTCCGGTTCTACTGGGGAACCATGTCCTCGCTGGTTGGCTTGCAACCGGGTACCGCGCTCGGTCACGAGTTTGTCGGCGTGATCGAGGAGACGCAATCAGCGTATAGAGGAAGGATCGGGGCTTTTTTCGTTCCTTTCGCGTGGAATCGGGGCTTGGTATAACAGGCGTCCGCCACTGGAGAGTCTGAATGCCGCCGAGTCAAGCCGGGTCCCCCGGAAGTCTGCCGCCGCCGTTTTTCGAATACGGCAATGGCATGCACATCGCCGGCTTGCATCAGCAGTTCGCGTCCAGTGCGCTGGATGAGATTCCATCCCTGTGGCGGCGCCTGGCGGCACTCGGCAGCGTGACGGGCAGGGCGGGGAAGGTGGATTATGCGGTGGTCTTTCCCCTGGCCGACGGCTGCGACTATGTCGCGGGTTTCGAGGTGACCGGCTTCGAGGATCTGCCGAGCGTGCTCGCGCAGGTGGAACTGCCGCCGCAGCGGTATGCCATCTTCACGCACAGCGGGCATGTCTCGACGCTGCGCAACATCTTCGACGCCATCCGCGCCTGGCTGTCCGAGTCGGGTTTGCAGATCGCGGGCATCGCCGACGGGCGTTCGTATCTGCTGGAGCGGTACGGCGAAGGCTTCGATCCGCAGAGCGGGATGGGAGATATCCAGGTGTGGGTGCCGGTGGCCGAGGTGAGCGCCTGAAGGGGGCGCGGCTGGCGCGCTGGGGAACTGGCCTTGTCAACGATCGGGCAGCATTTTCTCCATCGCGTAGTTGTGGATGGCGACGCCCCTGAGCTGGAACTCGCGCCGCCCCACGATGGCAAAACCCTTGTGCTCGAATAGTTGGCGCGCGGCTTCGCTTGCCTCCGTATAAAGCCTGCGCATGCCCTGGCCGCGGGCGATTTTTTCGAGTTCGGCGTAGATGGCCGAGGCGAGGCCGGTGCCAATGAATTCGGGGGCGCAGTAGAGGTGGTCGATATGTCCATCGACCTCCAGGTCGCCGTAGGCGAGGGGCTCGTCGCGGTCATTGACCGCGACCAGGCAGGTGCGGCCGTCTCCGGCGCGCTGATTCATGGCCCAGGAGTCGGGCGGCGCCGGGGCCCAGGCTTCCACCTGGGCGTGGCTGTAGTCCCTGATGCCGGCTTCGCGTACCGAACTGAAGAAGATCCGGCAGATGGCGCCGGCGTCGTCCGGCCTGTAGCGGCGAATGTCCATTTGCGCCAGTTTGTTCAACCGGCGCAATGCGAATGCTGCGAAGCGCCAGTTCGGGTTGCGCGCGGGCCCGATGCGGCCGGCAGGTGGCTCAGCCGAGCGCCTCTTCGTTGGCGACTACGGGACGGCTGGCACGGGTGGCGCGCATGACGCGGCCGGGTTCGCCGGCGTCGATGATTTCGATGTGGTCCGGATAAACCGCATGGATGGTGCCGGCGAAGGGAAAGTCGCCCAGGCTCGGGACCCGGTAGCTGATGGTGTCGCCGGCCTTGAAGGTGGCCGGGTCGAAGTTGAAGTCAAACGGGCAGGTTTCGCTCATTGGGGTCTCGCGGCGTCTAAGGAGCCCTTTGAGTTTACTGTCTTCGGAGCAGGCTGCAAGTCTTCATAGTCTAAGGTGCGCGGAGCGCACCGACACTTGCCGGGGGGCTACAAGGGGAAGGCAAACTCCACCCAGTAGAGTTCGCCCTTGGGGCCGTTCCGGACGTCCATCTCGGTCTGTTCCTTCACGATCAGGGCGGCGGCGGGCGAAAACCAGAAGACGGCCTGCGGTCCGATGGCGCTTTTCTTCAAACGGAAGCCGTCGTCCGGTGCAACCGCGCCATGGATGCGATCGTCGGTGAACTGGTAGTCGTAAAAGCCATTGAGGCCGAATTGCCAGCGCAGGTCGCTTGCGAATGGCCGGTAACCGGCGCCCCAGGTGAAGCCGAACTGGTCGCCGGAGCGATAGCCGGTGGCCTTGTTGCGCATGTTGAATTCGACATCCGGATTGATCGATATTTCGATCCTGGGCGTGGGCAGCCAGGTGACGTCGAACTGCTGTGCCAGCGCGGCGTAATGGGTGGTGCCGTTGGCCAGGGCGTTGCGGTTATAGGGGGCGCCCGGAATATAGAAGAGTGTGCCGGAGAGGAAGTGCCAGTTGCCGATTGAGGCGGTGAGGTCGAAGGGCTCGACTCCGTATAGGTCAAGGGCCGTATCGTCATCCTGCTGGGTGCCGGTCTTGACCTTAATGTAGTCGGATTCCGCTACCGCGCCGCTGCTGATGTTCACGCCGCCGAGAGACAGGTTCCAGGTGTGCACCACGCGCGGGGCCTGGGCAAAGACGTCGACCTTCAGTCCGGGCGAGGTGGGGTGTCCGGCGCCATCGCGAAAACTGTTGGCGGAGTAATACAGCAGGTAGCCGTAAAATTCGGTGGCTCCGGGCGGCGGCAGAAAACCCGACGCCACCGACTGGGCCCCGGCCGGGAAGCTGCTGAAGCCGCCATTCTCCGAAGCGGCCGCCGCGCCTGACCTTGCCCACAGGCAGCATCCGCAGGCTCCGGCGACCAGAACCCTGGCGCAGACCCGATACGTCCCATTCCAGCCGGCAGCGGCCGCGTCCCGTTTCACGAACGGCTCCTCTCAACAGTTTTTATCGATTTATTGCTTGCCTTCGCGGGGTGCCGTCAGAAGGCCTCCATATCTTCAAGGGTAGGCCGCGGCGGCCGGCATGCGGTATTGGGATATGCCCCTGCGGGGCAGGGGTTTTTGCTATTCGTTGCGGACCTGCAGGTGTTGCGATCCGATGCGAATGGCTACACTTTCAGCATGAAATCGACACTTCAAGCAGTCCATCCGGTGCTGCAGGCCCGTGATGTAATGGAGTCCGTGCGCTTCTACTGCGATCTTGGATTTGAAGTGCTGTTCCAGGATTCGCCGCAGGCGCCGAAGTACGCGGCGGTGCGGCGCGATGCGGTGGAACTGCATCTGCAATGGGCGGATGCGGGGCAGTGGGCTCATCCGGTCGACCGGCCGGCGTACCGTTTCCTGGTGGGCGATGTCGATGTGCTCTACCGGGAGTTCGCCGGCAGCGGCGGGATCGATGCGCAGCCGGGCCTGGGCAGTCCCTGGGCGGTGCCGGCCGATACGCCGTGGGGGACGCGGGAGTTTCATCTGCGCGATCCGGGGCACAACAGTTTGCAGTTTTACCAGGCGGCGCGGCGGGGGGATTGAGGGGGCGGGCGCGGCAGGAGTGGGTACGGGGTCAAGCAAGGTGCGCGGTGCGCGCCCTGCGACACTATAATTGCGCCATTCATACCCAAATAAGCTGCAAAGGGAGAGTCCCGCAATGAAATTCCTGAAGCTGTTGCCCGCCGTGTTCTGCGTTGCGCTGCTCGCGGCGGCGTCGGACGATGTGGCGCCCGGGCCCTTGCTGGATGGGGCGCTGGCGGAGGCCAAGGCGCGGCATGTGCCGGTGATCGTGGATTTTTACGCTCCCTGGTGCCATTCCTGCTTTTTCATGGATCAGCATGTGCTGAATGGCGCGGAGTGGGAGCAAGTGAAGACGCGCGCGCGGGTGCTGAGCCTGGACGCGGATTCGCCGGAGGGCGGGCGCTGGAGCAAGGAGTGGAAGGTGGGCGGCTTTCCCAGCTATATCGTGCTGGACGAGAACGGCCATGAGCTGGGGCGCATCCTCGGGGATCGGGACCGTGCTTCGTTCTACAAGGCACTGGGGCCGCTGCTGGAGCAGGGCTCGGGGCTGGACGGCTGGAAGGCCAAGGTGGTCGATGGCGGCCCTGGCTCGGTGGCGGCGGCGCGCATGGTGCTGGATGCCTACCAGCAGCGGGAAGATTATGAAGGCGGGCTGGCCTGGGTGGCGGCGCTGCCGGCGCCGGCGCGCGCGGCGGTGGAGCGGGACCGGCTGGCCGGGCGCTTCGCCGACGAGCTGGCGCTGGGGCAGGCCTCCGCCGCGAACGACACCGCCGCCTGCGCCGCCAGCGCGGCGAAGGCGCTGCGCGGGCCGCTGGACTGCGACACGGTGGGCGATGTGGATACGCTCAACAATTGCGGCTCCAAGCTGCCGGCGGAGCAGCAGCACACGCTGCTCAGCCCGTACCGGGCGAAGATGCATGCGCTGGTGGAGACGGTGTACGCGCACAAGATGGTGTGCAGCGACACGCGCGGAGTGTTCGGCACGGCGGCCGATTACTACGAGGCGCTGGGCGACGACAAGGCGCGGCACGCGGCGCTGGTGATGGGCGAGCGCCACGCCGAGCAGGGGCTCAAGGGCGATTACACGGCCGATCATCACCTGGCGGACAACCTGCGCTTCTACCTGGAGAACGACCACGACAACGCGGCGCTGGATGTGCTGTATCCCAAGCTGATCGCGGCCTACCCGGACATCTACGACTACTGGTACCGCTACGGCAAGAACCTCGCCCGGCGCGGCGAGTACGCCAAGGCGCTGCCTTACCTGGAACACGCAGCGCAGATCAGCTATGGGCGCAACCGCCTGTGGGTGGCGCAGTGGCGCGCGCAGGCGCTGATCAAGCTGGGCCGCGGCGACGATGCACGGCAGGCGGTGGCGGATGCGATCCAGGCGAATGGGCCGTTTTTTCCGGAGGATATTGCGATGACGAAGGGGGTGTTGGAGGGGAAGGAGCCGCGGTAGGTTTTATGGTGTTGTGATGGGTTGGTGGCTTGGTGTTTTGTGGTTTGGCGTGCGCGCTGGCGCGCGGCTCATTGGCGCATTTGTTGGAAGTGCGGTTCCGCCTTGCTGGCGGGTCACTTTCTTGTCTCCAGCGACAAGAAAGTAACGGCAACAGCAACAGCAACAGCAACAGCAACAGCAGCAGCGGTGCGCGCCCTACTTACTCAGGATCCAGGAGGGAATGGGCTCCGCGCGGTAAACGGCGGGTCATGGACCCGCCCTACATAGGCTAATTGCTGGCAAGACTGTCTGGTAACGCACCATCTAGCGGGATCGTTGAGCGTCTGAACCAGACTTTGGACCGACGGCCGGCAGTATTGGCGCGATGGGTGTGCGGACGTGGGCGGAGTGTCGGCCAGGGGGTGCCGCCTGACGGCCCGGACGCTGGAACGGCACAGCTTGGACATAAGCTTGGGGTGTGGCATCGAGCGCCGGCCGCAGCAGGCCGTGGCGGAGAAAGCATTGATGAACAACACCCTGGTTGCCGCAATCGTCGGCGCGGCACTGCTGGGTTCGAGTGTTCCCGGCGGCAATACCGTACCTAATGGTACCGAAGCGGCGCAGGCGGCGGTGTCGGGCGATGGCGCGAGCGCGCTGTCCGCGCCCGGCAACGGTGTGTGGGGCACGCCGGTTCGGCGCAAGCATTTCTGGGGCTGGCCGCGGGCGGTGAATCCATACTTCCAGCTCGATGGGATCGGCCGGCCGGCGGCGGGAGCGAACGCGGCAGTTGCGACGGCTGCGGGTTCGGCGGCGGTGCCCCCGGATGCGAACGATCTGGCGCGGCAGAATGCCATGCGCGACGGGGCTATGGCCTGCGTGATTGCCACACCCTGTGCGGCGGCGCTGCTGGCGGTTTACGCTGGGGTGCCGGGGCTGCACTAGAGTATTTTTCGTTTAAGCAAATACATGCTCATGCTGTCCCCTCTCCTGGTTGCGGGAGAGGGCCCGTAGGGCCGGGAGAGGGGCTTTGAAGCCAGGGGAAGCCCCTCTCCCCCAACCCCTCTCCCGCAAGCGGGAGAGGGGAGTTGTATGGGACTAAAGTAAATTTACTCTAGGCGGCGGCCCTCCCCGCGGCTTCGTAGGTGACGCGTCCCAGGCAGAGAGGCGAAAAGCCAATTTACGCGGTACTTGCGGCCGCCCAGGCTTTGCCCCAAATCCGTGCACGACGGATCAATTTCAATTTTCGACAATGCTGGCTTGCACCCGAGTTTCTGAGGCGAGCAGCCTGCTCCGGCCCCGACGTGGGAATTGCTGCGTCGCAGCAGGCGAGGGCCGGATTCCTCCCTGGGCCTCGGGCGCCGGTTTCCGGTTTTACTTCCATCGGCCAATCAGGACCGTCTGAACAGCTGTGCCGACCCGGCAAATCTGCATTCGTTTCCAATTCGTTTCCACATGGTGCCCGATTGTGGCGGACATGAGGCGGGTGTCGGGTTTATGTTTTCTCCCGATTCCGGAACATTAAATACCCGGTGACGATCAAACCGGGAATGAATAGCGAACTGGAGGAACGATGAACGTGGGTTCTACGTGGGGCTCGACGCGCATTGTCGGACAGGCGAGCAGGATGGCGGCCGGCCAGCAGGGCCGAGGATTCATGGCTACGAGCAGAGAGGGGCTGGGCCTGGCATTCGGCGACGTGCTGGACAGCCTGGACGAGAGCCGCGGACGCACGGTGCCGCTGGAGCGTCTGATCGAGGAGCTGTGTGCAGGCTCCCGTCCGACGCAGGAACTGTTTCAGGAACTGGTGTGCGCGCTGAACAGCGGCGATCTGGAGATTTGCGACGATGAGCCGAGTGTGCGCCTGCGCGATGCGGCGCTAGGTAAGCGGGCGAGCTTTCAGGGCCGCCCGACCCATCCCTTGAGCATGGGCGACCTTGCGGTGCTCTCGGCGGTATTTGCGCGCGTGGCGGATGCGTATGCGGCGAAGGTGAAGGCTTCGAAGACCCGCCGTGTCGGCCCCTTCAGCCGGCGCTGGACGCAGAAGCGGTTCTAGCCGCCCGGCCTAGTGGCCGGGCGTACGGATGGGGCCTGCAGTTGTCTGGACGCCTGGGCTGGAGCGCGGCGCGGCCGCGGCGCCGGCTGCGCCTCGAAGGCCTTGCACATCGGCTGAAGAATTTCCAACCCCGGACCGGGTTCGGCGCATCCAAGAGTGGTCAGCGCGCCGATCCGGCGTCAGGGGAAGCACATGCATACGATCCGGCTGCTTGCCGCGGGAAGCTTGTTGCTGCTGGCCGCGGCCGGCGGAGCGGCACAGGCGGCGGGCGATGCGTCACTGGAGCGCGGGCCCGCTGCGGCGGCGCTGCCGCAGATCACACAGGAACTGTATGACGCGCTCGCGCCCGGCGACAAGGCGGTGTGGGAGCGTTACCTTTCGCCGCGTTTCGAGCAGATCGACGAGTCCGGCGCGCACTTGAGCCGGGCGCAGTTCCTGGCGGACTTCGGGCCGCTGCCGCCTGGGCTGTCGGGCCAGATCCTGATCCGCGATGCGCGGGTTGCGGCGTTCGGCGGCTTCGCGGTGATCCGTTACGACATGGACGAGCACGAACTGGTCTACGACCAGGAACTGCACGTGCTGTACCGCGCCACGGACACCTGGCGCCGGGAGCAGGGGCGGTGGCGCATGGTGGCCTCGCAGGTGATGGTGCTGGCGCAGGACCCGGCGCCGATGCCGGTCGCCGCCGCGGCGCTGGCGCAGTTCGCGGGGCTCTACGACGAGAGCGGCAAGCGGCGTTACCGGGTGGTGGTGAAGGATGGGCAGCTGGCAGAGGGCCGCGAAGGCCGCGAGCCGAGCCCGCTGATCCCGGTTGGGGACAATGTCTTCGTCGGCAAGGGCGATCCGCTTGCCATCCTCTATATCTTCGTGCGCGGCGCGGACGGCAAGGTGCAGCGCATGGTGGAGCGGCGCAAGTTTGCGGACATCCTGATGGCGCGGGTCGAGGAGGCACCGGCAGCTACCCAGTCGCAATAAGGGAATATACCAATAGGCTGGGGCGGGAACAGGGGCGATGATGAGGCTGCGGCACGCTGGGCTTCCCGGGTGCGCCGAAGAACCGCCGAATGGACGGGTGATACGTCAAGGCGGGGGAGGACATAAGGACAGCCTGGCGAAAAGCCGGGCCGATAAAAATTATGCCTCGCGGGATTCATTCACCATCAATGCTCGAGGACCGATCCCATGCGCAAGCTCACCAAGTTGGTACTGGCTGTTCCGCTTTTGGCCGCGTCGTATTCCGCCTCAGCCCAGGTGGGGGGGCTGGCCCTGCCCAACCTCACCAGCCTGACCAGCTTGCTTTCGGTGACCAGCGTGCCGGGCCTGTCCAGCCTGTCGGTGCTGCCGACCACGACCAGCGTGCCGGGGCTGTCCAGCCTTTCGAGCCTGCTGACGCTGACCAGCCTGACCGGCGCTTCCGGCCTGCCGGGTCTTACCAGCCTGTCGCTGCTGCCGGGCACCTCCACCGTGCCGGGCCTTTCCAGCCTGACAAGCCTGCTCACCCTGACCAGTTTGCCGGGCGGTTCAAGCTCGCTGAACGTCGGCAGCCTGACCGCGCTGGCGACTCCGCTGATCGCGGTGCTCAACAGCGAGCCGGCCCTGTCGCAGCCGCTGATCAACAGCCTGGGAGGAAAGTCCAGCCCATTGGCCGGGGCGCTGACCATCGAAGGGATTTCGCTGACCTCATTCGGCTTGGCGCCGACACTGGAAGGGTTTTTGAATACCTTCCCGGTGCTGGTGGCCGATTATCCCGAGTTCCTGACCAGCCTTGGCGCTTTGACGGCCGCGCTGCCCGCGGCGGCGCCCTGAGCCGGTTCCGCGCCGGCCCCTCGCCGGCGTGACGCTCTGGTTCCCTCTCCCCTGGCGTAGCCGGAGGGGAGTGGGGTTGAGCATACCTGGGGGCCTGTGCCTGGCTGGGTATTGCGATGCCAGCCCCCGGTGCGCGGTGCGCACCCTACGGATGCGGAAATATTAATCGGGTTTAATCTTTCGGCAATGCTCGCCTGGGGGCTTGGGCGTAGGATCAAGGTCAAGCGGCGGCGCGGGCTGCCGCGGACGGGTCCGGGAGATTGTCATGCGCCAGGTGAATCCGATTGTGCTGTTGTGCATTTTGGCCTGGGCCACGCCGGCGGTTGCCGCGACTACGGGCGGCGGTGCGCATGGCGGCGGAGCGGGACACGCCGCCGGCGGCCTGGGGCATGCGGCCGGCGGCGAGAGTAGCGGGCAGGTGGCCGCCGGCGAACGGGGCACGATTGCCGGGAGGGAAGCGGCGTTCATCACCGTTTCGCTGCACGGCCAGCCGCTGCACGGCAAGTTGCCGCCGCCGGCGCTGAAGAAGCTCCATGAAGCCGGCTGGAACGAAGTCCAGTACCACGGCTATCCCTATTACTGCATCGAGCATGACTATACCGGCACGGGCCTGGCGCTGAATTGCATACGGCTCGATTCCGTGGATTGAATGCCGGATTCGATTGCGGCAGCGGGGCATGCGGTCCAAGGAGTCGCCCTGAAGGGCGACCTACCGGGCTGGCACCGAGGCTGGTATGGTTAGCCTCCGGTCTTTGAATTCAAAACCCGCAACGGAGGCAGGCCATGCCGCTCGCCCGCATCGATGTTCCCAGAGGCAAGACTGCCGAGTACCGCGCCGCGGTCGGCGATACGGTGTACGAAGCGATGCGCGCGACGCTGAATGTGCCCGAGAACGACCGCTTCCAGGTGATTGCGGAGCATGCGGACACGGATCTGGTGATCGATGCCGATTACCTGGGCATCCACCGCAGCCGCGATGCCATCATCATACAGGTGACGCTGAATGAAGGGCGGACGGTGGAGTTGAAGAAGGCGTTCTACAAGGCGGTGGCGGACGGTCTGCACCAGCGCCTGGGCCTGCGCCGCGCGGACGTGGTGATCAGCCTGGTTGAGGTGAAGAAGGAGAACTGGTCGTTCGGCAAAGGCGAGGCGCAGTACGCCTGACGCAGCTTAGCGCAGGTCCTGGGGCAGCGAGGGCATGAAGGCGCCGCTGTGCATGATGCCGCGTGCCAGCCACACGGCGGCCAGGGTATAGACCACGCGTGGGAACCATTGGGCGACTTGCTCGTCGAAGCTGTCGATCGCGGCGGATTCGCCGTCCGCGACGCGGAACAAGGCCTCCGGCAGGCGGCCGCTGGCTTCGCCGGCGCCGATCACGGCATGCGCCGCGTCACGGCCGGGGAAGGATAGTTCGCCCAGGGCTTGGGTGAACGAGGCGCCGCCTTCGATGCGGCCCCGGATGCGATCGAATTGCAGGCGGACCGCTTGGTTGTGCATCGCCGATACGGCGATGGGCAAGCCATCGAGGATGGGCATGCCGGCCTCGACCAGCAGGGCCAGGCTCTCAAGAAAGTCGCGGACGTTGCGGCGTACCAGCATGGGGCCGAACCAGGGCAGCTGGATCAGGGTTTGGTCGAGCGGGATCTGGCGCATGAGCGGAGAGTCGGTTCGCAGGCGCCTCGGCAGTTCCTTCAACAGGTACGCGGCGGCGGCCAGCGCAAGCAGCGGCAGCAGGCACTTGAGCAGGTAGGCGCCGGGGCCAAGCGTACCGGCGAATACGCGGGGCAGCGGGCCGGCGAAGTCGCCGATCACCAGCATGGCCAGCGGCAGCATCAGGCGCGATTTCATGCGGGCCGCGCGCGCCGCCTGCCGCGCATAGTGCTCCGCCAGGCGACGATAGGTGCGCGCCGGGCTGCCGGCATTGCAGGCGGCATTGACCAGGGCGGATTCCAGGGAGGTGAACAGGCCGCTGTGCAGGCCGGCCTCGGCAATGCCCTGGCCCAGGGACAGGCGTTTGCGCATGTCGGCCAAGCGCCGCTGGGCCTGGGGCGGCAGGCGGGTCAGGCTCAGGGCGCGGTCGGTGGACAGGCCTGCCTGCTCCAGCGCCGCAAGCTGCTGGAACAATTCGGCGCGGAGGTGGAAGTTGAGCGGTGCGGGCATTGCCGGGGCTTTGAATGATCGGCCGGTAGCATCCGACGATCGTTGAGGGACATGGGGAGGTGGACGCGCTGCCGGCTGGAGTTTACGCTTGTTTGCGCTGCGGTCTTCAGGGACTGTTCAGGAAGCCGGCATAAACTGTCTTTCGCGTATTCAACTCAATGGGAAAGTGCATGAACAAGAAACTGCTTGTGGCATCTTTGCTGATGGTTGGCGGATTGAGTCTCCCGGTCATCAGCCAAGCCGGGGTGGCGCTGGATATCAATGTCGGCCCTCCCGCCCCGATCGTCGAGGCGCCGCCGCCGCCGCCTGCCGCGGTGGGGTATGTGTGGACGCCGGGCTATCATCGCTGGGACGGCGCGCGCTACGTGTGGGTGCCGGGTGCGTATGTGGCGGAGCGTCCGGGCTGGCACTGGGTGCCGCCGCATTACGATCAGCGCGGTCCCTATTACCGCTTTGTGCCGGGGCACTGGGCGCGTTAAAGCGCCGCCGTTGTAAAACGCGATCGCTCGCAGGGCGGGAGTTCTCCCGCCCTGCGTTTGTGTGCGGCTCACTGCTGACAGGGCGAACCGCGTGTTTCAAGATGCTTCGGCGCCTATTCCGGTGACAATCATGGCCCGCATTGCCGGCTCGACCGCAGACCGACCTCGGGATGAGTTGAGACCGATCCCGTTCGAGGTCGATACGGGAATGTGCCTGCTTGATAAAGCGATGTTGGCCGGTGCGGCGACTTTCGGCATTCAGCGGGCAGCAAGCCGGGCCGGATTAGTCTGCGTATCACTTCCACAAGGCATTGCGGAAGCGGCAGCGGCAAATTCTCAAAGGGGCATCGAGCATGCCCATTTTCGTGGAGGAAGTATCGTGAAAGCAAAGCTGATTTCCCGCATCACCGTTGTGAGCTTGTTTCTTTCTTCGGTTGCGATCTCCGGCCTCGCGCTGGCGCAGACCGAGCCGGCGCCGGTGCCGGGCCATCCCAATGTCAACGAGGTGAACCAGCGCCAGGCCAACCAGCAGAATCGGATCCAGAACGGCGTGGCCGACGGCCAGATCAACGCCAAGCAGGAGGCCCGCGACGAGCAGCATGCCTCCAACATTTCGGCGCGTGAGAGCCATGACGAGGCCGAGCATGGCGGGCACCTGACCAAGGGCGAAACCCAGCGCCTCAACCATGCGCAAAACCGCAACAGCCGGCAGATCCACCGGCAGCGCACCCACGGTTAAGACTTGCGGGGAAAGTCGCCGGGTTGCGGTTGCCCTGGCGCGATCCTTCCGCCGCTTCAAACGGCGGGAGGATTTTTTTGGCCATCGCGGAAGGCCGGCTGCCCGGAGATGAAACTTGCGGACGGCGCTTGACATCCGTCCGGACGCAAAATAAGATTTATCCCACGGTGCACTCGTCCGCACGACGCACCAAGACCCCGCCAGCGAGCGGGGTCTTTTGTTTTCCGCACCCCGCCAGCGCGCGGGGTGTTTTGTTTTCCGCGTCCGGAATTTTGCTTCCGGAGTTGCGTCCCAGGTTTTGATTTTCAGTTTCCCGTGTCCTGCCCATCCGGCGGCGGGAGCGCCGGTTCGCCGGCGCATTTGATCTATGCAGCCGCCCGAGGGCGGCTTTCTTGTTTGTGGACCTTGAGGAGGAATGCAGCATGAGTCATGTGACCATCAATGGCAATCAGGTAACCGGTACCCATGCGAATCTGGCCGAGGCAGTGAACGCGGCAGTGGCGCAGGCGCGGCAGGGGCGCGTGGTGGCCGTGGCGCAGATCGTGAAGACGGCGCAGCCGAATTCCGGCGTGACGCTGACCGATGTGGTCAGCGGGCAGAGCGAGATTGTGAAGTAGCGCGGCGCAAGGGAGGGGAATCTACATCGTGGCCTCAGTCAAGAAGAGCGCTGCCAAGCGGCGCCGGCGCGCAAGCGCGGCGGTAGCGGACGAGGGGCTTACCCCCTTGCAGTACATGGTGCAGGTGCTGCGCGACGAGTCGCAGACGCACGCGGTGCGGATGGACGCGGCGAAGACGGTAGCACCGTATCTGCATGCGCGGCTGGCCACGGCGGAGGGGCAGAAGGCGGGTCTGGAACAACTGGACAAGGCGCTGCTGGCCCTGGTCGAGCGGGCGCAGGAGCGCGGCGGAGGCGTTGCCGGGCTGGTCCGGCGCTAAAACCTGTGGAAGCCGCGCTGGCTGTTCTGGGCGAGAAGCTGCTGGACCGCGACTGGCGCCTGCGCAATCTGTATTGCATCACGGACAAGCGCGGGGAGCGGGTGCTGTTCGAGCCGAATTGGGCGCAGCTGGAACTGTACGAGGGGCTGGCGCATCGCAATGTGGATCTGAAGGTGCGGCAGCTGGGGGTGACCACCGGCTACTGCATGCTATGGCTGGATGCCTGCCTGTTCAACCGCGACCTGCGCGTGGGCATCGTGGCGCACACCAAGGACGACGCGCGCATCATCTTCCGCGACAAGATCAAGTTCGCCTATGAGCACTTGCCGCAGGAGGTCCGCGAGGCGGTGCCGGTGGCCCGGTGCGATGCGCACGAGATCCTGTTCCACAACGGCAGCGGCATCCGGGTAGGCGCGACCTTCCGCTCCGGCACCGTGCAGATACTGCATGTTACGGAGTATGGCTATATCTGCCAGCGCCAGCCGCGTCGCGCAGAGGAGATCCGCACCGGGGCGTTCCAGGCGGTGCCGGCGGACGGCATTATCGTGGTGGAGTCCACCGCCAAGGGGCGGGCCGGGCATTTCCACGAGCTGTGCCAGGAAGGGCAGAAAGGCGCCGGATGGAATTTCAGTTTCCTGCCCTGGTGGCGGCATCCGGATTATGCGGCGCGGCCGGAGGCGGCGCTGGAGCACCGGAAGGAGGCGGATTACCTCGACCGGCTGGAGGGGCTGATCGGCCGCACACTGGGCCCGGAGCAGCGGCAGTGGTGGTGCGTCAAGCATCGCGAGCTGGGCGAGGATATCTATTCGGAGTATCCTTCCACGGCGGAAGAGGCGTTCAAGGCTTCGACGGAAGGCGCTTATTACGGGGCGCAGATGCTGCAGGCCTGGCAGGACGGGCGGGTGACGTCCGTGCCGGTGGACCGCTCGCTTCTGGTGGATACCTGGTGGGACCTGGGCATGAACGACCAGACGTTTGTCTGGTTCGTGCAGCGCAATGGCTACGAGATCCGGCTGGTGGACTGCTACCACAACAGCGGCGAGGGGCTGCCGCATTATGCGGCGTACCTGGACCAGTGGCGCAAGGAGCACGGCGTGATCTACGGGCGCCACATCGCTCCGCACGACATCAAGGTGCGCGAACTGAATACCGGCAAGACGCGGCTGGAGACGGCCGCGGGGCTGGGCATGGCCTTCGACGTGGCGCCCCTGCTGCCGGTGGCCGACGGCATCGAGGCGGTGCGCGCGGCGCTGCCGCGCTGCGTGTTCGACGAGGCGCGCTGCGCCGAGGGCATCCGCGCGCTGGAGCATTACCGTAAGGAGTGGAACGACGGCCTGGGTGTGTACCGCAACCAGCCGCTGCACGACTGGGCATCGCATCCGGCGGATGCGTTTCGGACCGGGGTGTCGGTGGAGGGGGTGATGCAGGGGGTGGTGCCGCGGGTGGCGGCGCGGGAGATCAAGAGGGAGAGGTGGCGGTAGGCGGATGGCTGACAAGGACTATTCCGCAAGTCCTCCAACAGGCAATCCGGTGGCTTCGTCTTCAATCCAAGCTTTATAAGACGTTCCAAACCTGGACGGAACATACTTTGCGTGGTAGTTATGTCCCGGCTCGCCGATAAACCAAAGCTTGAAGATTGCGTTCGCGTTACCGGTGCGGTAGTGCAATTTTACGACATGCTTACCGGGAGCTAGATGAACTTCGAACGGAATGCCAAGGTATCCAGACTCGTCCACCTCGACAATATCCAGCTGTCTCGAAACGGAAAAAACTCCCTTGGACTGGTCTTCGCTTTGTCCGGTGCGAAGAACAATGGCATCCTCCCCGGCATAGACGATATTCGGTTTTTCGTCCCGAGCTGAACAGCCGCACAGAGAGCATGCAACAGCAAAGCAGCAAGCAAGTCGAATCAGTGTCACCTCGGCGTCTCCTCAATTCGGACAGTAAGTGAATATCCTGAAAACTCCGTTACATATTGATAATGCTTGCCTGCTTCAAAAAGTCTTGAAATTCGGTACCTCTCATTGAAGCCGCCCTTCGTCGCGATACCTTCCACCACGTGGATGCCAGGAACCAAGTGGAATTCGGTATAGCTACCACGCTCAATCCATTTGAAGTGCCTATCGTCAATGGTTGAGGTTCTGGTGTGATCTGAATTCGCGGATAGGGTAAACGGCTCAAGAAGGACCGCCTCGTTGCTGCGTGGGATGTCGCTATCCTTATCCTGGTGGTAAGCGCAGCCAGAAAGCGCTATGACAAGAGCAATATTGAGCATCCGCATTTCCAACGTCCCCTTTAGATCGTTGTACGTTTACTTGGCTGGGCGCCCGGGCCGAGGATAGCATATCGGATGGCGCCGATTGAGCTCAGTGCGGTAGGGC
Organism: Verrucomicrobiota bacterium; assembly: GCA_903970595.1. Lineage (GTDB taxonomy): Bacteria > Pseudomonadota > Gammaproteobacteria > Nevskiales > Nevskiaceae > Nevskia. The sequence continues at coordinate 23,787 of CAJCJI010000211.1, forward strand.
AGATCTTTGACTCGCCGGTCGCGGAGCTAGTTTGGCTAGGAGAATGGCGTTTCGCGGATACTCCATTGGGTTATGCTCTTTTTATGACGACGCTTGGCAAACAGATTGAAGAATGCCTGGATGTGTTGCGCAGCCTTCCTCTATGGACATCAGGACGCGCTGCGGATCTCCAATGGTTCCAATTCGGAAAACGGCATCGGGTGCCGACCCGAAAGGGTGGAACCAAGGAGGTCGGTGACTTTGCGCTTCACCTGCAGTGCGCGTGGCGCGTAAGCGGTCCACGAGGCATCGTTGTGGCATCGCGGGATCGTTATGAGCCAAAAGGTGATTCCAGCGACAACGTTAACTTTGAATGGGACGTAGCTGGAGAAAATCGCTGCGACGAGCGCATGGCCGCTTTTCTGGCTGAGCACGCTCCCCGGATGGTCGTCGGCGTGGCTGGGGATGAAGCCGGGGGTTTCAGGCTGGTCCTGGACCGAGATTTTTCGCTTGACGTGTTTCCTGACGATTCCTTGGGAGATGAACACTGGCGTTTTTTTTTGTCCGGCAACAGAGCAACCGCATACGGTTCTGCGTGGGGGTAAATTGCGGCGGTAGCGTGGTTGGGTGGGATCTTGATCGCCCTACGCTTGCTTGGTGCGGTGAATTGCGACTTGTCGTGAACGCCGATGCAAGGTAGATCCACCGGCTCGCCGCAGAAAGGCGGCGAGAATGATCGATTTGATATATGGGTCAGGGGACGTAGAACTTCAGCCCTTTGTACACCTCGTCAAATACTTTTTTTGAGAAGTCGTTGTCTCCGGTTTCGGTAGATACCCAGAAGCTGAGAATTTTTCTCTGGGTCACAAAGCCGAAAAAGCGAAAGATGGTGCCGGCGGGATCAAATGCGGCATAAGCGACCTCCGCGACATCTCCGGATGGTTTCAACTCGACCCAGCGATCGCCCCATTGGATGTTTGTTCCGACCCGAACCTTTTCTTCCGCATCTTTTCTTATCTGCGCAAATTTGGTCGCGACTTCGACCAGGCGTTCTTTGGGTACATTGAGCGGACTGACGATAGACAGGACAACGCTGGTCTTCTTCTCTTTCGAAGTGAAGTTGAATTGTGCGGCGTCTGAACTCTTGGCTTGAGTCCAGTCACCACCGAGCGACAATGTGAACTCATCGTGCTTGATATCCACGCCGGCGTTGGCGCTCATTGCTATTAGCCCTCCGAACAACGCTGACAGCTTCTTCATGGTTTATCTCCAAATGTCGGATTTCTTTGCCGTTAATTCGTTGGCGCCCGGCCTGCTTGCGGAGCGGTGGAAGGGCTAGCAAACAGCTTCGGTTGATCACGTTTGTATTCGATCGGACCAAAATTCCAGCCGTAGCGCTCACTCTTGTGATACTGCATGATTGCGAGAATCCGCTCTTTCTGCATGCTCTCCAAGTCAAAGACAACCGCGTCCGCTTTATATGGCGTTGCACTCTTCGGCATTGGCATACAGATGACGGTGGCCGTGACCTGGCCCGACCGTGCATTCGGCAACAGGTGCTTGATGAGTTCAGCAATTGCCGTATTAAGGTCCTTGGCTTCTTCAGCCACTTGAATGGGCGTTGTCTGCCCGGTAGTCCCAAGCATAAGAGCGAATGGAATGAATGTCCCTTGGTCCTGAATGAAGCGTCTAACCAAACTCCATGCTTGGTTGAACAGCGGGTCAAGCGTGGGAGGGAGTTTCATTAGGCTCGGCGATCTGGCTTAGCGGGGGGTCGAACCGACAGGCGGGGATCCCCGCAGTGGAGTATCGGGTTCGCCATCAACAATAGATGCGTTGTTCTCTGGATACGCACGGCCCACGTACGAATGTTGAAGTACCCCAGGAGGACCGGGGACTGGGCCTTTTGGCATGGGGAATGTGACGTTTGTCTTTTTCAGCAGAAATGCGTCGATTAGAAATCGCAAAAGCAACCGGTCATATTCCGCGTCGCTTCCCCTGTGCTCACTGGGGTCCCGGTTCGCCCATGAGTCAATGACACAGACTCCGGCAGGCGAACGGTCCAGGCGCAAACCGTAGACGTACGTACCCGTCCAGCTTCGATGAAAACGTAACCAGCCTTCATCAAAGTAAATGAACCATTTGTCTTCCATTTGCTGGGGTATTAGACCCAGCGTAAGAAGTTCAGCCTCTTCGTCGGTGAAAATGGCTTCAAAATTCAGCTTCTCACTTGAGGAGGGCTCGGGTTTGTGCTTCCACGATTTCGCTGTAGCTCGTTCGGTCAAGTTGACGCCCAATAGTTCTGAGTCAAATACGGACATTCCGCTCCACAGAGTGGTTTAGATCCCATCGTCATCAGTTGTCCCCTGAATTCCTTGTCGATCCATCCTAGCGGGCTCGGAGATTGTGAACAAGGGAAGCCGGATGTGTTTCGAGCGGTTTTGCAAATTCTCGGCTACAGACGAAGGTTGCCGCGGTGAACGGCGGGTCGCGGACCCGCCCTACGTTATAGGGCGCCGTGACTCCATCGTGGGCGGAAGGCCGCGTGCTGGAAGCGCGGGTCAGAGCCGCCGAGCCCAGTAGCCTGGGCGGCGGCGATGATGGGCAACTGCAAGCACCTGGACGACCTCACCGACCTGGCGGTAGATGAGGTCAAACGGGAAACCCTGGAGCGCGACTTTACGAATCTCCGGTGAACGAATGACCTTGAAGCGCTTGGGGGTAGTGCAGGCCATTGCAACCGCGGAGCGGAATGCCGAATGGTAACGCTGCCCAAGGCCGAATTGGCGTTCCTGGTAGTAGGCTACTTGCTGCTCATGCTCCAGGGCCGCTTCGGGATGGAGCGCATGATTCACTTCAGCAGAGCCTGCACCCGGCTTTCCAGTTCTTCAGCCGAAACCAGTTGCACTGCGCCACGATCAATTTCTTCGGCTCGACGCTCTGCGACATCGAGCCAAAGCTGCTCCGCCTCCGCTTCCGACACGTTATCGAGACTTTCGAGCAGACGCTGCGCAAGCTTTGCCCGCTCCCGCATGGGCAGTGCCAGCGCTTGCTTTTCAAGGGTCCCGAATCTCATGGCTTGAGTGTATCACTGCTCGTCTTTTGGCTCTAATCGCCAATAGCACGGTAGGGCGATTTTTTGACCCGCCGGTCGCGGAACTAGCTTGGCGCGGTAAACGGCGGGGCGCGGACCCGCCCTACTGATGGAAATGAACAATGACCAGTGCTCTGCTGCGGAGAAGGGAGGCGCGTGAGCGCTTGATCGAGGCGCATCTGGCGCGCGAGGACCTGGTGTGGTTCGAGGACTCGCGGCCGGTGGTGGAGATGGTGACGGCAATCTGCCGGGATGGGCGGATCGTCCGGTCGGCGGAGGCGCGGGTGGCGGCGCGGCGGATTGCGGATGGCAGGCTGCGGCTGATCACGCTGACGGGGCTGGGCGATGCGATCTGGACGCGCGGGGTGCTGCGCGAGACTTTGCGGGCGGGGCTCGAGGTTTATCTGGATACGCCGTTCGAGTGGGTGTTCTGGGATTTCGTGGGGCAGGAGCGGTTTCATTTCTGGCGCAAGGATGGGGCGCCGCGGGTCTATGGGATGCGCACGGCGACTTACCTGGGGCGCGATCTGCGCGATGGGGCGACGGTGTATGGGGCGATGTGCGAGCGCTGCAAGGTGGCCAGGGGCGATTTCCGCCTGGCGCTGAAGCCGGAGTGGCTGGAGGCGGCGGACCGTTTGCTGGAG
>CAJCJI010000212.1 GCA_903970595.1 Verrucomicrobiota bacterium
CCCCTGCCCCTGCCGCTGCGGCGCCGGCTGCGGGCGCGGCGCCGGCGCTCATGCTCGGCTTCGGCCAGATCCTGCTGCACCGGGGCAAGATCGACTACAGCGACAACTTCATCAAGCCCAACTTCAGCGCCCACCTGATCGGCATCGAAGGCCAGGTCGGCGCCTTCGGCACCGGCACCGCGCAGCCCGCGCCCGTCACCGTGCAGGCGACGCTGAACGACAACGGCCCGGTCATCATCAACGGCAGCATCAATCCGCTGGTCAAGCCGGCATTCCTGGACCTGACCGCGACCACCCGCGGCGTCGACCTGAGCAATTTCACCAGCTACTCGCTCAAGTACGCCGGCTACCCCATCGTCAAGGGCAAGCTCGATGTCGACCTGCACTACCGGCTCGACCAGAACAAGCTTGACGCCAACAACCATATCTTCATCGACCAGTTCACCTTCGGCGACCATGTCGACAGCCCTTCCGCAACCGATCTGCCGGTGCGCCTGGCGATTTCCCTGCTGAAGAACTCGCGCGGCCAGATCGACGTCGATATCCCGGTGTCGGGTTCGCTGGACGATCCGCAGTTCAGCGTCGGCAGCCTGATCTGGCATGCCTTCCTCAACCTGATCGAAAAAGCGGTCACTTCGCCGTTCAGCCTCCTGGCCGGGGCCTTCGGCGGCTCGGAGGAGCTGGGCTACGTGGCCTTCGAGCCCGGCTCGGCGGCCTTGCCGGAAGCCGAGGCAAAGAAGCTGGAAACCCTGAACAAGGCCCTGGCCGACCGGCCCGGAGTGAAGCTGGACCTGATCGGCAGGGTCGATCCTGTGCTCGATACGCCGGGGTTGAAAGCGGCGGCGGTGGACCGGCAGGTCAAGGCCCAGAAAATCCGCGACCTGGTCGGCAAGGGCGAGAGCGTGGACATCGACAGCGTGGCGCTGGATCCGGGCGAGTACGACAAGTATCTGGAGCGCGCCTACCAGGCGGCCAGGATCGCCAAGCCGCGCAATGTTGTGGGCATCGCCAGATCCATCCCGCCGGACCAGATGAAGCAGCTGCTGCTGGACAGCACCACCGTCAGCGACGCCGACCTGACCGCGCTGGCGCAGCGCCGGGCCAGCGTGGTGCAGCAATGGTTCGCCGGCAAGATCGATCCCGAACGGATTTTTCCGGTCGCGCCGAAGCTGGACGCCGCCGGCATCAGCGACCACGGCCCCTCCACCCGCGTGGAGTTCAAGCTGAAGTAAGAGGGCTGCCGCAGACGCCTCCGGCGCGGCGCTTATGCGGTGGTGTTGATGCTCGTTCCGGTGTTGGCCAAGGAACTTACGGACGATGCGGCAGCGGCGGGAATCGCGATCGGGTCGCGGTGGTGCCCGGAGGCGCCGTTTTGCCAGCTTGCGGGCGGCATCTCGGTCTTGAGCTGCTGCTGCATTTGGGAAAACGCGGTGCTCGCCGCCGACAGGTTGCCGGATTTGAGATCAAGGCCGACCTGGCCGAGACCCTGTTTCAAAAGGCTCAGGAACGGTCCACCCTGGCCGCTGTAGCCGGCCGCCGTCGCCGCGGTCTTTGCTGTTTGCAGGGTGGAGACCACCGTGCTGTACGCCTGCTGGGCGGAGCTGAGGCTGCCCGACTGCAGCGCGCTGCCGAGATTCTTCAGGCTGGTGTCTACGCTCGAGGCCAGGCCTTGGCCGCTGTACTGATACGGGCTGTTGACGGAACATACCGGTGAGATTGACATTCGACACTCCATCCACGTCGTGTGGCTTTGATTGAGTTTCAGAATCGCTGCGGCACAAAAGTCCCACAGGGGCGGAAGCTCGAGGCAAGTCCTGGACCAGGGCCGCGTGTGCGGATGACGTCAAAAAATTGTCGACTAAGCTTTGTCCGGGAATGAAAGGGCTCCACGCCGCCGCCTGGGCTTGGCTGCTTCGCGCTCCTGCGCCAGCTGGCGGACCAGGTCTCCCGCCAGCACGCCTGCGGCGGCCGGCAGATCGACGCGGTGCTTGAGGCGCAGTCGGGCCATCAGGTCGATGCAGGCCGGGCAGCAGCGGCGCGAGTCGAGCGACTGGCGCGACAGTAGTTCCAGATTGGGCAGGCTCGCGCGCGGGCGGCACAGGGCTTCGCCGCGCTGCCGGATCAGTTCCCCGAAGCGCAGGGTTTCCACCACCGTCAGGTGCACGATCGCGTCGCTGCGCTCGCCCCGCGCCGATAAACGCAGTTTCATGGGTGGAAGTGGTGCCGGTTACCGGGTGAATGGTATGCCGCGGCGGCAGCCGGCACCAGCCTGGCTCGCATCATATAGGATAGGGGGGTATACTATATGGATCGGACCGCGCGGGAGATTGGCATGGGGCACACCATCCGTGAAAAAACCAAGCTGCTGAACCGGGTGCGGCGGATCCGCGGGCAGGTGGAAGCCATCGAGCGCGCCTTGCAGGCGGAGGCGGGCTGCGGCGAGGTGATGCAGCGGATCACCAGCTGCCGCGGGGCGATCAATGGCCTGCTCGGCGAGGTGTTGCAGGAACACGTGAGGACCCACTTTTCCGGAAATCCGGACGACGTCGAGGCGAGCGAACAGCTGCTGGCGGTGGTTCACAGTTATTTCAAATAGGAGTCCCGCGATGAACGAGCCGAGCACCGCCCCCGCCATTCCGGCGCATAGCCACGTCTTTCTCGGCAGCGGGCACGAAAAAAACGAGCGCAAGACCTGGGGCGTGATCGGCCTGTGCGGCGCCATGATGGTGGTCGAAATCGTCGGCGGCAGCCTGTTCGGTTCCCTGGCGCTGGTCGCCGATGGCCTGCACATGTCCACGCATGCCGGCGCCATGCTGATCGCCGCGCTGGCCTACACCTATGCGCGCCGCCACGCCGGCGACAGCCGCTTCGTTTTCGGCACCGGCAAGCTGGGCGACCTGGCCGGCTTCAGCAGCGCCATCGTACTGGCGATGATCGCGCTGCTGATCGGCTACGAAGCGATCGCGCGCTTTCTGTCGCCGGTGCCGATCCGTTTCGGCGAGGCCATTCCCATCGCGGCGGTCGGCCTGCTGGTCAACATCCTCAGTGCCTGGCTGCTGAGCGGCGACGATCATCAAGGCCACGATCACGGCCATGCGCACGGTCACGGTCACAGCCATGGTCATGGGCATACGCACAGCGGCGCACACCAGCACGCGCCGCACGCGCATGCAGTCCACGAACACGCCGCGCCGGCCGGCGCGGCACTGCGGGACAACAGCATCCGCTCGGCCTATGTGCACGTCATCGCCGACGCCGTGGTGTCGCTGCTGGCCATCACCGGCCTGGTACTGGCGCGTATGTTCGGCTGGCTGTGGATGGACCCGCTGGCCGGCATCATCGGCGCCCTGGTCATCGCCAACTGGTCCTACGGCCTGCTGCGCGACACCGCCGGCATCCTGCTCGACATGAGCCCGGACCCGGCCATGGCCGAAAAGCTGCGCAGCGCCATCGAGCAGGACGGCGACCGCCTCGCTGACCTGCACCTGTGGCGCCTGGGGCCGGGGCACCTGGGCGTGCTGCTCTCGGTGGTCACCGCCGGCCCGCGCGACGCGGCGTTCTACCGCGGCCGGCTGGCCCGCTTCAAGTCGCTGTCACACGTCACGATCGAAGTGGTGAAGGCTCCCGCCTGAATCAGGGTCGATCGCGCTGGATGGTGCGATAAAAGCCGCCTGGAGACGGTTATTAGGGCTCACAGCTCACAACTCCTTCACCAGCACAATCGACTTGCGCTGATAGTTGTAAATGCGCTGCTTCTGCATCGGCAGTTCCTCGATCCCCGCGGCGGCGAAGCCGTGCTCGATGAACCAGTGCGGTGTGTGTGTAGTCAGGGCGAAGAGCTTTTTCAGGCCCAGCTTGCGCGCGCTTTCCTCGGCGCGCAGCAGCAGGGCGTTGGCGCGGCCGGAGCGGCGGTAGTCCGGGTGCACCGCGACGCAGGAGAACTCGCCCATCTGGTTTTGCGGGAAGGGGAACAGGGCGCTGCAGGCGATGACGGTACCGTCGCGCACCATCACGTCGAAGAAGCTGATTTCCAGCTCGAGCTGTTCGCGCGAGCGCGGCACCAGGATGCCGCTGTCCTCCAGCGGCTTGATCAGGGCCAGGATGCCGCCGACGTCCTCGATGCTGGCCTCGCGCACCGATTCGTAGTTCTCATCGGCGTAGAACATCAGGCCGCAGCCGTCGCGGGTGTACAGCTCGCGCAGCAGCGCGCCGTCGGCATCCGCGCCGATCAGGTGCACGCGCTTGACGCCGCCGCGGCCGGCGGCGAGCGCCGCGCTGAGCAGGGCGCGGTCTTCGGCGGAAAGCTGCAACTGCTCGCCGTTGGCGGCGAGCAGGCGCGCGG
>CAJCJI010000213.1 GCA_903970595.1 Verrucomicrobiota bacterium
CAAAGACGCAAAGCCGCTAAAAAAAGCTTTTGATTGATTCTTTACCTTTGCGGCTTTGCGTCTTTGCGCGAACCCGCTTTTGCTTGTTCGAGCTTTGAGGAGACCCCCTTGATCGACCTCTACACCGCCGCCACCCCCAACGGCCACAAGGCTTCCATCATGCTGGAAGAGCTGGGCGTGCCGTACACCGTGCACCACGTCAACCTGGCGCTGGGCCAGCAGAAGACGCCCGAGTACCTGAAGATCAACCCCAACGGCCGCATACCCACCATCGTCGATCGCGACAACGGGGACTTTGCCGTGTTCGAGTCCGGCGCCATCCTGATTTACCTGGCGGAAAAATATGGGCGCTTCCTGCCCGCCGACGTCAAGGGCCGCTCCGAAGCCATCCAGTGGCTGATGTTCCAGATGGGCGGCATCGGCCCGATGCAGGGCCAGGCCAATGTCTTCTTCCGCTACTGGCACGAGAAATACCAGCCGGCCATCGACCGCTACCAGAATGAAACCAGGCGGCTCTACATGGTCCTGGAAAAGCGGCTGGAAGACCGCGACTACCTGTGCGGCGAATACGGCATCGCCGACATCGCCAACTTCACCTGGGTCAACATCCATTCCTGGTCGGGCGTGTCCATCGACGGCCTGCCGAACCTGCAGGCCTGGCGGGACCGCATTCGCGCCCGCCCGGCGGTGCAGCGCGGCCTGGCCGTGCCGGACGACCGGGTGGAGGCGAAAGTGATGGTGGAGACGGCGCAATACATCCTGCAACGCTGAGGCCGGCGGCGGGCACGGCCCGCCCTACGAGGCGCCCGACCTCAGCCATCGGCGCGCAGCGCCCGGCCTCACGGTGGTAAGGTAGGCGGTCTTGTCATTCAACGGTAACCAGGGATGAATCTACTAGCGTCTGACTCCCCCATTGCGCCCGACGCGCCGAACGCCATGACCTCGTCCCCGCCGCCAGTGATCCAGCCCTTCGTCAACCGCGAACTGTCCCTGCTGGAGTTCAACCGGCGCGTGCTGGAACAGGCCAAGGACGAGACCATACCGCTGCTGGAGCGGCTCAAGTTCCTGTGCATTTCCTGCTCCAACCTGGATGAGTTCTTCGAAATCCGGGTGGCGGGCCTCAAGCAGATGATCAAGCTGGGCACGCCGCTGGTGGGCCAGGACGGCGTCACCCCCACCGAATTGTTCGCCGAGGTCAGCAAGCGCACGCATACCCTGGTGGACGAGCAGTACCGCGTGCTCAACGAGGTGCTGATCCCGGCGCTGGAACAGGAAAAAATCCGCTTCGTGCGGCGCAGCGCCTGGAGCCCGGAGCAGGATGCCTGGCTGCGCAGCTACTTCCAGAACGAGCTGCTGCCGGTGCTGTCGCCGCTCGGCCTGGACCCGGCGCATCCGTTTCCGCGCATTCTCAACAAGTCGCTGAACTTCATCGTCTCCCTCTCCGGCAAGGACGCCTTCGGCCGCAACATCGGCTACGCCATCGTGCAGGCGCCGCGCGCGCTGCCGCGGCTGATCCGCCTGCCCAAGGATGTTTCCGGCACCGGCCCCTGCGACTTCGTGTTCCTGTCCTCGGTGATCCACGCCTACGCCGACGAGCTGTTTCCCGGCATGCAGGCCAACGGCTGCTACCAGTTCCGCGTCACCCGCAATTCCGACCTGCTGGTGGACGAGAGCGAGGCCGAGGATCTGCTGGAAGCCCTGGAAGGCGAGCTGTCGCAGCGGCAGTGGGGCGACACGGTGCGCCTGGAAGTGGCGCACAACTGCCCGGAGCAGATGTCCCTGTACCTGATGGAGGAGTTGAGCCTGGGACCGGCCGACCTCTACCAGTGCCAAGGCCCGGTCAACCTGATGCGCCTGATGGCGCTGCCGGACCTGATCGACCGGCCGGAACTGAAGTACACGCCGTTCGTGCCGCGCGTGCCCAAGGCGCTGGCCGGCGACATGTTCGCCGCCATGCGCAAGCAGGATCACCTGCTGCAGCATCCCTATGATTCCTTTGGGCCGGTGCTGGACCTGCTGCGCCAGGCCGCGAAGGACCCCAACGTGCTGGCGATCAAGCAGACGCTGTACCGCACCGGCGCCAAGTCGCCGGTGGCGGAGGCGCTGATCCAGGCCGCCCGCGCCGGCAAGGAAGTGACGGTGGTGGTGGAGCTGCGCGCGCGCTTCGACGAAGCCGATAACATCTCCCTGGCCGAAGCCTTGCAAGAGGTCGGCGCGCACGTGGTCTACGGCGTGGTGGGGTACAAGACCCACGCCAAGATGATGCTGATCGTGCGCCGCGAGGACCAGACCGGAACCCCCGGCGGCTCGGCCGGCGCCCTGCGCCACTATGCCCACCTCGGCACCGGCAACTACCATCCGAAAACGGCGCGCCTCTACACCGATTACGGCCTGCTCACCGCCGACCCGGCCATCTGCAAGGACGTGCACGGCGTGTTCCTGCAGCTCACCAGCCTGGGCAAGGTCAGCAAGCTGCACCGCCTGCTGCAATCGCCCTTCACCCTGGCCAAGGGTATGCGCGAGCGCATCGAGCGCGAGATCGCCTTCGCCGCCAAGGGCAAGAAGACCCACATCATCGCCAAGATGAACGCCCTGGTGGAGCCGGAGATGATCCAGGCCCTGTACCAGGCCTCGCAGGCCGGCGTACAGGTGGACCTGATCGTGCGCAGCATGTGCTCGCTGCGGCCGGGCGTGCCGGGCCTGTCGGAAAACATCCGCGTGCGCTCCATCGTCGGCCGCTTCCTGGAACACCCGCGCGTGTACTACTTCGCCAACGGCGGCGAGCCCGAGCTGTGGCTGTCCAGCGCCGACTGGATGGAGCGCAACCTGTTCCGGCGCGTGGAAGTGGCGTTCCCGGTGCTCGACAAGAAAATCCGCGAGCGCGTGATCGAGCAGCTGCACGCCTACCTGGAAGACACTGCTTCAAGCTGGCTGCTGCAGCCGGACGGCAGCTACCTGCGCGCGCCGAGCGAGCCGGGGGCGAAGGGCGTGCAGATCAAGCTGCTGGAAGAGATCGTGGGTAGCGCGTAGCAACGGCGAAAAGCGACTCGCGCAAAGACGCAAAGCCGCAAGAAAGCTTTTAAAAGAAGAGCTTTTGCTTTTGTCTTTACTTTGCGGCTTTGCGTCTCTGCGCGAGAACGCTGTTGATTCCAGTTCCTACGCGAAGCGCAGCCGGTAGTCCGCCGCCTCCAGGTACCGTGCCTCCAACTCCAGGTCTTCCCGGGTCAAGGGGTGCCGGTCGAGCCAGCCGGGGCGGAATTCCAGGCGCACGGTTTTGGCCGAGGCCTCGATCTGCAGGGGGATGCGCAGGCCGGGGGCGCGCGAGCGGTGCAGCAGCACCGCCAGGCGGAACAGGATCGCCAGCTTCTGCACAGTGGTCTTCCAGGCTTCCGGCAGGTCCTCCAGGGCGCCGTGCGCGAACTTGCCGCGCTGCAGCCGTACCAGGGCCGCCAGCAGCTTCTGGTCGGTCATCGAAAAACCGAACAGCTCGGCATGGCGCAAGATGTATTCGCCGTGGCGGTGCGAGCCGTCGTGGGCGATAACCAGGCCGATCTCGTGCAGCAGGGCGGCCCAGGCCAGCAGGCGCTCGCTGTCGCGCATCGGCAGGTTCCAGTCCGGCCCCACCTGCTCCAGCAGCTTCAGCGCCGAGCGCTCGATCTCGCGCGCATGGGCGCGGTCCACGCCGTAGCGCTCGGCCATCGCCTCCACCGAACGGCTGCGCACGTCGCGGTCGGAGAGCCGGCCCAGCAGGTCGTAGATGACGCCCTCGCGCAGCGCGCGCTCGGAGGTCTCCATTTTCTTCAGGCCCAGGCTGTCGAACACCCCGGCCAGCACCGCCAGGCCTCCGGCGAACACCGGCCGGCGGTCTTCGCGCAGGCCGGGAAAGTCGAAGCGTTCCACCCGGCCGGCGCGCACCGCCAGGTCCAGGGTCTGGTCCAGCGCTTCGCGGGTGATCAGTTCGTCGGTCCAGCCCTGTCCCATCATCACGCGCCAGGCGCCGCGCACGGTGCCGCTGGCGCCGATGGCGACGTCCCAGCCGGAGGCGCGGTAGCGCCGCTCGACGAACTCCAGCTCCACCCGCGCCGCCAGCCGCGCCTCGCGCATGCGCGCGCGCGTCACCTCGCCGTCGGCGAAGAAGCGCTGGGAATGGGTAACGCAGCCCAGGGCCGTGCTCTCCATCAGCTTGGGCTCGCCCAGACGGCCGATGATCAGCTCGGTGCTGCCGCCGCCGATGTCCACCACCAGCCGCCGCGGCTGCGCCTCGCCCATGCCGTGGGTGACGCCGTTGTAGACCAGGCGCGCTTCCTCCACGCCGGAGATGATCTCGATCTCGTGACCGAGCGCGCGCTCGGCGGCGGCGGTGAAGGCCGCCCCTTCCTGCATCTTGCGCATGGTGTTGGTGCCGACTACCCGCACCCGCTGCGGCGGGATGCCGTGCAGGCGCTGGCCGAAGCGCGACAGGCATTCCAGCGCCCGCGCCTGCGCCTCGCCGGTGAGGCGGTTGCGCCCGTCCAGGCCGGCGCCCAGCCGCACCGCGTCGCGCAGCCGGTCGATCACCTGCAGCTGGCCGCCGCTTTCGCGCGCCACCATCATGTGGAAGCTGTTGGAGCCCAGGTCGACCGCCGCCACCTCGGCGCCGGCCTCGCCCTGGATGCCGCTGCCGGCCGCGCGCCGCAGGCGCGGCATGATGCCGTTTCTCAAGCGGCCTCCGGTTTCTGGTCAGCGGTTCGAGGCATGGTGGAAGACGCCAAGCGGGTTCGCGCGCACTATACCCGAAGCTGTTCAAAAGGCCTGTGACAGCGCCGGCGCAGCCTCCCCCGCACCGCGGCGGGAGGCGCAAAGTGCCGTCATTGCTGGCTCCGGCGACATTAACGATTGACTGGGAGCGCCGTTTCTACGAGCATAT
>CAJCJI010000214.1 GCA_903970595.1 Verrucomicrobiota bacterium
CTACCCTCGGGATGACAACAAAAGATAAGCGGAGATACATCATGAGTACTTTCAGCAAACTGACCCCTGAACAATTCCAGCAGATCGGCGCCGAGTTCGATGCCATCCGCAACCGCGTGCGCGCCGACCTTGGCGAGCGCGATGCCAACTACATCCGCACCCTGGTCAAACGCCAGCGCCAGCTCGAAGTGGGCGGCCGCGTGATGCTGATGATTCCGCCGACCTGGCCGCTGGGCGTCGCCGCGCTGTCCGTGTCGAAGATCCTCGACAACATGGAAATCGGCCACAACGTCATGCACGGCCAGTACGACTGGATGGGCGATCCAACGTTGAATTCCAGGACCTTCGACTGGGATTCCGCCGACACCGCGAAGAACTGGAAGCAGACCCACAACGTCGAGCACCACACCTACACCAATGTGCTGGACCGCGACCATGACGTCGGCTACGGCCTGCTGCGCATGTCCACCAAGCAGAAATGGGAGCCCCGCTTCCTGGCCAATGCGCCGCTGACCGTGATCCTGCATGTTTTCTTTCAGCATTTCGTGGCGGTGCAGAACCTCAAGCTCGAAGAGTTCCTGGTCTACAAGACCAAGACCGCCGCGCAGCTCAAGGAAGAGTTCAAGCCGGTATGGCAGAAGATGCGCAAGCAGCTGGCCAAGGACTACCTGCTGTTTCCGGCGCTCGCCGGGCCGATGGCACCGCTGGTATTCGTGGGCAACGTCGCCGCCAACCTGGCGCGCAATGTCTGGGCCTGCGCCGTGATCTTCAACGGCCACTTCCCGGAAGAGGTGGAGCAGTTCCCGGAAAGCGCGATCGAGAACGAGACGCGCGGCCAGTGGTATGTGCGCCAGCTGCTCGGCTCCGCCAACTTCAGCGGCGGCAAGCTGATGCACGTGATGAGCGGCAACCTCAGCTTCCAGATCGAGCATCACCTGTTCCCGGACCTGCCGGCGCACCGCTATGCCGAGATTGCGCCGGAAGTGCGCAGGATCTGCCAGAAGTACGGCCTGCCCTACAACAGCGGCTCCTTCCTGCGCCAGACCCTGAGCACCTGGAAGCGCATCCTCAAGCTGTCGCTGCCGACGCGCGGCGCTGCGCCCGAACGGGAGCAGCAGGCCGCCACGGAAATGGAACCGCTGCGCATGGCTGCTTGAGCCGCGCGCCTTCCGTTGCGCTTCGCCACGGGGTACCCTGCTGCCTGAACTACGAAACCCAGGAGACGGGATGAAAACGCTGCAGCGGCTGGAACTGCTCAAGGACTTCATCCAGGAAGCCGTGGACCGCGGCGCGACGTCGGTGGAGCAGATTCACCAGCACATCGCCGAACTGCCGTTCGAGGCCATGGAGAAATCCGGCCTGCTGAACGACGACAAGCTCAAGCTGCGCGACAAGCAGCGCCGCACCATCGGCATGGTGTACGAGGCGATCCGCCGCATCAACCGCGAAATCGGCCAGCTGATCTCGGACCAGTTCGAGAACCTGGAAGACACGCAGCACGTCAGCGAAGTGCTGAGCGAGAAGGACACGCCAAAACCGGCGGCGCCGAAGAAGGCAGGGGCGAAGAAGGCGGCGGCGAAAAAACGGCGTCCGGCCAAGGCAAGAAGTCCTGAAGAATAGCTAGAGCATTTTTCGTTTAAGTACATACATGCCCATGCTCTCCCCTCTCCCGTCTGCGGCGTGTCCCCGGATTTATGGGGAGAGAGGGGCTTCCCCTGGCTTCAAAGCCCCTCTCCCGGCCCTGCGGGCCACCCTCTCCCGCAGGCGGGAGAGGGGAAAATTTGTACGTACTTAAACCAAAAATGCCCTAAGGAATCGCGATCTCGCCGCGCAGGTAGGGCACCACCCGCCCGCCCAGCCGCACCCGCTCGCCGAGCAGTTCGGTGCGCAGGCGCCCGCGCCGGGCCGACACCTGCAGCGCGTCCAGCCGCGTTTTCTTCAACCGTTCCGCCCAGTACGGCACCAGCACGCAGTGCGCGCTGCCGGTTACCGGGTCTTCCGCGACGCCGCGCGCCGGCGTGAAATAACGCGATACGAAATCCACGCCGAAGTCCCCGCCGGGCGCCGTGACGATCACGCCCTTGCCGGTGAGCCGGGTCAGCGCCGTCATGTCGGGGGCCAGTTGTGCGACTTCGCCGCTCGTCTCGAATACCGCCACATAGTTATGGCCGCGGCATAACCAGGCCTGCGGCTTGGCGCCCAGCCCGGCGCTCAGGTCCTTCGGCACCTCCGCCAGGGGCTGCGGCGGCAGGGCGGGCATGTCCAGGGACAGACCCTCGCCGTCGCGCTCCACCGTGAGCATGCCGGAGCGGGTGGCGAACACCACGCGCTTGCCGGGCAGGCCCAGGCTGTTGAGCAGCACGTGGCCGCTGGCCAGGGTGGCATGCCCGCACAGGTCCACTTCCTCGGTCGGCGTGAACCAGCGCAGCTGGAAATCCGCTCCCGCCAGGTTCGAGGGCACGAAGTAGGCGGTTTCGGACAGATTGTTTTCGGCGGCGATGGATTGCAGCAAGGCATCCGGCAGCCAGTCCTCCAGCGGGCATACCGCCGCTGGATTGCCGCCGAACAGCTGTTCGGCGAAGGCGTCGACGATGAAGATCGGGATCTTCCTCAAGCGGCTTCTCCGGCCACCGTCATGGCTTCGATCAGCACCGAGCCGACGCGCACGCCGCCGCGGGCATCGACGTCGTCGCCGATGGCGCGGATGCCGCGAAACATCGCGGCGAGGTTGCCGGCGATGGTCACTTCCTGCACCGGGAAGGCGATGGCGCCGTTTTCCACCCAGAAACCGGAGGCGCCGCGGGAGTAGTCGCCGGTGACGTTGTTCACGCCCTGGCCCATCAGGTCGGTGACGATCAGGCCCTCACCCATCTCGCGCGCCAGGGCGTCGAGGCCGCCGGCGAAGGTGGAATCCACCACCAGGTTGTAGACGCCGCCGGCGTTGCCGGTGGTGGCGAGGCCCAGCTTGCGCGCGCTATAGCTGCCGAGCAAATAGCCGCCGAGCACGCCGCGGTCGAGCAGCAGCCGTTCGCGCGTGGCCACGCCTTCCTGGTCGTAGGCGCTGCTGCCGGCAGCGCGCGGGATGTAAGGTAATTGGCGCGCGCTGACGATCGGCGCGAATACCGGCTCGCCGACCTTGTCGAGCAGGAACGAGGCGCGGCGATACAGGGCGCCGCCGGAAATGGCACCGATGAAATGCCCGAACAGTCC
>CAJCJI010000215.1 GCA_903970595.1 Verrucomicrobiota bacterium
TTGCGGCGGGCCGCCGCTGCCATCGAATACTGTCGCATTCCTGAATAGTGTGAGGCTCGCTTCCATTGCGCTGACTCCGGTGTCAGGTACACCATAAGCCGGACAGGCAAGCCTACCAATAGGAACATTGGCCTAATCGACATTTGCCGTATAGGCAAATACTTGCAGCCTGGGCGGCGCTTGCCGGGCCTTGCTTTAACCCCCAGTCCCGGCCTTCAGAACTGGTATTTGACGAAAGCCTGGGCGAAATCGCGGTCGGACATCGTGTTCTGGTCGCCGCCGCCCCAGTACCAGGTGTAGCCGAGGTTGAACGACAGCGAGGCCTTGTAGCGGATTTCGTAGAGGGTGTCGATCTCCTTGCGGCCGCCGACGAATTCGAAGGCGGGGCCGGGCGAGATGCCCTGGATGTCCTGCGCGAACAGCAGGGTGGGGTGGATCCCGATGTTCGGAAATACGTTTTCATAGCTGCCGATCACCACCATGCGGTAGCCCCAGGCGACGGATTTGACGAAGTCGCCGATCGGCTGCTGGTGTGGGTTGAAGCGCAGGCCGTCGACGCCGTAGGAGCAGTCCGGGATGTTGGAGCAGGCCAGGCGCGAGCCATTGGCGCCGCTGCCGTCGGCGCCGGCGGTGGCGCTGAGCGGGGTGTTGGGGCCGTCGATCTGCAGCACATCGTGCGCCGGCAGGTCCGGAATGATGTCGGCCCCGACTTCTCCCAGCACGATGATCTGGTCCGCCCCGAACGGATTGTCGGAGGCACCGAGCACCCGGGTGACGCCGACGTCGAGCTTGACCAGCTGGAATCGCTCGTAGCCCTGGATGTAACCGGGATTCTGGCGGTTCAAGGGTTTGCTGTAGTCGGTAGGCGCGTTCTCGCCGACCACCTTGCCCCGGTAGGGCAGGATGAAGTTGGGGAAGGCGCGCGCCGAGCCGGGCAGGGCGCCGAGGCCGAGCAGGCTGAAGGTGTCTTTGTACGGGTTGCTGCCGCTGGCGGTGACGAAGTCGCTGCTGCCGTCCGGGGCGACGCTGCCGTTGGCCTGGTTGGCGATGTTGACGCCGAGCAGGTCGCCGGTGACGCCGGTGCCGTTGCAGTTCAGGCTGGCCTCGCTGCAGCGCGACAGGGTGGGGCCGGCGGCGGCGAACTCCAGGTCGGCGATCGATACCTGCATCGGCAGGTTGGGGCGGTAGGACACCTCGCCCTGCACCGAGTAGCTGCCGAAGGTGCTGCTGAAGCTGGCGCCGATCAGGTCGATGTCCTCCGGATACTCCAGGAACAGCTTGCCCGTATTGAGCGGAACGGCGTCGTCGTGCCGCGAGGTGAGCAGGCCGTTGAAGGCCGGGATGCCGGGGCAGTCTTCGATGAAGGTGGTCAGACTGTTGGCGTCGTTGTTGTGCGTGTTGCCCTCGCGGCGCGCGCAGCTGGGCAGGGTGGCGAAGAAGCCGACGTAGGGCAGGCGCGAATGATAGTGCTCGAAATACAGCGCCAGGTCGGTGCCGTTGTTGAGCCCGTCGGCATAGTAATCCAGCTTGATGCCGTACTGGCCGGCGGTGCGCGGATTCATGTCGGGCGAGCGCCCGGCATAGCTGGTGAGGTAGGTGATCTGGCCCAGCGGGCTGTCGAGCGGATGGCCCAGGCTGTCAGGATCGTTGGCCGCGCTGCCGAAGGACAGGTTGGTCCAGTTCACGGCGTTGTAAGTGCCGATGTTGTTGGAGGAGAAATAACTGCCCGGGGCCGGCGCCTCCAGCGGTTTCCACTCCAGCTGGTAGAAGCCTTCCACGGTGGCGTTGGCGAAGGGCTCGAAGCTGGCGAACAACTGGTTGATCGGGGTGAAGTCCTCTTCCAGCTGGTTGCCGACGCGGTAGAAATTGTTGGCGTTGATCGGGTTGGCCTGGTTGATGCTGTTGAACACCAGCACCGTGCTTTCACCCCAGTTGATCACTTGGCGGCCGAGTTTCACAGTGACCTTCTTGTCGTCGGTGAAGGGGATCGGGATCTTGCCGTAGAGGTAGCTGTCCAGGTACTGCAGGTTGGTGCCGACCTGCTTGAGCGTGGCGCCGTCGGTGCGCTGGATGCGTTCGGGGGCGCCGACGCCGTACAGGCGCTGCGACAGCACCGGAATGCTGCCGCCGCCGAGGGAGGGCGGCACCGAGATCACCGACAGGCCTGGAATGGGCGAGCCCACGCGCCCCACCGAATTCACGTTCTGCGGCGTGACGATATCCGGGTAGCGCAGCGTGAAATTGTTGTTGACGAAGTCGTAGAAATACAGCATCCGGCCAAAAAAGCCGAAGTCGCCCCAGGTCAGCGTCAGGTCCGGCGTGACCTTGGCCGGAGCCTGGAACAGGCTGCCCTTGTTGTAATCCAGGTCGCCGGCATCATGGGCCATCGAATACTCGCCGGGCACCTGCGACAGCCGCGCGGCCGCATAGCCCTGGGTACGGAATACGCCTTGGCAATCCTGGTAGAGGATGGTGCCGGCCGAACCGGGGGAGGTGCTGCAGGCTGTGCGATCCAGGTCGGCCTTGCCGATCAGGTCGACATTCTGCCCCTGGGTGCGCATGCCGGCACCGGCGGTGGCGGTGGTGTTCAACTGGCCATGGATGCCGTCGGCGCTGCCCGGAATCGGGATCTCGAAATCGACGGCCGCGGCCGGTCCGGAAATCAGCGCCAGGCCTGCCGCCAAAGCTGCAACGGCAGGAGCCGATATGACGATGCAACGAAACCTGTCCTTGATGCGCACGCGTCCTCCCCTGCACTTGCTCAGCACTTGATTTATGGTTCAGCTGGCGATTCCGCTGGACTTTTGGAACCGCTGCGCCGGCTCATTACCGGTCTAGTACGCATCTTGCAGTTACATTAAAGCCTGTCAAGAGCCATGGCGACACTGCCCGCGGGTTTGCGGCAAACGACACGGTACGGCGAGTCCGTCATCGTGCCGGAGACAGCTTTATCCGCCGGGCAGGTAGCGCGCCAGGATTTTCCCGAAATCGGGCAGGGCGGCCGCGACCTCGGCTTCGGCGCCGCCGCGCAGGCGGGCATATACCGACTTGATCAAGGGATTGTGCGCCCGCGCGGCCCGGGCATCGGTCACCCCGAGGAGGGCGGCGACGGCTTCATCCGACCGGCTTTGCAGGAAGCTGGCAAAATCTCCCCGGCCGTCCTCGGCCGATGCGCCGGCGTATTCCTGGTATAGCGGGTCCAGGACCGGCACGAACTCGGGCAGCAGGGCGCCCATGGCGCGCGGCAGGATATCCGGCCGCGCCGCCTTGAGCAGCGACAGGCTGGTCTTCATGGCAATGCCGCGCAAACCGCCGCGCGCGGCGATGCGTCCTTCGATCAGTTGTACGTAGTCGGCGATCAGCGCATCGCGGTGCGGCGTAGTCAATACAATGTCGGCCAACGCAGGCATCTCTATCGATTCTCCGATCTCATCTGAACCAACCCTCGCCGATTGAACTCTTATGGACTCAGGCAACACCAAAAAGCCTACCATGTCCTCGATCAAGACCCGCCCGATGGAGCGCAACATCGCGCTGACCAAGCTGGGACTGGGTGCCGGCACCAAGATCGTGGCGCATTCGCTGATCAACATCTTCCGCGGCGAAGTGGCGCGCGGTTCAGCCGACCGCGAGTTTTACCAGCGCCAGGCACAGGTGCTGGCCGACGAGCTGGGACGGCTCAAGGGCAGCGTGATGAAAGCCGGGCAGATGCTGTCTCTGTACGGGCAGTACTTCCTGCCGGAAGAGGCGGTGCACGTCCTGTCCGAGCTGCAGGACGATACCGCGCCGGTGAGCTGGAAAGTGGTGGCCCCGGTGCTGGAGCGCAACCTCGGCCGCCAGCGGCTGGGCGAACTGGAGATCGACGAGACCGCGCTGGCCGCCGCCTCGCTCGGCCAGGCGCACCGCGCGGTACGCAAGTCCGACGGCCTGGACTTGGTGGTGAAAATCCAGTACCCCGGCGTGGCCTACGCCATCGACAGCGACATCAAGACGCTGTCGCGCCTGCTGCTGCTGACGCGCCTGGCGCCCAAGGGCCTGGATCTTGCGCCGGTCTTCGCCGAGGTGCGCGAGATGCTGTACCGCGAGGTGGACTACCACGGCGAAGCGCGCTTTACCGAAGAGTTCTCGCGCCGCCTGGCGGATCAGCCGCGGTTCGCGGTGCCGCGGGTGCTGAAGGAATATTCCAGCGGGCAGGTGCTGACCACCACCTTCGAATCGGGCGTGTCGCCGCGCGATGCCGCGGTGCGCAAGCTGCCGCAGGCGCGCCGCAATCGTCTGGGCATGAATTTCCTCGATCTGTTCCTGACCGAGTTTTTCGACTGGGGCCTGGTGCAGAGCGATCCGCATTTCGGCAACTACCGCATCCGCCTCGGCCAGAATGCCGCCGAGGACCGCATCGTGCTGCTCGATTTCGGTGCGACCCGCCGCTTCGAGCGGCGTTTCGTCGATTCCTATCGCGGAATCGTGCGCGGCGCTATCCTGGATAATCGCGAGGAGATCCTGCGCGGCGCGGACGAGATCGGGCTGATGCGGGGAACCTTTCCGGAGCCGGTGCTGAAAGCCTTTGTCGAGATGTGCCAGCTGATCGTCGAGCCGTTCAACGCGCCGGGCGACCCGCGTACGCCGCCGCAGTTGCGCAACGCCCGCGGCGAGTACCGCTGGGGCGCCAGCGACTTGCCGATGCGCGCCGCCAATGTTGCGGCGCGCAATGCCCTGTCGGTGCATTTCCGGGTGCCGCCGCGCGAAATCGTGTTCCTGCACCGGCGCCTGGCCGGCGTGTTCATCATGCTGGCGGCGCTCGATGCGGAACTGGACGCGCGCGATCACCTGCTGCGGCGCCTCGAGCTCGACAGTCTTGCATGAACCCGCCGGCGGGTGCCGAACTGAACCCCTGCCCAGGTTTGCGCCGGACCATTGTCCGCGCTGGAATGGCCTCGGGCGCGGCCCGCCGGGCGCCGCTCCGCCATGGCCCGTCATTGGCGCGGGGGAACTTTTTCTGTAGCATCGGGCCGGATAAATGAGCCGTACGCTGCCGCACGGATACAAACACCTAGTTGAGGAGAGTATTAGCCATGAAGAAACAACTCCTATTCATCGGCGCCCTGGCGCTGGGCTTGTCCGCCCAGCAGGCCCTGGCCGCCGATGCCGCCGACCTCGGCAAGAGCCTGACCCCGGTAGGCGCGGAAAAAGGCGCCAATGCCGACGGCACCATTCCGGCCTGGACCGGCGGGCATCCCAAGGAGGGTCCGCTCTCCGGCGAGTTCCCGCACGACAGCCAGATTGATGGCGACAAGCCGGTCTTCACCATCACCCACGACAACTACTCCAAGTACGCCGACAAGCTCACCGAAGGCCACAAGGAGTTGCTCAAGCGCTTTGCCGACTACAAGATGAATGTCTACCCGACGCGCCGCACGGTGGCGTTCCCGGATTTCATCTACAAGGCCACGGCCGCCAACGCCGGCACCTGCAAGCTGCAGGGCACCGACGAGCCGGATAATTGCACCCTGGGTTTCCCCTTCCCGATTCCCAAGTCCGGCGCCGAGGTGATCTGGAACCACCGCCTGAAATGGCGCGGCGACACCGCCCAGCGCTATAACAACCAGTTCATCGTGCAGCCCAGCGGCGATTTCCAGCAGACCAAGATCCTGGAGCAGGTGAAGTTCTCCTACGCCAACGACAAGAGCCCGGTGCCGATGAAGATCGGCCAGGGCGAGTTCCTCAAGTACCTGTCGCAGACCCTGTCGCCGCCGCGCCTGGCCGGCACCTTCATCCTGGTGCACGAGAAGTCCGGCACCGGCGACAACGGCCGCGCCGCCTGGCTCTACAGCCCGGGCCTGAAGCGCATCCGCCGCGCCCCCACGGTGCAGTACGACAACCCGTACGAGGGCACCGACGGCAACCAGTTCTACGACCAGGTGGACATGTTCAACGGCGCCCTGGACCGCTACAACTGGAAGCTGGTGGGCAAGAAGGAGTTCTACCTGCCGTACAACTCCAACAAGATCGCCGGCAATACCGTCAAGTACAAGGACATCATCCGTCCGCATCACCTCAACCAGGACCTGCCGCGCTACGAACTGCATCGTTACTGGGTGGTCGAGGCGACGCTCAAGCCGGGTACCAACCATACCTTCAAGACGCGCCGTTTCTACGTCGATGAGGATGCCTGGAACATCGAGGCGGTGGACGACTACGACAACAAGGACCAGCTGTACAAGTTCCAGGAAGGTCATCTGGTCACCGCGCCGAACATCCAGGCCGCCTCCACCGTGCCGGAAATCATCTACGACTTCTTCTCCGGGCGCTATTTCATCACCGCCGCCTTCAACGAGGACAAGCCGGTGGATCTGACGCAGAACTGGCCGGACGACTACTTCACCGCCGCCTCGGTGCAGAAGCTGACCACCAAATAAAAAACGCCGGGCATGCGCCCGGCCTTTTTTATTTTCCATCCTTATAGCTTAGTAAATGACCCCCGGCTTCGCCGGGGGTCATTTGCTTTGTGCTCCAGCCGCCACTAATCGCTCCGGTATGCCCACCCGATACGAAGAACGCCAGAGTTTCGACCAGCCGCCTGAAAAAGTGCTGCGCATGTTCAGCGACCGCGCCTATTTCGAGCGCAAGTACGCCGCCAGCGGCGGTTGGGACATCCAGGTGCAGGAATACGAGCGCAGCGACCAGCGCTTCCGCATCAAGTGCGGCTATAGCCGCAAGCCGGATGCCGAAGTGCCGGCATTCGCCAGGAAGGTGATCGGCGATGCCGTGCACGTCACCCAGGAAGACATCTGGGACCTGGAAAGCGCCAGCGGCCGTCTCAGCATCCAGATCCGCAACACGCCGATCCAGATGCGCGCGCAGATGCGCCTGGAGGCGGAGCCCGGCGGCTGCGTCAACGTGCTGCAGTGGACCCTGAGTTGCCCGGTGCCGCTGGTCGGGAGCAAGCTGGAGCAGATCCTGGCCGCCGAAATGCGCAACAAGGCTGCCGCCGATCTTGAGATCTCGCGCCGGCTGCTGGCCGATTATCGTTGAGAGCGGGCTTCAATCCAAAACCTCGCGCCCAGCATCCAATTATTTAATATCCGAAAAAACGGGGAGTCGAAGATGCCGCAACCGAATATCAACCGCCGCCGGGTAATCCTGTCGCGGCTGCTGGCCGGAACCTGTATCGGCATGCTCAGTGCCGCCGCGAGCCTCGCATCGGCGGCCGATAAGCCGGCTCCGCCGGCCTGGGTGCAGGACAGCAACAAGGCGGCGCAGCCCTTGCTGGAGGCCATCGCCAAGTACAACCCGGAGCAGGCGGCGCAGCTGGGCGTCGACGGCTACGACGACAAGATCATCGACCTGCAGCCGCAGCTGTTTGAACGCAGCCAGGCGACCGTGCAAAAGGCCATCGACGGCCTCAAGGCCCAACTGCCGCAGGCCGCCGATCCGGCGCTGCAGCAGGATCTGCAGATCATGATCGCCGCCGGCCAGCGGCAATCCGACACCGACAAGCTGCAGCACGATCTGATGCTGCCGTACTTCGCAGCGGCCGGCATCGCCTTCGAGGGCATCCATGGCCTGCTCGATCCGCGCATTCCAAAAGCGCGCCAGGCCGCCGCGCTGGTGCGCCTGCGTCTGTACGCCGGACTCGAACCCGGCTCGACCGCGCTGACCGAACTGGCCAAGGCGCGCACCGAAGAACGCTTCGGTGACAAGAGTCTTACCGGCCCCTACAAGGCCGAGGTGGAGCAGGACCTGTCCGACGCGCCGCGCATGGTGGCGGGCATCGGCGAGTTGTTCAAGAACAGCGGCCTGAGCCGCTACGAGCAGCCGCTCGCCGCGCTGACCGGCCAGATCCAGGCGTACAACGACTGGGTGCGCAAGGAGATCCTGCCGCGCTGCCGCGCCGACAACCGTCTGCCGCCGGCGATCTATGCCGACAACCTCAAGCAGTTCGGCAACACGGTGCCGCCGGAGGAACTGATCCGGCGCGCACTGCTGTCCTTCGCCGAGATCCGCAACGAGATGCGCGCCCTGGCGCCACTGGTCGCCAAGCAGAAGGGCTATAAGTCCGGCGACTACCGCGACGTGATCCGCGAGTTGAAGAAATCCCAGATCACCGGCAAGGCGATCCTGCCGTTCTACCAGAAGCGCCTGGCCGCGATCGAGGACATCCTGCGCCGCGAGCACGAGATCACCGTGCCCGAGCGCCATGCCGTGATCCGCCTGGCCAGCGAGGCCGAGTCGGCGCAGATTCCGGCGCCCCACATGAGCCCGCCGCGGCTGATCGGCAACACCGGCGAATACGGCGAGTTCGTGCTGCCGCTGAAGACCCCTGGCGCCGTCGGCGAAAAGGATCTGAAAACCGACGATTTCACCTTCGATGCCGCGGCCTGGACCCTGACCTCGCACGAGGCGCGGCCGGGCCACGAACTGCAGTTCTCGGCGATGATGGATCACGGCGTGTCCATCGCCCGCGCCGTGTTCGCCTTCAACAGCGTCAACGTCGAAGGCTGGGCCCTGTACTGCGAAGCGGAGATGAAGCCGTATTTCCCGCTCGACGGCCAGCTGATCGGCCTGCAGCACCGCCTGATGCGCGCGGCGCGCGCCTTCCTCGACCCGATGGTCAACCTCGGCCAGCTCACGCCGCAGCAGGTCAAGCAGTTCCTGATGGACGAGGTGGTGCTGTCGGAAGGTCTGGCCAAGGAAGAGACTGATCGCTATACCTTCCGCTCGCCGGGCCAGGCCACCTCCTACTTCGTCGGCTACCAAGCGATGATGGAAACGAGGCAGCGCGCGGAACTGGCGCTCGGCACGAAGTTCAACAAGCAGCGCTTCCACGATTTCGTGATTGGGCAGGGCTTGCTGCCGCCGGACCTGCTGCAGAAGGCGGTGCTGGAGCAGTTCGTGCCGCAGGAGCAGCAGCGGCCGTAGCCTCTTGCCGCAACAAGTCGGCGGGGTGAGAGCCCTGCCGTCCTGTCAAGTTCAAATTAATTGTAGG
>CAJCJI010000216.1 GCA_903970595.1 Verrucomicrobiota bacterium
CCGACGGCCGGCAGTTTGCCCCGCCGCCGTCGGCGCCGCCTCTCATCCGCTACGGTGAGCGGACATTGCTTTTAGTGGATGCCCAATTCCTTGAGCTGCTCCTGGGCCTTGTCCTTGGCAATGCCGTAGTGCTCCTGCAGCTTGCCGATCAGGTAGTCCTTGTTGCCCTCGGACTGGGTGATGTCGTTGTCGGTCAGCTTGCCCCACTTCTGCTTGATCTTGCCGGAAAGCTGCTTCCATTGACCTTTGATCGTGTCCTGGTTCATCGTTCTCTCCTGGTATCGGGCTGTGGATTCTTCGCGTGCGCCTAGCTGCTGCTCTTCAGCATGGAGGTATCCACGCTCTTGACACCCTTGACCTGCATGGCGATGTCCTTGACGTGCGCAACCGCGTCGTCATTGGCCAGCGTGCCCGACAGCTGTACCACGCCATGGACGGTCTTGACGCTGACGTCGAAGCCCTTGCTGACGCTGTCCGCCAGAATCTCGGACTTCACCTTGGTGGTGATCCAGCTATCCGAAGCCACGCGCTTGGTTTTGGCCGCGGCCTGATCGGTTTTGGCCGCCACGCTGCCGGCAACCGTCGGCGTGCTGAGTTCGTCGTCGACGCTTTTCACGCCGTCGACGCTCTTGGTCTGCGCTTCAGCGTACGACTTTGCATCGGAGCTGGATGCGGAGCCGGTGAGGGTGACGACGCCGTTGGTGGTGGTCACGCTGATAGCGGACTTCTTCAGCTGATCGCCGGTGAGTTGCGCCTTGACCTTGGCGGTAATGGCGGTATCGGTGATGGCGGCGCCGACGCCGTCGCTATGGGCCTGCGGTACCGCGGGATCCGCCGCCGCTGCATTGGCGATCGCAGCCAGGCCGGTAGCAAAACCGGTGATGAGTGCGGTCTTGCGCCAGGCGCTGCGCTTGAAAGTCTTGGCAAACATAAGCATCTCCATAGGCCCGGTAATGGGCTGGTCGTGAAGGTGATACAGAAGGGCCTGGCGGCTCCCGTCCTGCGCCGTAGGCGATGATCGGAAGGCCATCCGTGCGACGAAACCTGCCCTTCTGGCGCCGCGACCCAAGTGCTGGGTAGCGCGGCTCTCCCGTCTTTACGGCGCATGGGCCGTGCCGGCTTGGCACTGTTGAGGGGCTATTAATTATTCCAACGTTATCAATAAGTTGTATGAGTTCCTCGGGGCAGCGACATACGGCTGCGAATGGATCGGTAATTGCTACCCGGTAAGGCGGGATGCCATCGGCAATCGCTACCGAAAATTCGGCTGCCATCCCGGACGCAGTGAGGCGCAGCCGTACTGAGCATCACGCCGGGAAATAGCGGCGGTGGCGCCGGGAGTCGACGGACGTCGAAGCTTACGGACGAGTACCGCTGAAGTCAGCGATCGGCCGAGGCTTCAGACAGCGGGGGGAAGCTTTGCCGACGGCGAGTCAAAAACTTATCCAGGATCTTCGCGGCCGGTCTTTTGTGTCGAACAGGCTGAGCCGAGACCAAGGTATGCACGAAACGCAGCTTGTCCACAACCGTAGGGGTCAGCACAAATGGGTAGGGATCATGCAAGCCCAGTCCACGATTGAAATTGTTGATTACCTGCGCCAATGCAAACCAGCGTCCGATTACCTTGTCGAACGCCTTGGCCGGGTGCATCTCGTCCATGGTCATCGGTTTGAAAGCAGCATGGGCACTGTTCTCTGGTTTCAGCACCAGACCGCATTCAGCCGCGGTTTCCATGGCGTCGCGGATGTGCAGGTAGTGCGCCCAGGTCTCCGCCCAGTCCTCCCAAGGATGCGAGCTGGCATATTCGCTGATATAGCGTTCGTTCCATTTGGGCGTTGGCCCATCGTCATAATGTTTCTTCAGCGCGGCGGCGTAGTCCTGGCGCTCGTCGCCGAACAGCGCTCTGCACTGATCGAGGTGGGTAGTGTCCTTGATCAAGCGGTCCCAATAATAGTGCCCGCTTTCATGCCGGAAGTGCCCCAGCAGCGTTCTGTAAGGTTCGTGCATGGCCACGCGCCGGCGCTCGCGCTCCACGTCGTCCGCTTCGGCCAGGTTGATGGTGATCAGTCCCTGGCTATGGCCGGTCAATATGGTGGGCGCTGCGCCGTTGCCGGCATCGCACAGGAAGTCGAATGCCAGACCTTTGCCGGGATTTTCCAGCCGGCTTTCAATGGGCAAGCCGAGCGCGATCAGCCCATAAACCAAGCGGCGCTTGGCCACTTCCATTTTGTACCAGGCCTGACCATGACCCGCCTGCGTCAAGTCAGGGATGGTCCGGGTCAGGCGGCAGCTGCGGCAAAGCGAATTCCGATCGCTGTCTGCAATGGCCCAATTACAGATATTTTGGGTTTCATAGTTGGCGCAAAGCCGGTACTTGATCTGTCCTTGCGCGCTTTCCAGGGGTTCCCAGACGCCGTCCTTCGACGGCTGGATGGCGGCCATCGCCGAGCGGTCGGGCAGGTAGGCCAGTTTGCTGCCGCATTTCGTGCATTCGATATTCTCGAAGAACACGAGGTTCCGGCAGTTGTCGCAATGAAACGTCTTCATCGTTCGCTCATTTCCATGCTGGACCGATGGACGGTGTTCATGGCATCCGTACTTCCACCGCTTAAACCGCATCCGATGCGTCCGGTCACTATTCGAGAGCGTATAGCCTGGGAAGTTCCTGCAAGGACGTTGATCGGCTGTTACGCTTGCCGCCGCTGTCGGACCCTGGCCTGCTGTGCCGCTGCGCGCTGGTTCGTCCCTTGCGGCCCGGTGGCCCCTGTTTCTTGCGGAATGCCGGGGCGGGTGGCAGGATTTATTCGTCAACGCAGGGTGTTCCCTTAATGTCCATAGGACCGGTCGGATCGTGACATCGATGATCAAGGCATCGCCGTGACCGCATCCGGCTTGGAATTCCTCAACGGAGGGGGGCAAATGGGCGCGCGGATGCGCTCGTTCGATTGGACCTCCTCCCCGCTGGGTCCTCCCCAGCACTGGCCGCAAAGCCTGAAAACCATCGTTCGCGTCATGCTCGACTCGCGCTTTGCGATGTGGATGGCCTGGGGATCGGAAGGCAGCTTTTTCTGCAACGACGCTTACCTGCCCACGGTGGGGATCAAGCGCGACTGGGTGCTGGGTGCAAGAGCGGACCGGGTCTGGGCCGAGATCTGGCACGATATCGGACCGCGCATCGCCCACGTTCTCTCCACTGGCGAGGCGACCTGGGATGATGGGCTGCAGCTGTTTCTGGAGCGCAGCGGCTATCCCGAAGAAACCTTCCACACCTTTTCTTATAGCCCGGTTTACGACGATGACAACCGCATCGCCGGCATGTTATGCGTGGTGGCGGAAGACACGGACAGGGTTATCGGCGAAAGACGCTTGCGATTGCTGCGTGACCTCGCGGCAATCTCCACCAACGAAGCAACCTCCCTCGCCGAGGCTGGGGCCTGGCTGCTGCGGGCCCTGGCACGCGGAACGGAGGACATTCCATTCGCGGTCCTCTACCTGAGCGAACAGGGAAGTGACGTCGCCGACCATGCGGCTTCGACCCAACCCGCCGTCGAACAGCTGGCACCCAGGTCGATGGCACTCGACGATGATGGCACCGGTTGGCCGGTAGGCCGCACGATTCTGCAGTCGCAGGAGCAGCTGATCGAGCGTTTCGCGGAGCGTTGCGGCCCGGTCAGAGGCGCCTGGCCGGATCTCGTGCAGCAGGCTATTTGCTTGCCTTTGGCCGGCACGGGGCAACCCCGTCCCTTTGGGGCGCTGGTGGTCGGCATCAGCCCCCGAAGAGAGTTTGACGACGGGTACCGCAGCTTTTTCTCCCTGCTTGCGGCCCAGATCGCCTCGCGGCTCGGCGATACGCAGGCCCACCTTCAGGAGCGGCGTCGGGCCGAGGCCCTGGCCGAACTGGACCGGGCCAAGAACACTTTCTTCAACAACGTCAGCCACGAGTTCCGCACGCCGCTGACTTTGATGCTCGGCCCGATCGACGCCCTGCTCGAACAGACCGATCTTCCGGAAGCCGCCAGGGAAGCCTTGCAGCTGGTCCATCGCAACGGTCTGCGCATGCGCAAACTGGTCAATTCCTTGCTTGATTTCTCGCGGATCGAAGCGGGCAGGGTGGAGGTGAGCTATCGGCCGACCGATCTGGCATCCCTGACGCGGGACCTGGCGTCCGTGTTCCGCTCGGCGGTCGAAGGCGCCGGGCTGCGCTTCGTCGTGGACTGCGAGGATCTCCGCGAGCCCGTGTACATCGATCGGGACATGTGGGAAAAGGTGGTTCTCAATCTCCTCTCGAATGCCTTCAAGTTCACCTTCGAGGGTGAAATCGCCGTATCGATTGCGCTTGCCGGCAGTTGCGTCGAATTGCGGGTGCGGGATAGCGGAGTCGGCATCGATCCGGCGGGCCTGCAGCACATCTTCGACCGTTTCCATCGTGTCCCCGGCACCCGCTCCCGTTCCCAGGAGGGCACCGGCATCGGCCTGGCCCTGGTCAAGGAACTGGCGCGCCTGCACGGCGGAACGGTATCCGTGCAAAGCCAGGTCAATCGGGGCACCACATTCTGCGTCGCCATCCCGCGCGGCCGCGCACACCTGCCGCCAGAACGGATCGAAGCGGATAGCAATCTTGCCGCAACGAACATCGATCCTTCCGCGTTCCTGGACGATGGCCTGCGGGCGGGAGCGGAAACGTCTTTGGGGGCGGGTTCCGCGGCGGGCGTGACGCAAGCCCCTGCCGCGTTCGGCCGCGAGCGGGAACGGCTGCTGGTGGTCGACGACAACGCCGACATGCGCTCTTATGTGCAGCGGCTGCTGATGCCCTATTGGGATATTGCCGTCGCCGCCGACGGTTTGCAGGCGTTGAGAATGATCGAGAAAAGGGCGCCCGATCTGGTCATCGCCGATGTCATGATGCCGCACCTCGACGGATTTGGCCTGGTGGAACGGATTCGCGCGAGTGAGCAGTTGCGCTCCCTGCCCGTCATCCTGCTGTCGGCGCAGGCCGGAGAGGAGGCCCGTCTGGCCGGTTTGAACCGGGGAGCCGACGACTATCTGGTCAAGCCGTTCTCCAGTCGGGAGTTGATCGCCCGCACCGAAGTGCAGCTCATGCGGATTCGCGTCCGGCGGATCGAAGAATCTCTCAACAAGCGTCTGGCGGACGTCTTCCGCAATGCTCCGGTGGGCATGGCCATTCTGAGAGGCGAGGAACAGACATTCGAATTTGCCAACAACACCTATCGTAGTCTCGTATCCGGACGGGACTTGCTTGGATTGCGCATCCGCGACGCCCTGCCCGAACTCGACGGGCAGGGGGTATACGAACTGCTGGATACAGTCCGGGAATCGGGCGAGGCGTATGTCGGCCGCGCTTTTCCGCTGAGACTGCAGGATGCGGCCGGGCAGAAGCTCGAACCCCGTTTTTTCGATTTCGTCTATCAGCCCATCCCGGGCGACGAGCACCAGGCCGGCGGCATCGCCATTGTTTGTTTCGACGTCACCGAACTGATGGTCGCCCGCAAGGCGGCGGAATCGGCCAGCCGCGCCAAGGACGAATTCATCGCCGTGCTGGGACACGAGTTGCGCAATCCGCTCGCACCCATTTCGACCGCCTTGCAGCTGATGAAGATGCAGTGGCCCGAAGTGGCCACCCGCGAGCGCGGCATCATCGAACGGCAATTGCTGCACATGGTGCGGCTGGTTGACGATCTTCTGGACGTCGCGCGCATTGCGCGCGGCAACATCGATCTCAAGAAAATCGTGGTGGAGATGGCGGTGGTCGTCGCCAAGGCGGTGGAGACCACCTCGCCCTTGTTCGAGCAGCGTCGCCAGGCACTCCGCATCGAGGTGCCCGAGCGCGGCTTGAAGATTGAAGCCGATCCGCTGCGAATGGCCCAGGTCATCGCCAACCTGCTGACCAATGCCGCCAAGTTCACCCCGGCTGAAAAGGGTGTCAGGGTTGAGGCATCGCAGGCGCGGGACCAGGTCGTGCTCGAAGTCAGCGATGAGGGCATCGGCATGGCGCCCTCGGAACTCGACTCGATTTTCGAGATGTTCGTGCAGGGAGGCCAGGAGTCGCACAGGCCGCGCGGAGGCCTGGGCCTGGGCCTGGCCATCGCACGCAATCTCGTTGCCCTCCACGGCGGATCCTTGCATGCGTTCAGCGCAGGACCAGGCTTGGGTAGCACCTTCAGCTTGTCGCTGCCTTTGCATGCGGCGAGGGCCCAGGAAGCCGTGATCGATTCGCAGCTGCCCGCCGAGACCGCCCAAGGCACGGGGAAGAAGGTGCTGATCGTCGACGACAATGTGGATGCCGCGACGACCCTGTCGGAGCTGCTGCGGGTCTGGGGCTATCAAACCAGCGTCGTGCACGATGCTCCGGCGGCGCTGGATCTGCTCGACGAGGTCGCCGTCGACATCGCCCTGCTGGATATCGGCCTGCCGGTTATGGATGGCTATGAACTTGCCCGGCGCATCCGCGGCAGACCCGAAGCCAGGGAACTCAGGCTGATCGCCCTCACCGGGTACGGGCAATCATCGGATCAGCTGCAATCCAGGAGCTCCGGCTTCGATGCGCACCTGGTCAAACCGGTGGACATCGGCAAGCTGGTAAGAGCGCTCGCGCCGCTGGATTAAACTAGGGCCTGTTCTCGAATCGCTTCAGTTTGTTATACAAGGTCTTGAGGCTGATCCCCAGCTGGGCCGCGGTGCGTGTCTTGTTACCCCCGCAGGCGGACAGGGTCTGCAGGATGACCTCCTCCGTGGTGTCGCGCAGCAGGGTGCCGCCGTTGCTCTGGGTGGGCGCCGGGACGAGCGAGATATCGGGCGCTCCAGCCGCCATCCCTGTTCCGGTTGCAGCCTGACGCAGCAGCAGGTGCTCGACTTCGATGACATCAGTGCTCAACAGGCAGGCCCGCTCCAGCACATTGCGCAGCTCGCGGACGTTGCCCGGCCAATCGTGCCGCTGCAAGTGGACGGCGGCGGCGGCAGAAAGAACCCGCGGTTTTCCGGACGCTGCCGAAAAATGTTCCAGGAAGTGGTTCGCCAGCATGGGGATGTCTTCCCGCCGGTCGCGCAGCGGCGGCAGGTCGATGGGAAAGACCTGCAAGCGGTAATACAGGTCAAGCCGAAAACGCCCCGACTGCACGGATTCCATCGGATCCCGATTGGTCGCCGCGATGATGCGCACATTGACCGGCAGTTCGCGGTCGCCGCCAACGCGCGTCACCGTGCCGGTCTCCAGCACCCGCAGCAGCGAGGGCTGCAGATCGAGCGGCATTTCGGTGATTTCATCGAGAAACAAGGTGCCTCCCTCGGCGCGCTCGAAGATGCCCTTGTGAGTACGCATGGCGCCGGTGAAGCTGCCTTTTTCATGGCCAAAAAGTTCGCTGGCGATGAGCGAAGGCGAAATCGCCCCGCAGTTGAAGGCCACGAAGGGGCCGCCGCGCCGTCCGGACAACTGGTGCAGGCAGGCGGCGGCGACCTCCTTGCCGGTACCGCTTTCGCCGAGCACCAGCACGGTGATATCGCTGTCCGCGGCTCGGGTCAGGAGCTTTTGCGCCTGCACCATCCTGCTGGAATTGCCGAGCAGTAAATTGGCCGGTATCGGATCGGAGGTCCCCGGATTCGTCTGCTGGCGCAGGCTGCCGGGAGCGGCAGGCTTTGGTGGCAGCAGGGGCTTGGCCAGGGCCGCAGGCTGGGTTTTGGCATGGCTGGCGCGTGCCAGCAGGTTGCATAGCTCCGCCAGCTCCACCGGCTTCATCAGGTAGTCGAAAACCTGGTGCCGGAGCGCTTCTACCGCCGTTCTGACGCTGCCGTGACCCGTGATGACGACGAATTCACGCGCCTGGCTGCGCGGCGTATCCCGTATCAGGCTGAAACCGCTGCCGTCGGGCAAATCCAGGTCGACCAGCACCAGATCGTAATGGGTCTCACCGAGGGCTCGCCGGGCGCTCGCCAGGTCAGGGGCGCAATCGACGGCATAACCCTGTCCAGCCAGATATTCGACCAGGCTGCCGGTCAGGTCGTAGTCGTCATCCACCCACAACACCGGGTAGGTTTTGCCCTCATACGACCCTGCCATTGCCGCCTCCTGGCTGAATGCACTTAGCCACCATGTTTGACCAAGATCCTTCTCGGCCGGTATGGCATGGCTGCCAGCAAGTAATCACGCCCAGCACCGCGACTCCCCGCGGCAATTGTGCAAGCCGTACGTCGGAAATGCCTGAGCGTTTGAATGATAACAGAGGGAACGGCAAGGCGGACGGCGTGGTCGGGCGCATTCCGTCGGCGCAATACTTAGGTTTCCGTACCATTCCCCTGTTCACCTCACTGCTTCAGTCTCACGCAATTTCTGTGCAACTTCGCTGCCGTTCATCAAGGGCATCATGTAATCCAGGATCACCAGGTCGGGCTTTACCTCGGCGACCTGGGCCAGCCCTTCCTGGCCGTTGTAAGCGCAAAACACCTTGAAGCCTTCATCCTCAAGCAGCAGACCCCGAGCTTCGGCGTTGCCAAGCTCATCATCGACGATGGGTACGGTCTTCACGGCCCTATTTTCTTGATTTCTTGCGGCTGGGAGCCGCCTGCGCGGTCCCATGCGGCTCCGCGCTGGGGATGATGTCGCCGCTGGTGGTAAGCCGGTCGCCGATCCTGGCGCCGCTCGAACTGACGGTGAACTCCCGCAGCAATATGGTGCCCGGCATCGTCGGCGACTGCGGCGGCAGCTGCACCTGCGCTACTTGCCACGGTTATATCGACGAGAGCCGGCCTGCCCGCTCAAGCCGATGAAAGAAGAGGAAAGCACGATGCTGGAAGGGGCTCTCGCCGTGCTGCCCAGTAGCCGCCTGACCTGCCAGATCGGCGTTCAGCCGCAACTCGACGGCTTGATCGTGCGCTTGCCCGAGAACCAGTTCTGAGCCCCCGGCACGGTGTGCTGGTATGCCTGGGCATGCCGCATCTCAAGGCCGTGTCCAAGACCGCCCGCAAGCGGAATGGCTCTTCGCTGCAAGGTCCATGCGGCCGCCGGGCCGACCGGTACGCACGCCATGGCGGACCGGATCCAGCTGGTCCTCTATTGCTTCAGCTTGAAAGCCATGACCGAATCACCCTTGGTGGTGCCGTACATGCTGTGGCCGCCGGCGGTGATCACCACGTACTGCTCGCCGTTGGCCTCGTAGCTCACCGGCGTGGCCATGCCGGCCGCCGGCAACGAGGTCTTCCACAGGGTCTTGCCGGTCTGCAGGTCGAAAGCGCGCATGCGGTCGTCCAAGGTGTAGCCGATGAAGACCAGGCCGCCGGCGGTGACCAGCGGGCCGCCGGCGCCGGGCGTGCCCAGGTTGACTTCAAAGGGCAGGTGCGCCAGCTTGTCGATGCTGCCCAGCGGAACTTCCCATTTCTTGGCGCCGCTGGTCAGGTCCACGGCAGTCAGCGTGGCCCAGGGCGGCGCGCTGCAGGGCGTGCCCAGAGGCGACAGCAGCGGCTCCATCTTGGTGACGTAGGGCGTGCCGGCGGTGGGAAACAGCATGGGCTTGCCGCTCTCGATAGCCTCGTCCTTGCTGAGTTGCACCTGCTCGCGCGGCACCAGCGTGACCACCATCGCCACCTGGCTGGCCGGCACCACCATCAGGTGCGAGGCCGGATCGTAGGCTCCTCCGCCCCAGTTGGGGCCGCCGGCGGCGCCCGGCATCAGCACCGTACCCTTGAGGCTGGGCGGGGTGTACATCGGGCCGTAGTTCAGCTCCGAGATGCGCTTTTTGCACATGCCGCGGTCGATGAATGTGATGCCCCAGGCATCGTCGGGAGTGAGCCCCTGCTTGGCCAGCACCGGCATGCCGACCGGGAAGGGTTGAGTCGGCGACAGCCACTCGCCCGGTACCGCGCCCTGCTGCGGCACCGGCTTCTCCACGTAGGGCAGCAGCGGCTCGCCGGTGCGGCGGTCGAACACGTAGATCAGGCCCATCTTGGTGTTCTGCACCAGCGCCGGCACCATCTTGCCGTTGTAGGGCAGGTCCATCAGCAGGGGCTGCGCAGGCGTGTCGAAGTCCCACAGGTTGTGGTGTACGAACTGGAAGTACCAGGCCACCTCGCCGGTCTTGCCCTTGAGCGCCACGATGGAGTCGGCGTAGGCGTTGGCGCCCGGCCGCGCGCCGCCGTAGAAGTCCACCGAGGGGCTGGAAGTGGGCAGGTAGACCAGGTCCAGGCTTTCGTCCACCGCCATCTCGGACCAGACGTTGCCGGCGCCGTTGGGGATGTCCGGGCCCTTGAGCCAGGTCTTCATCGCCGGGTCGGCGGGATTGCGCGGAATCGGATCCCACTGCCAGAGCGGCTTGCCGCTGCGCGCGTCGAAGGCCAGCACCCGGCCGCTGGGCGCTTCCAAGCGCTGGTCGTCGGCTACCGTGGAGCCGACCACCACCACGCCGTTGATCACGGCGGGACGCGAGTTGGCGGTGACCTCTCCGGGCCAGATCTCCTCCTTGCTGGGCTGCATCTGCACCTGGCCGCCGTCGCCGAAGTCCGGGCAGGTCTTGCCGGTTTTCGAGTCCACGGCCACCAGACGGTAGTCCGAAGTGCCCAGGAAGATGCGGGTCTTGCACATCGAACCGGTGGCGGCGGCATCGTCGGTCCAGGCGGAGATGCCGCGGCATTTGCGCATGCCGTTGGGCCTGGCTTTGGGATCGTAGATCCAGCGTTGGGCGCCGCTGGCGGGGTCCAGGGCGATCAGGCGCCGCGAGGTGGTGCAGACCACCAGGTTGCCGTCGATCAGGCTGGGCTCGTCCTCGAAGGCGTCGAGCACCTTGTTGTCGTGGCTGGTTTCGCCAGTGTGGTACTCCCAGGCTTGTGCCAGCTTGCCGACGTTGCCGGCGTTGATCTGAGTCAGCGGCGAATATTTGAGCCCCATCTGGCGCTGGTCGGTAAAGGTCTCGGCGCCATGGGCCGCGGGCAGCGCCAACAGGCACAGCCACAGGACCGGCCCAAGCAGGCCTCGCCCAAGTGCAGGACGCCGGAGTAAGGGGGTCTTCATCATTTTGCCGTGTATATCCTGGAATGTGGAAAGCCGGATGCTGGAAGCGACTCAATCCCAGTGATAGCCCAGCTGCACGCCGATGAACAGCGGCTCCGAAAAGATCGCGCTCTGGGTGTAGGTCAGATTCCACTGGTTGCTGTTGGAGATGCGGTAGAGCTTGTCGGTGAGATTGCTGCCGAACACCTGGAAGTCGAAGGCGGTGCCCATGATCTTGCTCCAGCTCATGCTGGCGTTGAGCAGCCCATGCGAAGGCAGCAAGGCCCCCGGCTCGGCCTGCGGCAAGGTGGTCGGCGAGCTGTAGATGTGATCGGTCCAGGACCAGGTCGCCGAAACCTCCAAGTCGCCGATCGAGGGGTCGAACGGCAGCAGGTAGTGCGCCGACTCGCTGAACTGATCCGTCGGCGTCGACTGGAACGGCAGGCAGGTCAGCTGCAAGGTGCCGCCGCGCTGAATCTGCTGGCCGGTGCAGTCGAGCTGCGGCGTGGCGCCGCCATAGAGCAGGCTGAACTGGCTGTAAGCGGCCTTGGTGTAGCCATAGCTCGAGACCATGGTGAAGCCGCGGAACGGCTGGACCGTTCCCTCGAATTCGAAACCGGCGACCCAGGCCTTGCCGACATTGAAGACGGCGCCGCCCAGGTCCGGCAGCGGACTGATCGAGTTCGGCGGGACATAGGAGTCGGGCGCCGTTTTCTGCAGACCGGTGTAGCTGGTGTAATACACCGAGGTATTGATGCGGGCGGGAATGTTGCCGATCTCGAAGTCGGATTTCTGGCCAAGCTCGTAGTTGGTGACGTACTCCGGCTTGTAGGTGTAATGGGCTGGGTTGACCGCGATGACCGAGATACCGCCGGTCTTGTAGCCGCGGCTGATCTTGCCATACAGCAGGTTGGCATCGAACTTGTAGTCCAGGCCTACCGTGTAGGTCGGCGCCGAGTCCTTGACTGATGTGGTGAAGGAGTTATTGACCGTATTGATCAATCCGAGGGCAGTCTGCCGCAGCATGGCGGTGCCGGAAATGCTGTCCGAGGTATACCGCGCTCCCCCGGTCAGACTCAGGCCGGACAGCGCATCGAACAGGCTGCCGAAATCGTAGGTGAACTGGGCGAATGGGGCGATGGAGCGCTTGGTCTCGTCGTAATGCTGATAGATCGTCTCGATGAACAGTTCACTGCCATTGATGGTGCCGGTGGCGCCGGTGTATTCGTAGTAGCCGCCGACGACATACTGGGGCCAGCCATCGAATGCTTTGCCCTGGAGTTGCAGTTCCTCGGTGTAGGTGTGCAGATCGGAGTCGTCGGTATCGTCGGGATTGATGAAATCGTTGAAGTCGGCGCGCGATCCGTCCTGGTCCCAGCGGTACTGGTGCCGAAACGAGGAGTAGCTGGCGATGTTGCGCAGCGTCAGCTCCTCGGCCAGTCTCCACGTGAACTGGTCGGTGACGGCGCCGGTCTTGAGGATGTCGTCGGGATGGGCGCTCAGCTGCACCTGGCGGGGGCCGCGGGCGTTCTGTTCGGCCAGGATGTCCTGGCCGCAATTGGTGGAGGGCCCGTAGATGTCCAGCAGCAGGCAGCCCAGGTTGGCGGTTTGCGCCACGTTGAGCCCTGGAACCTGGGACAGTACGCCGAGCCCGATGGCGGCCGGGATAGCCTCGTTGAGGCCGGTCTTGTTGATGTTCTGGATGACCGTGCCGGTGCCGTTGTCATGGCTGCCGGTGTAGTACCCCAATAGATAATTGTCGATCAGGTCGTTTGGTCGCCAGGTGATTCCCAGGCGCCCCGTGCCGTAGCGCTTGTTGTCGTAGTCGACCCCGCTGGCGACGTCGTGGGTGAAGCCGCCCCGTTCATAGTATTGCCCGGCGGCGCGTAGCAGCAGGCTCTTGTCGAACAAGGGCAGGTTGAGTACGCCGTCCGAGTTGTAGCCGGAGTAGGTGGTTCCTCCGGCTTCGAGCGAGGCGGAGAAATCCTTTTCCGGCTTGTGCGGTTCAAGCAGCATGGCGCCGCCGGTGGTATTGCGGCCGAACAGGGTGCCCTGCGAGCCCTTGAGGATCTGTACGGTGGACAGGTCGAAGAACTTGCCCGGGCCGCCCTGGTTGCTGGCGACGGGATCGGAGGGCAGGGGCACTTCGGCGAAGTAGATCACCACACCGGGAGGGGCGCCATACTGGGTGCCCTGGCCGCGGATGGTCGGGGTTTCGGTGTTGCGCATCTGGCTGCCGGTGCCGATCACCAGGGAGGGCACGCGGCCTTGAAGGTCTTGCGGGCTGTTGATCTGCTCGCGCTTGAGGTCCTGATCGCCCATCGCCGAGATGGCGACTGGAACGTCCTGCAGGTTTTCCGCCTTGCGGCGGGCGGTCACGATGACCGTTTCCAGGCCCTGCACTTCCTGTTGTGCCGGTTGTTCGGCCGGGGGAGTGACCGGAATGGCCGGTTCCTGGGGCTGCGCTGTCCCGGCTTGCTGGGAAGCGGGCGGTGGGGTTGCGGGAGCCTCCGGCGCAGGCGCCGGTGGCGGCGGAGCGTCCTGGCCCGCTGCGCCGGTGACTTCCTGAGGTTCTCCCGACGCCTGGACCGCGGCGCAGGCCGGATGACACTGCCCGGCCACTGCCAGCGCTGCGGCCAGCACGGCCGTGCTGCTCTTTAAAGATGTACCTGTTTGCCGGCTCATTT
Source organism: Verrucomicrobiota bacterium (assembly GCA_903970595.1). Lineage (GTDB taxonomy): Bacteria > Pseudomonadota > Gammaproteobacteria > Nevskiales > Nevskiaceae > Nevskia. Next base: position 13,678 of record CAJCJI010000216.1, read on the forward strand.
CAACTCCTCCCATACCACGCCGGACGAGCCGGGGGCGTTTGCGTTGCTTGAAGGCAGAATTCCGCTGACGGCGCGACGGAGCATGTCCTCGACGAAAGTCCGTGCAGCCTCGGTTTCGATTTCATAGATCGCCAGATATTTGCAGGCCGGAGTGGTGCCCGGAAGCTGTGAGTCGGCAAGCCCGAAGCGCCGTACGGAAACCACGCCGGCACACTGGAGCATCGCCGGAAGATGCCGATTGAGATACCACTGCACATACTCTTCTTCCCGGCCGTCCACGGGGCTCGACTGTCCAACGAAAACATAGCGCGTCATGCGGGCAAGCCGGCCGGCCGCCACAGACCGGCTGCCTGCGCTCCCTGGATCTTGTGCCCCGCCGCTTCCGGCCCCGCGACCGCAACCGGCATCGCGTGAGTGATCGTCGTCATCGCTCTCCTCCCTGTCGCTTATATACTGCCCTGGCAGTCGGACGCCGCTTTCAGGCGCCGCTTGGTTTTGAGTTGTGCCATATTAGATATGAGACACTATGAATCATAGTAACGGCGCGCGGCGCTGTCAATCGACGATGCAGTGTGGAGCGGGCTGTCGCGCCGCGCCGCTGCTGCGGCCGTCAGGAAGCAGTGCAAGCACAGCTTCGTGTGGCCTGGAGAATCACCGCGGCCGTCCCTTGGACGGTCAATCAGTCAATCAAAACCTTTGTTTGCCGGGGAGCGCAAGTCGGCCACAATGCGCCCAGCCAATTCACTGCAGCCGTCAACTTGCCTCCACTCCATCCGCCCATGACCCACAACAGCCTGCATCCGTACCGGTCGCGCCCGGCAACCGTTACGGATGCGCGGATGTTGCGCATCCGCGAGTCGCTGCGGCATGTGCTGCTGGTCTTGCTGGAGCACAAGCACTTCGATCAGATCACCAATCCTCGATCGCCTGGTGGTGACGCCCGCATTCTGCTGCGCCGCGGCCGGGACACTTGCTCCAATCCGCCGCGTCGGCAACAAGGCATCGGGCATCGAATGACATGCGCGCCGAACTGCAGGCCATGGCTTGCGGTGCGGCCTGCCCCAGGCGTGGCCACAATATCTGACATGCTGGATTTGACGGAGGAGCACCCCGATGACTCAAGTGGAAAGCCATGCGCCGTTCGTACGCTACGAGCAGAATGGGCGCATTGTCACTCTGACGATGGACCGGCCCGAAGCGCGCAACGCCATCGCCACGCATCAGGATTGCGCGGACCTGGTCGCCGCCCTGAGCCGCGCCAACGATGACCGCGGCGTCAGCTGCATCATCCTCACCGGCGCCGGCTCGGCCTTCTCCGCCGGGGGCAATATCAAGGCGATGAAGGAGCGCACCGGCATCGGCCCGCTCGACGCGCCGGACGCAACCCGGGCCAATTACAAGCACGGCGTGCAGAGCGTTGCACGCGCCCTGTGGGAATCCGAGGTGCCGGCGATCGCGGCGATCAACGGCCATGCGATCGGCCTCGGTCTGGACCTGGCCTGCCTGTGTGATATTCGCATTGCCGCCGACGGCGCAAAATTCGCTTCCAGCTTCATCAAGATGGGCCTCATCCCCGGCGACGGCGGCGCCTGGATCCTGCCGCGCGCGGTGGGTTTGTCGCGCGCCGCCGAACTGATCTACACCGGCGACACCCTGGACGCGCAGGCGGCGCTGCAAATCGGCCTGGTGTCGCGGATCGTGGCCGCCGGAGAACTGCTCGCCGAAGCGCAGGCCCTGGCTGGGCGCATCGTCGTCAATCCCGCCAAATCATTGCGCCTGGCCAAACGCCTGCTGCGCGAAGGCCAGCAACAGCGCCTGGCCGACGTGCTGGAACTGTCGGCCGCGTTCCAGGCCATGGCACACGAAACCGAAGATCACCGCGAGGCGGTGGAAGCGTTTGTCGGCAAACGCAGCCCCGAGTTCAAGGGCCGATAGGCCATCGGGAGCCATGCCTCTAATGATATAGGCTGCGGAAATCCTTCAGGTTCCGTTCAGGCCCAACTGTTAAGATCTGTTGCGATTCAAGGAGGGGGCAGGGCCAGGACGCGGCGCTGTGCAGATGCCCCGGTTATTTCCTGGAGAGCCGCCCGTGCTGACCGGGTACATAGAATATTTGCCATTTAAAACAAGGAGCTGCACTACAATGCACAAGTTAAGGCTGACCCGCATTTCCCTGCTGTTGGCTGTGGCGGGGGGTCTCGGCGCTTGCGCCGTCGAACCCGCCCCGGAACCGCCTGCGCCCGTCTACGAGGCACCGCCTCCGCCTGCACCGATTGCAAGCGTGGAGGTGGTCACCGCTCCTGAGCCGCCGCCGCCGCTGCCGGTGTATGAACAGCCGCCGTGTCCGGAGCCGGGCTATCTGTGGACACCGGGTTACTGGCATTACGGCGCGGTCGGCTACTACTGGGTACCGGGTACCTGGGTCCAACCCCCCAGCGTAGGCCTGTTGTGGACGCCGGGCTATTGGGGCTTCAGCGCAGGTGCCTATGGATTTCACGCCGGCTATTGGGGCCCCCATGTCGGCTTCTACGGCGGCGTGAACTACGGCTTCGGCTATGTTGGCGTCGGCTATGCAGGCGGGCGTTGGAACGGCGGTGCGTTCAGCTACAACACCGCTGTCAACAACGTCAACGTCAACATCATCCACAACACCTACAACGAAACGGTGGTCAACAACGTGACCGAAAACCGGACCAGCTTCAACGGTCCCGGTGGCGTTGTCGCCAAGCCCACGCAGCAGGAGATGGAGGCCGAGCACGAGCGCCACACGCCGCCCACCCCGGCCCAGGTCTCGCACCGGGAGGCCGCGGCGACCAATCCGGCACTGCGCGCTTCGGAAAATCACGGCCATCCGGCAGCGGCGCTTGCCGCTACCAGCAAGCCCGGTGCCTTCAACGAGCATGGCGCCGCCGCGGCACATGAAAACCAGGAGCATCAGGAAGCCCGCCACGAGGAAGCTCCCGCCGCGAAGCACGCGGTAGGGCCGGTAGGGGCAAAGGCGCCAGTGGCAGCGAAGCACCCTGCGGCAGCGCCGAAGCCGGCGCAGCATCCGCAGCCCAAGGCGCAGCCACACCCGCAAGCGCAGCCACACCCACAAGCGCAGCCGCACCCACAGGCACAAGTGCATCCCCACCCGCAGGCCAAGCCCCCTGCAAACAAGCAGCCCCCGAAGAAGGAAAAGGAGTGATTCGAACTTAATTCCCGAACGGGATACCGATCGGCAAGCGCCGCCATTGCTGGCGGCGCTTTTTTTGCAGCTGCGATGGGGGAACGGCAATCGGCCCCGACCGGGCGAGCCTTGATGCCCGCTGCACGCGCGTGCTGCACCGGGCATTGACTTAAACCAAGCACCCGGCCGCCGCGTCAAAGCTCAACAATCAGGCACTGCAATGCTGCAGTGCGGGCATTGCCGTGGGGGAGCCAGGGATATGCGTCTGACCGAGTTATCGCAAAGCAATCCGGCTGCGATCGTAGCTGGCGCCTTGATCTTGCTGCTGTTCGGTTCGCTGGCCCTGATCAAGCTGCCGATCCAGCTGCTGCCCAATACCGCCCAGCCGCGCATCAGCGTGGTCAGCGGCTGGCGCGAGGCGGCGCCGGCGGAAGTGGAGCAGGCGCTGGTGGAGCCGCAGGAGAATGTGCTCAACGGCATGTCCGGGGTCACCGAGATGCGCAGCTTCATCCAGCGCGGCTTCGGCATCATCAACCTCACCTTCGAACTGGGCACCGACATGACCCAGGCGATGCTGGACGTGCTGAACCGGCTCAACCGGGTGTATCCGCAGCCGCCGGTGGATTCGGACCGGCCGCAGGTGATCGGCGGCAATGGCAATTTCAACCAGGACGTGGCCGCTTCGCTGCTGCTGCGGCCGCTGCCGGGCAATCCGGTGACCGACCTGGCGCGCTATCAGAAGCTGATCACCGAGGTGATCAAGCCGCGGCTGGCGCAGGTGCCTGGCGTGTCCAACGTCAACCTGCAGAGCGAGCGGCAACGCCAGGTGCAGATCGAGTTCGATCCGTTCCGCGCCGCGGCATTGGGCGTATCGGTGGACAAGATCTCCACGGCGCTGGCGCGTGCGCAGGATGCTTCGGCCGGTTTCAGCGATGTCGGCCGGCGCCAGCTCACGGTGCGTTTCACCGGACGCGAGCCGGTGCCGGAACTGGGCGGCCTGATCCTGGGCTGGAACAATGACCGCCCGATCTACCTGCGCGACCTGGCGCAGACCAAAGTCGATCTGGCCGACCAGCGCAACTTCACGCTGCGCAACGGCGAGCCCGCCTACTACATCACTCTGTCCCGTACCAACGAGTCCAACACCGTCGCCATCATCGACGGCGTGAAGCAGGTCATCGCCGGGCTGAACGATGGGCCGCTCAAGACGGAAAAGCTGTTCATCGAACTGTCCTGGGACGCCAGCGTCTATGTGCGCCGCGCCATCGGCTTCGTGCGCGACAGCCTGGTCATCGGCATCCTGCTGGCGATCGGCGGCCTCTGGTACTTCCTGCGCGGGCCGCGCGCCCTGGTGGTGATCGCCGCCACCATCCCGCTGTCGCTGGCCTTTGCGGTGATCACACTGCATCTGCTCGGGCGCACGCTCAATGTGATCTCGCTGGCCGGGCTGGCCTTCTCCACCGGCATCGTGACCGATGCCGCCCTGATCGTGCAGGGCAATATCATCCGCTACGTGCAATCGGGCCGCGGCGGCCGCAATGCCACGAGCGAGGGCGCCAGCGAGGTGATTCCGGCCTTGTTCGCCTCGATGCTCACCAGCATCGCCATCTTCCTGCCGGTGTTGTTCATGAAGGGCGTGGAGGGCCAGCTGTTCGCCGACCTCGCCATCACCATGGCGGTGGCGCATGCCGGCTCGCTGCTGGTGGCGGCGACCGTCATTCCGGCCGCCAACCGCTGGGCCCTGGCACGCACCATCCCGGCCGACCGGCACCGTCACTGGTGGAGCGGAATGGCGGGCTTGGCGATGCGCCTTACGGACACGCCGATGCAGCGGTCGGCCTGGATCGGCACGCTGGTGGCTGGCAGCCTTCTGTTCTGCTACCTGATGGTACCCAAGGTCGACTACTTGCCGGTGGCGCCGACCGACAATCTGCAGGCCCCGTTCCAGGTTGCTGCGGGCAGCAATATCACCACCATTCGCGACGAGCTGGGCAAGACCATCGTGGCGCGCCTCAAGCCGCATTTGCAGGACGGCAAACAGCCCGAGGTCAAGTACTACAACTTGTACATGGACGATTCCGGCAACAACCAGCTGACCGTCTACCCGAAGAATCCGGGCGAGGGCGCGCTGATGCAGAAGACCATGCGCGATGAAATCCTGTCCGGTCTGCCGGACACCCAGGCCTATGTCAGCCGTGGCTCCCTGCTGTCGGTGGACGGCGGCAACAGCCGCGGCATTGCACTGGATCTGCAGGGTTCCGACATGCCTGGTCTGCTCGCCGCGGCCAAGCTGGCGCAGCAGGCGATCACCGAGGCGCTGCCGGGCACCTATCCGCAGCCCACGCCGCCCTTGTCCCTGGCCGAGCCCGAGCTGCAGTTGAAGCCGGACGAGTGGCGCATTTCGCGCGCCGGGCTGGACCGGTCCGGCGTCGCCTCTGCCCTGCGTGCCCTGACCGGCGGCCTGTATATCGGCGAATACTTCGACGGCAACGAGCGTATGGACATGATCTTGCGCGGCCCGCGCTGGCGCTCGCCGGAAGCGCTGTCGGAACTGCCCCTGGTGACGCCCGGTGCCGGGGTACAGACCGTCGGCGACCTGGCCGAGCTGAGGCAGACGGTCGGGCCGACTACGTTGTTGCGGGTCAATGGCCGGCGCACCGTGGACCTGTTTTTCGAGCCGCCCGAGAATATGACCATCGCCGACGCGCAGAAAGTGCTGCGCGAGAAAGTGGAGCCGCAGCTGCGTACCGCGCTGCCGGTGGGCGCCACGCTCAGCTACAACGGCACCGCCAGCGACCTGAACAAGGCGTTGGCCACCATGGCCAGCAACTTCGCCCTGGCCATCGCCATTTTGTTCGCGCTGATGTCCGCGCTGTTCCGTTCGGTACGCGACAGCTTCATCGTCCTGCTGGTGCTGCCGGTGGCGATGGCGGGCGGGGTCGCCGGCTTGCGATTGCTGGGCCTGGTGCATTTCCAGGCGCTGGACCTGCTCACCATGATCGGCTTCATCATCCTGCTGGGCCTGGTGGTCAACGCCTCGATCCTGCTGGTGGACCAGACCCGCGCCCGCGAACGCGCCGGCGTGTCGCGGCGTGAAGCCGTGGCCCAGGCCCTGGAAACGCGTGCCCGGCCGATCGTGTTGTCCACGCTGACGGCCGTACTCGGCATGTTGCCCCTGATGCTGGCACCGGGACTGGGCGCCGAAATCTACCGCGGGCTGGCCACGGTCACGGTGGGCGGCATGATGATCGGGACCGCCTTTACCTGGTTCCTGATGCCCAGCCTGCTGCGCCTGGGCGAAACCCAGGTCTCCATCGCACCCCACGAGGTTCCGGCATGAACCGCTCAGCCAGCAGGATCGCCGTCATCCTGGGCTTTTGTGCCTGCCTGCTGGGCAGCGCTTCGGCATTGGCGGTGGCGCAGAGTCCGGCCGCCCCGGTGCGGGTCGCGTCGGCCGAACTCAGGCAGCTGTTGCCGACCGTGTCCGTGGCGGGCCAGGTGCAAAGCCACAGCAGTGCCGACCTGTCGGCCTCGGTCGAGGGCAACCTGGCCTGGGTCGCGGATGTCGGCACCACGCTGAAACGGGGGCAGGTGGTGGCGCGGCTGGATACCGCGCAACTGTCGCTGCAAAAAGCTGAACTCGGGGCCCGCGTCACCCGTGCCGAAATCGCGCTGAAGCAGGCGCAGCGCGAATTCGAGCGGCTCTCCGCCGCCGGCGAGGCCATCACCCGCGACCAGCTCGATCAGCAGGAAAACATTCGCGATCTGGCGCGCAGCGATCTGGAGATCGCCAAGGCCACGCAGCAGGAACTGGAGGAGCGCTTGTCCCGCATGGAATTCCGCGCGCCGTTCGACGGCGTGGTGGTGGAGCGGGACAAGCGCGCCGGCGAATATGCGGCGATCGGCGATGTGGTGGCGCGGCTGGCCGGCAAGGGCGGCCTGGAGATTCACCTGTTCCTGCCGCTGCGACACGTGCGGGCCATCACCCCCGGCGGCATGGTGACGGTGCAGATCGACGGTGCCGAGGCGCATGCGCCGGTGAAGGCCATTGTGGCGGCCGGTGACGCCCGTTCGCAGAGCTTCGAGGTGGTCCTGGATGCGGAAAATATGCGGCCGCAGCCGGCGGTGGGCGCGCTGGTGCATGCGGAATTGCCGCTGGGCATCGCGCAGCAATTGCTGGCGGTGCCGCGCGACGCGCTGATCATCCGCGCCGAAGGCATGGCGGTGTTCCGCATCCGCAACCAGAAGGCCGAGCGCATTGCCGTCAAGCCGGGTGTGGCCGACGGCGACTGGATCGCGGTGGACGGCTCCCTGGCGCCGGGGGACAGCGTGGTCGTGCGCGGCGGAGAATCGCTGCACGATCAGGACCAGGTGCAGATCGTGGCCGGGCCGCCGGCATAGCGGCAGCGCGGCGGGTGACCGCGGCGGAGGGGTTCGGTGGCGATCGCGATGAACGCTGCTGGCACCCCGAGTCTCCGCGGCGGCCAGGCTTTCTGACCGGCAACCGGCTCCCGGGTTCCTGCGCGGCGGCAAACTTTACACCGGCCAACGCTGCAGCAGTGTCTCCAGCTCGGAGCGGATTTCGCGCAGTTCTTTCTGCTTGCGCGTCAGCGGGGGCGATGCCACTACCCCGACGGAGACGACAGGCACCGGCTGGATGGCCTTCATTCGCTCCGCCTTGGGCTGATCCTTGAGGCGCTGGCGCGCGCCGCCGATGGTGAAGCCCTGTTCATACAACAGGCTGCGGATGTGCCGCACCATCAGTACGTCGTCGATCTGGTAATAGCGGCGGTTGCCGCGGCGCTTGATCGGCTTGAGCTGCGGAAACTCCTGTTCCCAGTAGCGCAGCACATGCGGCTTGACCGCGCACAGGTCGCTGACTTCACCGATGGCGAAGTAGCGCTTGCGCGGTATCTCCGGCAAGGGCGCGAGCAGTTCAGCCGCTGCTTTCATCGACGCTCACCCGCAGGCGCAGCTTCTGGCCCGGGCGGAAGGTCACCACGCGCCGGGCTGAAATGGGGATTTCCTCGCCGGTTTTGGGATTGCGGCCCGGACGCCGGTTCTTGTCGCGCAGCTCGAAGTTGCCGAAACCGGAGAGCTTCACCGGCTCGCCGCTTTCCAGCCGCCCACGAATCTCCTCAAAGAAGAGATCCACGAATTCTTTGGCTTCACGCTTATTGAGCCCCAATTCATCAAACAGGGCTTCTGCCAGCTCTGCTTTGGTCAGCGCCACGCTTTTCGACCTCAACTATCCTCGGACCGAGGCCCCCAGTTGGGCGGACACGCTATCGGTAATCTCCCTGACCGCAGCGTCGATTTCCTCAATGTGAAGGGTGCGTGAATAGTCTTGAAAAATCAAGCCTAAGGCTATGCTTTTAAAGCCTTCCGGCAGTCCTGGACCGCGATAAATGTCAAAAACCTGGACTGATCGGAGCAGTGGACCCCCCGCTTTTCGGGCTGCCGCGACCAGTTCTTCGGCGGGAACTTCCTCCCGCAGGACGAGCGCGAGGTCACGCCGCGACGAAGGGAATTCGGACACCGCCGCAGCTTGCGGCAGGGGTGCGGCGCCTACCTTCTGCGCATCAAGCTCGAACAGCACCAGGGCTTCGCCGATATCCAGGGTTTGCGCGAGGCGCGGGTGCAGCTCGCCCAGCCAGCCCACCGGCTGCCCGTCGCGCAAAATGCGCGCGCAGCGCCCGGGATGCAGCGCCGCGTGCTCGCCGCGCTCGAAGCAGAAGCGCCCGGCGGAATCCCCCATCAGCGCCAGCAGATCGGCCTTGACGTCATAGAAATCGACCGGGCGCCCGGGCTGACTGCCCCATTGTTCGGCCAGAGCGGTGCCGGCAACCAGTCCGGCGAGGCGCTGCGCTTCGCGCGTGCCGGCGCCGTCAGGGGCGTAGGCGGCGCCGCATTCGAACAGGCGCGCGCGCTTGTGCTGGCGCTGGCGGTTGTAAAGCCAGGTCGGGATCAGTCCGCTCCACAGCGTGCTGCGCATCACCCCCATGGTTTCGGCGATGGGGTTGTCCAGCGCTACCACGGCTGTGCCTGGATCCAGCTGCGCCTGCAGCTTCGGATCGACGAAGCTGTAGGTCACCACCTCCTGATAGCCGCGGGCCACCAGGATGTCCTTGAGCGCGTCTACGGGACGCTGTGTCTCGGGAACGGAAAATGGCGCCAGCGAAGCGGCATTGGCGCGCGCCGGGATGCGGTCGTAACCGTAGAGGCGGCCGATTTCCTCGACCAGGTCGGCCTCAATGCGCAGATCGTAGCGCCAGGTCGGCACGCGCGCGCGCCAGGCGCCGGCTTCCTCGGCCTGGGTTTCGATGCCAAGGCGCGCGAGCAACACCGGCACGTCGCGCGCCGGCACGGTGCATCCGAGCAGACGTTCGATCCGGCTGTGGCGCAGGCGCAGGCTGGCGCCGTATTGCGGCGCCCGCCCGACCTCGACCACAGGTCCGGCCTCGCCGCCGCAGATCTGCTGGATCAGCACCGTGGCGCGCTCCAGGGCGCGCCGCTGCAGGCCCGGATCGACGCCGCGCTCGTTGCGGTAACGCGAATCCGAAAGCAGCTTGTGGCGGCGGCCGCTGCCGGCGATGCCGATCGGGTCGAAGCAGGCGCTTTCCAGGAACACCTGGGTGGTGCCGGCGCCGACGCCGGAGGCCGCGCCGCCCATCACACCCGCCAGCACCAGCGGGCCGCCGTCGTCGGCGATCAGCAGGTCGGCCGGATTGAGCTGCAAATTCTGCTCGTTGAGCAGCACCAGCTGCTCTCCGGCGCGGGCGCGGCGGATGCGTACCGCGCCGGCCAGCCTGGCGTTGTCGAAACCGTGCATCGGCTGGCCCAGTTCCAGCATCACGTAGTTGGTGATGTCCACCACCGGGTGAATCGCCCGGATGCCGCTGCGGCGCAGGCGTTCGCGCATCCAGTCGGGTGTGCGCGCCTTGGGGTTGATGCGATCGACCACCCGGCCGACGTAGTGCGGGCAGCCCTGGCTGTCCTCGACCACCACGTCCCGGCTGGGCAGGGCGCTGACGACCGCCGGGCGTATGGTCGGGGCCTTCGCCGGCAGGCTGTACAGCGCGGCCAGTTCGCGGGCGAGGCCTGCGATGCTCAGGCAATCGCCTCGGTTCGGCGTCAACTCGAGGTTCAGCAGGCGATCGTCCAGGCCCAGGTGCTTTTCGATCGGGGTGCCGGGATAGGCGTCGGGGTCGAGTTCCAGCAGGCCTTCGGATTTCTCCGCCAGGCCCAGTTCCGCGGCGGAGCAGAGCATGCCGCTGGATTCGACCCCACGCAGCACCGCGGCGCCGATCTCCTTGCCGCCGGGCAGACGCGCGCCGGGCAGGGCCGCGGGCACCAGGATGCCGGCGCGGGCGTTGGCCGCGCCGCAGACAATCTTCAGGGTTTCATCGAGCCCGGCATCGACTTCGCAGATGCGCAGGCGCTCGGCCTGCGGGTGCGGCTCGGTCCTGACGATGAGGCTGACCACCACGCCCTGCGGCAGGTCCGGCATCAGCGGTTCGGCTTCGCATTCCAGCCCGGCTAGGTTGAGCTTCTCGGCCAGCGCCGTGGCGCTGACTGGAGGGCTGACCCATTCGCGCAGCCATTTCTCGGAGATTTTCATGTCAGCGGAACTGCTCGAGGAAGCGCAGATCGTTATTGAAGAACAGGCGCAGGTCGTCGACGCCATAGCGCAGCATGGCCAGGCGCTCCACACCCATGCCAAAGGCATAGCCGGTGTAGCGCTCCGGGTCGATGCCGACGGCGTTGAGCACGTTGGGGTGCACCACGCCGCAGCCCAGCAACTCCAGCCAACGGTCGCCCCAGCGCATGTGCACATCCGCTCCGGGTTCGACGAAGGGGAAATAGGAGGGACGGAACAGGGCCTCCACCTCGCGCTCGAAGAACAAGGACAGAAAACGCTGCAAGTCGTGCTTCAGGTCGGCCAGGCCGACGCTCTCGGCGACATACAAGCCCTCGACCTGGTGAAACATCGGGCTGTGGGTGCGATCGAAATCGACGCGGTAAACGCGGCCGGGGCAGATGATGCGGATCGGCGGCTTGCGCTGCTTCATAGTGCGAATCTGCACCGGGCTGGTGTGGGTGCGCAGCAGGCGCGCGCCGTTGAGGGCGTAGAACGTGTCCTGCATCGCCCGCGCCGGGTGTGACTCCGGAATGTTGAGGGCCTGGAAGTTATGCCAGTCGTCCTCGATTTCCGGGCCCTGCACGCTTTCGAAGCCCATCGAATTGAAAATGCGCTCGATGCGGCGGATGGTGCGCGTCACCGGGTGCAGGCCGCCGATGTCTTCGCCGCGGCCGGGCAGGGTGACGTCGATGGTTTCGGATGCCAGTTGCCGCGCCAGTTCGGATTCAGCCAGCGACTGCGCCTTGCGCTCCAGCGCCGCCGCCAGGGTTTCCTTGACCCGGTTGACCTGCTCGCCGAAAGCCTTGCGCTGCTCGGGCGCCATGCCGCCGAGCTGTTTCAGCAATTCGGTGACGCGGCCTTTCTTGCCGAGCAAGTCGACCCGCAGCTGTTCCAGCACCCGCGCATCGCCCGCGGCATCGATTTCGGCGGCGGCCCGGCTGCTCAGTTCTTCCAGATCATTGGCCATGGACACGAAGAGGTGTGCTTTCAGCTGGTTTGAATAGTCCGGTCAGGGATGACCGGTTCTTTTAGAGGATGTCCATTTTAATCGGTCAAGAATGACCGGTTTTTGCATGAGACGTCCACAAGTTTCACTTAAAAAACGGCGCCGCATAAAAAAAGGGAGCGGCGCTAGCGCCGCTCCCTTGATCGGGGACGCGGATCAGACGCCGAGCTGGGCCTTGGCCTGGGCCACCAGCTGCGCGAAGGCGGGCTTGTCGTGGATCGCGATGTCGGACAGTACCTTGCGATCCAGCTCGACGCCGGCAGCGGCCAGCCCGTGCATAAATCGGCTGTAGGACAGTCCATGCTCGTTGGCGCCGGCATTGATGCGCTGGATCCACAGGGCGCGGAACTCGCGCTTCTTCACGCGACGGTCGCGGAACGCGTATTGGCCGGACTTGATGACCTGCTGCTTGGCGGCGCGGAAGACGCGTGAGCGGCCGCCGTAATAGCCCTTGGCTTTCTTCAGCAACTTCTTGTGGCGGGCGCGTGCTGTAACGCCTCTCTTGACTCGTGCCATTTCTTCAAATACCTCTTGGTTATGGTGTTCGCTGCCGCGAATCTTTTAAGGGTGGGAAAAATTTTAAAAGAACTTTTGTTCGGGGTCGCGGCTTTCTGCGACCCCGTTCAACATTAAAAACTCAGCTATAGGGCAACAGCTGCCGCACTTCCTTGTTGTCCGAACCATGCACCATCTGCGGCCCGCGCAGATCGCGGATGCGCTTGGCGGACTTCTTGGTCAGAATGTGACGCTTGTGCGAGCTGCTGCGCTTGAACCCGCCCTTGCCGGTGCGGGCGAAGCGCTTGGCGGCGCCGCGATTGGTCTTCATCTTTGGCATCTTTGTAGCTCCAGTAAAACCCGGTTGTTCCCAGGAAAACCCAGGAAAACGCTTCCTGGTGTGCTGTGTCCTTCTAGTGCTTGCGCGGCGACATCACCATGATCGCCTGCCGGCCTTCCATCTTCGGCGACTGCTCGATCAGGGCCACCTGCTCCAAGTCGGCCTTGATCCGGTCGATGAGCTGGAACCCCAACTCCTGATGCGCCATCTCGCGACCCTTGTAACGCAGTGTGATCTTGACCTTGTCGCCTTCGTCCAGGAAGCGCATCAGGGCACGCAGCTTGGTCTGGTAGTCGGCTTCCTCCGTGGTGGGGCGGAACTTCACTTCCTTGACCTGGATTTGCTTCTGCTTCTTGCGCGCCGCCTGCTGCGATTTGTCCTTCTGGTAGATGTACTTACCATAGTCCATGATCTTGCAGACCGGTGGATCCGCGTTCGGCGATACCTCGACCAAGTCCAAGCCTTCGCCTTCCGCCTTGGCCACCGCATCGCGCGTCAACATGACGCCGACCTGCGAGCCATCCGACCCGATCACACGCACTCTCGGTACGTTGATTTCCTCGTTACGGCGATCCTGACGTTCTGCGCTGATACGCAAGCCCTCCAGCGGACAAAAGAAATGCCGGCGCCTCTGGATTAAAGGCCCCGACAGAAAAGACGAACATTATAGCGGTGGGAGCTGGCGGGACACAAGCCGCAAGGGCCGTTATTACAGGGACTTGCGTACGAATGCCGCGGCTTCAGCCAGGCTCAGAGGACGGCTGAAATGATAACCCTGGCCCAGGTCGGAACCCAAATTGCGCAGGGTGTCGATTTGCTCTTTGGTTTCAAGCCCTTCGGTGATGACATCCATGCCCAACTGGTGTGCCAGGCCAATCACGGCGGCGACGATCTTCATGCCGGCGTCGTTGGTATCCAGTTGCAGCACGAAGGAGCGGTCCAGCTTGAGTGTGTCCACCGGCAGGCGGTGCAGGTAGGACAAGGAACTGTAACCGGTGCCGAAGTCGTCGAGCGAAACCTTCAAACCGCGCGCGCGGCAGGCTTGAAGCAGGCGCAAGCCGTCGTCCAGGCGCTGCAGCAGGAGCGATTCGGTCACCTCCAGCTTGATGAGCGCAGGATTCACCGGGTGCCGGGCCAAGGCCTGGTCGATGGCCGGAAGCAGTTCGGCGTCGTCGAATTGGCGGCTGGAAAGGTTGATGCTCATGAATATCGGCTGTTGCGGACGCGCCGCCTGCAGCTGCACCAAAGCAGAGCAGGAACGATCGATGATCCAGCGCCCGATCGGGTTGATCAGTCCGGACTCTTCGGCCAGCGGGATGAAATCGGCGGGAGACACCCGTCCGCGCTGCGGATGCTGCCAGCGCAGCAGGGCCTCGAAGCCCGCGACCTCAAGTCCCGACAGGTGCACGATGGGCTGGAAATGCAGCTGCAGCTCGTCGCGTTCCAGCGCCAGCGTCAGTTCTTGTTCCGCGTAGACGCGGGCATTGGCCGCAGTGCGATCGGCGTTATCCTGCTGCACTGCGGCCGGTTGCCAGGCCAGGATGTCCTTGCCGTTGAGCAGATCACGGCAACGGTTGCTGAGCGTCCGCAAAAGATAGCGCAGCATCGGATTGGCCGCCTGCAGCCGCTCGCCCAGGTATTCGTGAGTGACCCGCGTCAGGGTGGTGGGCTCCCCGGCGCGCGCGCCGGCCGAGCGCGTGCCCTCCCCGAACAGGGCCATCTCGCCAAAGATTTCCTGCGCGCCGAGACGCGCCACCACACCGCCCGGCAATTCCGGGTGGTGACAGATTTCGATGGCTCCGGACTCAACGATATAAGCGCAGTCGCCCCGGTCCCCCTTCTGGAACAGGATCTCGCCGGCCGACAGTTGAATCTGAAATCTGTCCGTCATGCTGCCCCCAAAACCGGTTGTCCGAAGCCAGGCGAAAGCCGGATTCGACATCCGCCGGAGCCTCCCTGGCCCCGTGTAGCGGCGGGTTCGGGGCAGTGTAATCCAGGCGCCCGCATTTTCCATCAATTCCCCGGAAACCCAGGCTTCATGGCCGGCGCCGGCCGAGCAGGCCGTCGACCCGGGGTTCTGCAAGGCAGGCCGATCCGCGCTATCTTCTGCGGCAGAACAAAATCTGCTGATTGGGCCGGTTCCCCAGGATCGGCGCCATCAGTGCACTCGGGGACCACGGTCCCGGACGGGCAGTTCCGGTGCGGGGATAAAGCGATGAAAACCAAGCGTCTGAATCCGATGGATGCGTCCTGGCTGCACGTGGAATCCCACGATACGCCGATGCACGTCGCCGGCCTGATGGTCTTCGAATTGCCCAAGGATGCGCCGCCGGACTATTTCCAGCGGATGTTTGCCATGTTTCGCGAGCACCGCGAATTTTATCCTCCCTGGAACCGGCGCCTGCGCAGCGCGCGTCTGAAAACCCTGGCACCGGCCTGGGTCGAGGACAACGACCTGGACATCGAATACCACGTGCGCCTGTCGGCGCTGCCCTGGCCGGGCGGCGAGCGCGAGTTCGGCCAGCTGATCGCCCGTTTGCACAGCCAGTCGCTCGATTTCACGCGCCCGCCGTGGGAATGCACCGTCATACAGGGGCTGGAAGGAGCTCGCTTCGCGCTGTACATCAAGATCCATCATTCCCTGATCGACGGGGTCGGCGCTACGCGCATGCTGGCGCGCGTGCTGCCGAAAAGCCCGGATGACCTTGAGACCCCTCCGTTCTGGGCGGTGCCGCCGCCGCCGCGGCCGGAACTCGATTCCGCCGCCGCTGCGGTCAGGGCTGCCGGCGGGCTGCTAGGCGCCGTCCGCGGCGGACTGCGTTCGGTGCCCGATCTCGCCCGCGCCGCCGGAGAGCTGATTCAGGCCGCGCGCAGCCCGGACGATACGCTCGGCACGCCGTTCCGGGCGCCCAAGTCGATACTCAATGGCCGCATCAAGGGGTCAAGGCGCTTCGCCACCCAGATCTACCCGATCGAGCGGATCAAGCGGCTCGCCAAGGCCGCCGAGTGCACGCTGAACGATATCGTGCTGGCCATTTGTTCCGGCTCCCTGCGCCGCTTCCTGAAGGAAGCCAATGCCCTGCCGGCGAAGTCTCTGACCGTCGGCTGCCCGGTCTCGGTGCGCCCCAAGGACGATCAGGAACAGGGCAACGCCATCAGCTTCATCATCGCCAACCTGGCCACCGACATCGCCGATCCAGTCAAGCGGCTGGAGGCGATCCGCACCTCCGTCCTGCGCGCCAAGGAGCACCTGCAGAGCCTGCCCAAGCACGCCATCCAGAGTTACACCATGATGCTGATGGGGCCGTACATCGCGCAGCTGGTCACCGGCCTGGGCGGCCGCACCCGGCCGGTGTTCAATATCACCATTTCCAATGTGCCGGGGCCGCAGCAGACCCTGTACTTCCGCGGTGCCAGGATGGTCGCCAATTATCCCGTGTCGCTGGTTACCCACGGCCAGGCCATCAATATCACCTGCCAGAGCTATGCCGATACGCTCGACTTCGGCTTCGTCGCCTGCCGCGACACTTTGCCGCATATGCAGCGTATCGCCGTGTATACCGGCGAGGCCCTGGAGGAACTGGAGGCGGCGATCCTGCGGCCGCGCAAGCGCAGGAACACGGTGGCTGCGATCGATTGATGGCCGAGGGGCCCTAGTGCAAATCTCCTACCAATTCAATTTCGCGGATGGCGCCGCCCTGCGCATCGACGTCGATGTGCTGCGCAATGCGTCCGGCGGCGTCGACCCAGAGCAGGGGGGCGGCCCGGCAGCGCCCGAATGGACCCGGCTGGACTTTCGCCAGTGCCCGAATTGCCCGTTGAGTGCCGCTGCTCATTCGCACTGCCCGGCGGCACGCGATCTGGCGCCGACCATCAGCGCATTCGCGAAGATCATTTCGTACCACGAAGCGCGGGTGGAGGTGGTGATGCCGGAACGGACGGTCAGCCGCGAATGCCAGGTGCAGGACGCCCTCAGTTCGCTGGTTGGACTGATCATGGCCACCAGCGCCTGTCCTGTACTTGGCCGCATGCGCGGCCTGGCGCGGACACACCTGCCATTTGCCACCCTGGAAGAAACCCTGCTGCGCACGGTCGGCGCCTATCTGGCCAGGCAGCTGCTGCTGCACAAGCAGGGGCTGCAGCCGGACTGGGATCTCGCCGGTCTCAAGGCGCACTACACCGACCTGGAAGTCCTGAATCGCGCGTTCAAGCGCCGTATCAATGCCGCGGCGCAACAGGACGCCACGCTCAACGCCGTCAGCGCCTGGGGCATTGTCTCCAGCGGCGTCGGATTCTCGATCGACGACCATCTGGCCGATCTGGAGCCGCTGGTCTTCGGCGCGCCGGACTAGCGCCGTGTAAAACCGCTTCGGTAACGAGCCGTCCAAAATACTCCGTGCCGCGCCGACGCCGGCATCCGCCTAGCTCGCAGGCGTCGTATCGCTGCCATTCGCCGGTTCCACGCGCACCGTGCCCATCATGCCGCCGTCCTCGTGTTCCAGCACGTGGCAGTGATAAACGAAAGTACCGACAGTATCGGGATCGCGGAAGTCCATGCGCAGCCGGACGCTCGGATAGTCCGGCATGGTGGGATTGTAATAGGGCACATTGATGGTGTCCCGCAGGAACGGCTCATTGATCGACTTGAGGCCCCAATCCCGCAGCTGGAAATGCAACTGGTGGATATGAAAAGCGTGCGCTTCGGCGGAGCGGTTCTCGATGATCCAGTCCTCCACGTCGCCCTGCCGGACGACAATGTCCGGAATGCCGGAATTGGGATCGAAGGACACCGGTTCCCGGCCATCCACAGTCAGGAAGAAAGCGGTGGCGCTTGCGGGATTGTTCGGATCTGCCAGCTTCTCCGAGAAATACAGCTTGCGCACGCGTACGGGTGTCGCATCGCCGACCCAGGGGAACCGGGCCGGCGGCAAGGGGTCATGGGCAGTCGGCAGCGTCGATGCCGGCTCCGCGGCATCGCTCGTTGCAGTGAGGGATGCGAGCGTGCGTTCGGGATCGTTTTCGCCTCCCGGCCCGGTGTCGACCCAGTGGGTCACCAAGGCTGCAGGTATGCCGGCAGCCGGGCCGGTAAGGATCAATTCAACCCGCGATCCAGGGGCCAGACTGATATGGCTCAGCCAGGTGACGGACGGAGCCGTGCCCCCCGCGTGGTTCAAGGGAACGCCGTCGATCGCCACCACTCCCAGCGCCTGCTGCACATGGCCGAACCTGAGGGCCAAGTCCAGGTAGGTGAGCGATGAGGCGTTCAATACACGCCAGAGCTGCCGTTCACCGGACTTCATGACGATCGACGCAGGGGGATAGTCGGGGTAGGGCACCGGCACATAGTTGATGGACAAATCCCGCGCCGGCATGCCCGAGCCGATGCCGGTGCTGACGACATCGCCTTCCCGGTCGTACACGATCTGCGGCGGAGCGGGGGCATTTGCGTCGCCGGCGGCCGCAGGCTTGGCGCCGGGATTGATCGGCGGCTGGTCGCGGATCACCAGCACCCGCTCCGGCAGGCCGGCAAGCCGCGGGTTTGCGCGCTCGATGCCTTCCACGATCAAGGCACCCGACGCACCACCTGCCACCTCCATCGAGCTGAAGCCATGGACATGCGGGTGGTACCAGTAAAGCCCCGGCGGTTCGTCGTCCGGAATACGAAAACGGTATTCGAAAGGCGCATCGCCCGGCTGGATCAGGGTCTTCAGCACATCGTCCTGATGGCACACCGGCGGCACGGTCAATCCGTGAAAGTGCAGGTTGGTCGAGAGCGCGGTCATCGCGCCGCCGCTACAGGGATCCCTGTTTACACCGCTCCTGGCCCGACACATCGGACGGACGCCGCCGGCCGGGTTTGTGTCCAATTCGGTCAGGGCATTGACCAGATGCAGTACCAGCAGGTCGCCCGGATGCAGGCGCAGCGTCGGCGCCTGCGCGCCATCGGCCAGGGTATAGCAGTAGCGTATCGAGCCATCCGCTTCGCGATGATTGTGAATCGCCAGGTTGACGTCGAGGACGCCGTCGCGGCTGCGCAGGTCTTCCGCATCGACGACCGCGCTGCCGGCAGCGGGGCGCATGCAGGGGTCCGGTGTCTGATTGTTGGTCGCGTCGCCCAACAGACTCCACGGCGGATGTGAGGCGGTGCAGGCATCGAGCAGGAGCGGCGGCAACACGCTGGCAAGCAGGATCCAGACCAGGCGGATGATGATCCTCCGAGCTGAAAGCCCTGCCGAATCGCGTTGTATGAATGTCATGCCTTGAATCGGTGAACGGAAGCAATGCGCGATCACCTCCAGGTGAATCCCGCTTTCTGCATCGCCTTGCTGGCGATGCGTCTTCGCACATCCTTGAGTTGAGTATTATGGCTCACCGTCACACAGGTTCCGGCAAGAAACATGGACAAAGATGGCCGCCCCATGCCTGCAAAAATCGGCGTAACAGGCCTGAAGGGCGAAGCCGCGCCCGCCGGGCCGAACCTGGTCCGCCTCGAGTTTCAACTGTCCGCCGAGCCCCACAAGGAATGGAGCGCGATCTTCACACGTCTGGCGATGGAACTGGCGCGCGGACAGAACCACGGCATCCGTCCAGGATTCCGGTTCTCGTACCGGCTGCGGACGGACCTCGTGCAAGTCAGTTGTCCGCTGATAGCGTTCATCACGCCGGTGAAGGGAAAGAATGTGGTGGTACAGGCGGTGGTCGATCTGGTTGCCAAGGCCAACATGCTGGTAAATCAGGCGATAGCGGAATTGCAGACACCCGAGTCCGGAGCGCAGGAGAGTTCGGAAGTTGCCGGCGAGTCGAAATAGATCGAATTCGTCTTCCCCGTGTAGGCGGGGACCCAGTTTGCCATGTTTTCCTTCGCGGCTGCCCGATGCTGGATTCGCTTACACGGGAATGACGAAGGAGCCTACGGATTGACTCGGATCCTCGCCATCATCCCCGCCTCCGCGGCGTGCGAAATCTGGTCCTGGAATTCAAATACACCGGCAGTCCGCGGATCGCGAAAATCCATTCTCAGTTTCACCGTGGGATAAGGCCCGGTGCCGCTCCAGGGCGGCACCGTCACCGTGTCCCGCAATTCGGGATCGGAGTTGTCCTCGCCGTTGATCTGCAGCAGGAGAAAATGCATGTGCTGCATGTGAAAAGCATGCACGTCGCCGGTGTGATTCGAAATGATCCAGTCCTCCACGGCGCCGACCTTGGCCGTCACTGCCGGCGGTGCGGACGGATCGAACGGCGCCGGCGTCTGCCCCTCCACGGTCAGGAAGAACCTGGTTGGGCCGTTGGTGCCATTGCTCGCCTCCGTGAGGTACAGCTTTCGTTCCTTCGTCGCGCGCAGATCTTTCAATGCCTTTGGTGCGGCTTTGTACGTGGCCGTCTTTTCGAGCCCGGATGAGGCCATGGCCGGCGCCGGCTCCTGGGTGTCCGGTGTGGCAGTGATCGTCGCGATCCGCTGCGGAGGATTCTTGAAGCCGGTGCGCCCATGATCGAATTCCGTCTGGACCATGCGGGCGTCCTGCCCGGTTGATGGGCCGGTCACGATGAATTCCGCACGGCCGCCAGGGGGCAGTTCGATGGTTTTCAGCGGGCGACTGGTCGCAAGCGGGACCCCGTCCAAAGCAACCAAGGTCACGGATTGTGCGATATCTCCGTACACCAGCTGCAGTGCGAGAAACCCTTGTGCGCTGGCGTTGGCCACGCGCCAGAACTCCTTTGCACCCGGTTGCATCCGGATCACCGGAAACTGCGCCTCAAGGGGGGATATCGTTTGAAAATTCAGGCTGAAACGATAGTCGTCGGGCGGCCATATATTCGACTCGTCCTCCTCGAGCTGCTGACGGAAGACCAGAACGCGCTCCGGCAGCCCCGATATTTCGGGTTTCAGCTTTTCCATGCCGTTCACGATGAGGACGCCCGAAGCGCCGCCGTTGATTTGCAAGGTGGCCGAGCCCATCAGGTGCGGGTGGTACCAAACCATGCCTGGAGGATGGTTCTCCACAATGCGGAATCGATAAGCAAACGGCGGATCTGTGTTTTCGATGGTGGTGGTGGAGCTTTCCCCTTGATGGCATTTGGTCGGGATGCCCAGGCCATCGAAGTCGATGTTGGTGGAGGTGCTGGCGACGGTGCCGCCGCCGCAGGGATCGTGCGGCGCCGGGCTGGAGGGCAGGGCTGAGGTGCCGGGGCGCACGTACGTCAATTGATTGACCAGGAACAAGTCGAGCTCGTCGCCGGGATTGAGCCGCAAGGTGGGAGCTTCGACCGCAGTGGAGGCGGACTCGTCCACGTAGCAAATCTTGACGGGAAACTCCATCATTTGCTGACTGCGCAGGTACAGCGAAGCTTTCAGGGAGCCATTGCTGGCCGTCAGCTCAGGCGGGTTTTCCACAACAGAGTTGGGGCCGGGGCGCGCCGGGCAATCGCGGGGTTGGGCCATGGCGCCGGGCACGTGCATGGAGCCGGCCGCGACCGCTAGAAAAAGCCGCCCCATCACATGCACTGTTATCCGCATTGGCCTCATTGGCTCGTTGACGTTTGAGTGCTTTGCCGGGCGGCGTCAGAACGGCCGCGGCGGGTACACGCCGATGGAAAGCAAAGCCGAGCCGGACGTTGCGGCAACGGGCGAAGCGGCGGTTTCCGCAAGCGTGCATCCGGTGCTGGTGGAGGTGAAACGTAGCATTCCGATGTTCGACTTGCCGCTGCCATCGTACTCGGGCACGTACAGGATGCCGCCGCTGCCCGAGGGCAACTCCGTGGCAACGGCGCCGATGTAGTTGAATTTCGTGTAATAGCCCCTGAGTGGTTCCGAGGTGCAGCCCTGCCGCACCGCGCCAGTGGTCTTGTCAAAAAACGCAGCGGTCACGCGCCCTCCGGCGCTGTTGGAGATGTACAGCACGGTCTCGTCGGGACTCAAGCGCACGCTGTCTGCGCCCCACGCCGGGCCCAGCTTGTACACCTTGGGAGCGGTGATCTTGCCGGATGAGATATCGGATACCTGAACTTCCGATGCCGTGGAGCCGCCGCCGAAAATGGCATAGCGGCCGTCCCGGGTGATGTCCACCGCGCCGGGATTGAAGTCCTCGCGCGTTCCCGGAGCGTACTGCGCGTCGTCGTGCGCCACCGGCACTCCGGCGGAAACGTCGAAGGATCCGATGGAGCCGTCGCCGTAGGCGACGATCAGGATATTGCCGCGCACCGCGAGGCCTTCCGCGGTGCCGCCGCTCAGGCCCTGCGCATGCACCTCGCCCGCGTACTCGAGCTTGCAGCCGGGCTGGATCTTGAATGCTCCGATATTGCCCGAGCCGGAAAATGTCGCGTACAGGGTGTTCCCGCCCAGCGCCAGTCCAATGCCGTCGCGGGCAAGCCGCATATCCTTGGGGCTGCCGTGGAAAAGCCCGCTGATCCTGCGCTCGCGGGCGTCGATGCCGGTGATGTTCTCGGATTGCGCGTTGGAGGCATAGACGCAGGCTTCCTCGCTGCCGGCCGCTACGACCAGCCTGTCAATACCGAAATAACCGCCCGCCATACCGTTGCCGCCAGTGGACACCGCAACGGGATCGGCCAGACCGCCGTCCGCGCCTACGACATAGAAGCTGACACTGCTGGGCGGGGATGCGCGCGCGATGTCGTCGTTGTCGGCCAGGAAATGAAGCGGGGCGGGCGCCTGCTCGCCCGAGGCTGCGACGCCAAAAAAAGCCAGCAGGATGGCGGCGGCCGATCGCTTGCCGATGCTCCGGCCGCCGCCCTCATCTCTCTGCATCGATTGAAACTATTGCACCACCGTCACGCTGACATTATCCAGGTACATGTAAACGTAGTCGCTGGAGTAGCCGTTGCCGTGGGCGGCGAAGTAAAGCTGGATGGTCTGACCGGCGTAACTGGTCAGATCGTAGGTCACTTCTTTCCAGCCGCGCGCGTTGCTGGCCACCTTCAGCGCCGTAGCCAGCGTGGTGCCCGAGGTGTTGCGGATCAGGCACTCCTGGTAGGCGTAACTGATGGTGTCGTCGGTGCCCGGATAGTAGTAGAAATTGAGCGTTGCCTTGGTCGCTCCGCTGGGAATGGTGATGGTCTGGTAGGCGTAACTGTCACCGTTGACCTCCGGCTTGGTGGTCTTGCCCAGCAGGGCGCTGTAAGTGCCGGCGTACGCCTGCGTCTTCGATATTGTCGGCGCGATGCCACCGCCTGTGGTCCAGCCGCTGAAGGATCCGGTTTCGAAGCCCGGATTCGTCACTAGGTTCGACGATGCCGTCGTGATCGTCAGCGGCACCGAGATGCTCTGGAACACGCCGCCGACGCCGGTGCCGATGACGTTGACAGTGTAGCTGCCGGCGGCCGCGCTGCTGCTGGCGGTCAGGGTCAGCGTCGTGGTGCCGGAGCCGGGCGCGGCAAGCGAGGCGGGGGCGAAACTGGCGGTCACGCCGGTCGGCAGACCGCTATCCGAGAATGTCACGGTGCCGTCGTAACCGTCGACGATGGTGGAGGTGATGGTGGTGGTGCCGCTGCCGCCCTGCGCCACCGCCACCGAGGCGGGACTGGCCGCTAGGTTGAAAGTGGCGCCGCTGCCGGCGGAGACCGTGAACGAAACAGTGGTGGTTTCGGTGATGCTGTCGCCTGTGCCGGTGACGGTGATGGCATAGGTGCCCGCGACCGCGCTGTTGCTGGCCGTCAGCGTCAGCGTCGAGGTACCGGAGCCGGGTGATGCGATCGAGGCTGGACTGAAGCTGGCTGTCACGCCGGTGGGCATGCCGCTGGCCGACAGGGCCACTGCGCTGTTGAAGCCACCGCTAACGGTGGAGGTAATGGTGCTGGTGATGCTGTCGCCCGGCGCCGCCGCTACCGAGGTGGGATTGGCCGCCAGTGCGAATCCCGCACCGGTGCCCGCGGTCACGGCCAGCGTCAGCGTGACGGTCTGGGTTACGCCTCCGCCAATGCCGGTGACGGTGACGGCGTAGCTTCCCACCGGCGCGGTGCTGCTCGCCGTGAGAGTCAGTGTCGAAGACCCAGAGCCCGGTGCCGCGATCGAGGCCGGGCTGAAACTGGCGGTCACGCCGGCGGGCAGGCCGCTGGCCGACAGCGCCACGGCGGCATCGAAGCCGTTGGCTACGGTCACCGTGATGCTGGTGGTGACGCTGGCTCCATCCTTCGCCGAAACGGAAGCGGGATTGGCCGCGAGCGAGAAGGTCGGCACGGAGGTGAAGGTGAAGCACTGCGTCAGGTCGCCGAGAGCGGAATTGCCGTCGCGCGGCGGAAAGGGCGCGCCGTTGGTGGAATTGTTGGTGGTCGGCGTGCTGGTGTTGAAGGAGGTATTGATCGATGCCAGCGTCGGCAGGCCGAACACCGCTTCGATGAACTTCAGCTGCGAGGTGTGATCCTGGAACACGGTATCGATATAGCCGGTCTTGGCGAACGGCGAGATCACCAGCATCGGCACGCGCACACCGGGACCATAGGCATCCAGCTGCTGCGGCGCGACGTGATCGAAGAAGCCGCCGCCTTCGTCGTAAGTCAGCAGGATCACGGTATTGGCCCAGGCCGGCGAGGCCTGCACCGCCTGGATGATCTGCTGCATCTGCGCTTCGCCGGTCTGGATGTTTTCCGGCGGATGTTCGTCGTCTGGCGACTCGTTGGTGATGAAGACGACGTTCGGCAACGTGTTGTTGGTGCAGGCGCTGAAGAATTCCGCCTGCGTCTGGTTCAGCACATTGTTGGGACCCCCCGTTGCCCAGTTCGACCACAGCGCCAGATAGCTGTAATTGGCCGGGGTGCTGCCGAAGTTGTAATTCGCGAACGTAACACCGTAGGCCGTGAGCAAGTCCAGGATATTGGGATAGGTGGACGAGTTCAGCGAGCCGTTGGTGTTGATGCAATCGCAGCAGTTGCCCCCGCTGGTGCCCGACAAGGCGATCATGCGGTTCGGCTGCGTATCGCTGAGCATGCCGCAAAAGTAATTGGCGCACAGCGTGTATTGCGGAAGCAGCGAGTAATAGTAAGCAAGGTCCGAAGAATTGTAGTATCCCAGGGCATTGATGCCGTTCGCTGCATACCATCCGTTCATCGCGCCGTTGGCGTAGCCTTCGTGGATGGCGCTCCAGCTGTGGTTGGGATCGTCGTTGTTGTCGGTGAGTGTGGTGAAATGGTAAGGCGCCTGCCCGCCGCTGGTGTAGTTCGACGGAATGCCCCAGCCGCTGGGCAGTCCGGAATACGAGCCGAAGTAGTGATCGAACGAGTGATTCTCCTGCATCAGCAGGATGATGGTCTTCACTTGCGGAATGCCGGCGGTTTGCGGCTTCAGGTTTTCCTTGCGAAGAGCTTCGGGTATTTGAAAGCCCTTGGCTGCGTGCGGCGCAGCGAGCAGCGGCGGAGCCATGGTGGACAATCCTGCAGCACCGGCCTGCTGCAAAAAGTGTCTGCGGGAAAGTTTGCCCCGGCGATACTGTTGGTCACGATTATCCACGAACGATTCCTCCCTAAATCGTAAAATGAAGGCGGTACATTGTTCCTGTCGTTTGCGAGTGTCAAGTGCCATTTGATGACAGAGGGTCGTAACCGGATTGCAACATCCTTGCGCAGTGTCTCGCCAGCGCCGGTTTGCGATCGAGGCTGTTGAAAAACTCGCCGAGTATTTCCTGTTACGCCTTGTAAGAATTGTTGAAGTCGCGCTCTGGCGGCTCGGGCTGCGTGGGGAAAATGGTGGGAAGGGCGGCTCGTTTGTGTGTTCGCGCTGATGTCCGGTCCGTCTAATTGTTCGCGGCAGAATCTGATAATGTTTGTTTGCAAGTATGGACACTCAGTCATGGACAAAACGACAAAGCTTGCTTGGCTATCAACGGCGGCATTCATGCTTTCCGCCTGCGACGGCGAAACTTTGGTTTACAACGATGCGCCGACGTCGCCTGGGGACTCCGCCGTGTTTCGGGCAGTCCGGCGCGAAGAGAGGAAAGAGCCCTCGACGGGTCTTGTCAGGCCGCCTATCGCCACTGAAATCTACGGAGTAACCGACGCCGGGATTCCTGATTTCGGCGTCGTCCACAATGCGGCCAAGTACAGCTATGTGCGGGTCAAGCCAGGGCGGTACTTGGTTCGAGTGGGGTGTATTCGCTTCGGATTGGGAGTGGGCTTCTCTCCTGGTGTCGGAGCTACGCCGGGCCTGATCGACGAAACGGTCGAAGTCAAAACTACGGTCGATGCCGCAGCCGGAAGAGAAAGAGAATATGCGTTGGAATGCAGGCGGCAAGACCCGGACGGCTTGTATATTGAAGTCAACGAGTCAGTTGTAGTTCCGTAGGGCGGCCCAGTAGCGCAGCGGAGGGGCGCGGCCCACGGATGGGCCACGCACGATTTTGTCTGGAACAAAATCGAACGCGTGAAGCGCGGCCCGGCGGCAAGGGCCGCCGCGTGAGGCGCAGGGATGCGCCGAATAGCCAAGACCCGAAGGGCGTTGGTGAGAGTCCGCAGGAACCGCTTCCAGGTAATTGGTAGGCGCGATTGGACTCGAACCAACGACCCCCACCATGTCAAGGTGGTGCTCTAACCAGCTGAGCTACGCGCCTATACGCCGGTAAGCGTAAAGAGTTGCACATTATACGGCCTGTATTGCGCGCTTGCCAGCGGGGACGCCGGAACGGCCATTTCGGCCGGTTCAGGGCCGCGGCGGCCGGCCACCACTACGAGCACGGGCCATCGCGCCCAGCCTGGCTGCGCCCAGGTATTACTTTTCTTAACACTCCGCGCGCGCACTGGCTTTGCCCCTTTGAAGTTGGGCGGCGAATGCTATTTGTAACGAGGCTTCTTCAATTGTTCACGATTGCGTCACATCTCGCGCCTAGTCTTCAGCCCCATGTCCGCCGGAGGGCGGATAAATCGTGTGAAATTTCATCCTAAACCGAATAGGGGACGAGGAATGTTCAAACGCATTGGAGTGAGTCTGGCGGCCGCCTTGCTGGCTGGCGCTGCCGGATGTACGGGTGATACTGGCCCGGCGGGCCCGGCCGGTGCTACTGGCGCGACGGGTGCGGCCGGTGCTACAGGTTCCACCGGCGCGACCGGCCCTGCCGGGCCCAGCGACGCGGCTGCCGCGTTCGCCACCACCACGCCGATCAAGCATGTGGTCGTAATCTTCCAGGAAAACGTCTCTTTCGATCACTACTTCGGCACCTATCCGACCGCTTCCAACCTGCCGAACGAGCCGCAATTCACCGCGCTCCCGAACACGCCGACGGTGCATGGCCTCAGCGAAGTCCCGACGCCGGATCCCACAGCTTCGAACCCCGCCAACGGCGCTGGTGCCTTTCAACCCTACCGCCTTGACATTACACAGGCGGCCACCGCGGACCAGGACCACGCCTACACCGCGGAGCAGGCGGCATTCGACAATTTCGTAATGGATCTGTTCCCGAAGTACACGGGTACGGCCACCATGGGCGGCACACTTGCATTCGGCACGACCGGCCAGGTCATGGGTTACTATGACGGCAACACCGTTACCGCGTACTGGAACTACGCCCAGCACTACGCGATGAACGACAACTCGTACGGCACCACCTTCGGTCCGTCCACGGTCGGCGCGATCAACCTGGTTTCGGGACAGACCAACGGCGCCACGCCCAATCCGGCCACGCAGTCCAACTATCCGATCGGCGCGGACGGTACCTACGACGAGTACACCGCCGACATCACCACCGCAGCCACCCTGGTGCCGGACGGCAACGGCGGCCTCACCGACACCGATGACGACAACCCGGGCGGCGACATGTGCTCCAACTCGACCAGCAACCCGGGCGGCAACTTCACCTTCACCATGAGCGGGCAAAACGTCGGCGATCTGCTCAATGCCGCCAACATCAGCTGGGGCTTCTTCGAGGGCGGTTTCGACCTGACGGTGACCAATGCCAACGGCACCACTGGCTGCAGCCGCAGCACCACCTCGACGGTGACCAACACCAAGAAGGCAGACTACATCCCCCATCACCAGCCGTTCCAGTACTACGCCTCGACCTGCAACCCGACGCACACGCGTCCGGCTTCGGTCTCGGTCATCGGCACGGCGGCTGACACAGCAGCGGCGGGCAGCACCAGCAACTGCACGGTAGCGACCACGGTGGCCAACCACCAGTACGACATCCATGACTTCTTCGATGCCCTGGGTGCCGGCAACCTGCCCGCGGTGAGCTACCTGAAGGCGCCTGGCTATCAGGATGGCCATGCCGGGTATTCGGATCCGCTCGACGAGCAGACCTTCGTCACCGAGGTGGTCAACGCGCTGCAGACCTCGCCGTTCTGGCTCAGCACCGCCGTGATCATTGCCTACGACGACTCCGATGGCTGGTACGACCACCGCGCCGCCGCCAGCGATATCGTCAACGGCTCCAAGGTGTCCGCCGGCACCACGACTTTCGACTACCTGACAGCCTGCACGGGTGGAACCACGGTTCTGCCTGGTCCCACCGGAACGGCTCCAGTACAGGGCCGCTGCGGCTACGGTCCGCGTCTGCCGCTGTTGGTGATCTCGCCTTGGGCCAACGCCAACTACGTTGACGACACGCTGACCGATCAGACCTCGACCTTGCGCTTCATTGAGGACAACTGGCTGAATAGCACGCGCATCGCAGGTTCCTTCGATGCGCAGGCTGGCGTGCTCACCGGCATGTTCAACTTCGGCGGCGTGCCCAACGTGACGCCGTATCTGCTGAATCCCAACACGGGCGAGCCGCAGTAATGGAGTTTGTGACGCGGGCATCTGCATTTGCGAATTAGCCCGGCAGTAAAATCTGCAATCTCGCCGGCGACCGAATCCTTCGGCCGCCAGCGAGTTCTTTGGGTCGCCCTGAGCGTGGTGACGGCCACGCTGCTGTGTGCCTGCCACAAGCCCCCGCCGGCTCCACCCCCCAAACCGCTCAGCACGATGGCGCTGCTCGGACGCGAGCTGTTCTTCGAGCCTGCACTGTCCGTCTCCGGCCGCATGTCTTGCGCCAGCTGCCACAGCCCGGATCATGCCTTCGGCCCGCCGAACGACCTGGCGGTGCAACTCGGCGGCCCCAATCTCGATCAACCGGGTATCCGCGCGGTGCCCAACCTGACCTATCAGGAGGAGACGCCCAATTTCTCGATTGGCCCGGAGGCCGGCGAGGAACAGGAAACGCGGCTGCACCCGTCTTCGACCGGAGCGGCGCGCACGGCGCCGGCGGCTGTTGCGGTGCCTCCACACGACAGGCCCAAGGCCGCCGACCCCGCGGCTGCGGCTGCGGCGCTGGTCCCGGAAGGAGGTTTTTTCTGGGACGGGCGATCCAACACTTTACAGGGGCAGGCGCTCGGCCCTCTGCTGAATCCCTTGGAGATGGGAAATGCCTCGGATGAGACGGTGATCGACAAGCTGCGCAAACTAAGCTACACCGCCGACTTCAAAGCACTATTTGGACCCTTCATACTGAACAACCCGCGTCTGCTCCTGTCCGAGGCGCTGTTTGCGATTGGCCGCTATGAGAGCGAAGAAAAATCCTTTCATGCCTTTGACAGCAAGTACGACGCATATCTGGCCGGCACGGCGAGCCTCAGCGCTGCCGAAATGCGGGGCCTGAAGCTGTTCGAGGATCCCAAGAAGGGAAACTGCGCCTCCTGCCATCCGGACCGCAAGTCGCGGGACGGACGGGCGCCGATGTTCACCGACTACCAGTTCGAAGCCTTGGGCCTGCCACGCAACACGCAGATCAAGGCCAACGCCGATCCGGCCTTTTATGACCTGGGGATCTGCGGGCCGGTGCGCAGCGACAGCTACTCACAGCAGCCGCAGAATTGCGGACTGTTCAAAACGCCTTCGCTGCGCAACGTCGCCAGCCGCCATGCCTACTTTCACAATGGCGTGTTCAGCAGCCTGGATCAGGTGATGCATTTCTATGTCGAGCGCGACATTCATCCGGAGAAGTTCTACCCGCGAGGGCCGGATGGCAGTGTCGAGCGCTACAATGATCTGCCGCAGCAGTACCGCGCCAACGTCGATGTCATCGATGTGCCCTTGGACCGCAAGCAGGGTGAAAGTCCGGCGCTGGACGAGGCGGAAATCCAGGATGTGATCGCTTTTCTCGGCACACTCAGCGACGGCTACCCGGCACGCTAAGCCTGGGGCAACTCAGCGCTTGCCCGTCCCGAAAGCCTGCTCGCGCAGCTTGCGCAGCTCGTCGCGCTTCTTCGCCGCCAGTTCGAATTCGAGGTTCTGCGCCGCCTGCTGCATTTCCTTTTCCAGCTTGCCGATGAGCTTGGCCAGCTTCTCCGGGGCCATGTTGCCGTAGGCGGCTTCGCGCTCGGCTACCTTCAACGCCACCGCGCTGTCGAGCGCCTCGTAGCCGAAGCGCATGACGTCGGCCACGCGCTTGCGCACGCCTTTGGGGGTGATGCCATGTTCCTTGTTGTAGGCGACCTGCCGGGCGCGGCGGCGATCGGTCTCATCCAGCGCCCGGCGCATCGAGCCGGTGATCTCGTCGGCGTAGAGGATGGCCTTGCCTTCGAGATGGCGGGCGGCGCGGCCGATGGTCTGGATCAGCGAGCGCTCGGAACGCAGGAAGCCTTCCTTGTCGGCGTCGAGGATCGCCACCAACGACACCTCGGGCAGGTCCAGGCCCTCGCGCAGCAGGTTGATGCCCACCAGCACGTCGAACGCGCCCAGGCGCAGGTCGCGGATGATCTCGGCGCGTTCCACGGTGTCGATGTCGGAGTGCAGGTAGCGCACCTTGACACCGTGCTCGTGCAGATAGTCGGTGAGGTCCTCCGACATGCGCTTGGTCAGCGTGGTGATCAGCACGCGCTCGTGCTTGTCGGCGCGCAGGCGGATTTCACCGAGCACATCGTCCACCTGGGTCGAGGCCGGGCGTATTTCCACCACCGGATCGACCAGCCCGGTGGGCCGCACCAGCTGCTCGACGACGGCGCCACGTGACTTTTCAAGCTCGTAGGGTCCGGGCGTGGCGGAGACGTAGATGGTCTGCGGGGTCAGCCGTTCGAATTCCTCGAACTTGAGCGGGCGGTTGTCGAGCGCTGAAGGCAGGCGGAAGCCGTACTCCACCAGCACTTCCTTGCGCGAACGGTCGCCCTTATACATGGCGCCGATCTGCGGCACGGTGACGTGGGACTCGTCGATGATCACCAGCGCGTCCGGCGGCAGGTAGTCGAACAGGCAAGGCGGCGGCTCGCCCGGCTGGCGTCCGGTAAGCCAGCGCGAATAGTTTTCGATGCCCGAGCAATAGCCGATCTCCTGGATCATCTCCAGGTCGAACATGGTGCGCTGCTCCAGCCGCTGTGCCTCCAGCAGCTTGCCGTTGGCGCGGAAGTATTCCAGGCGCCCGCGCAACTCGTCCTGGATACCCGTGCGCATGGACAGGATGCGTTCGCGCGGCGTGACGTAGTGGCTCTTGGCGTAGATGGTGTAGCGCGGCAGCTTTTCCCGCAGTTCGCCGGTGAGGGGGTCGAACACGCTGATGCTTTCCACCTCGTCGTCGAACAGTTCGATGCGCACGGCCTCGTCGTCCGCTTCCGCCGGGTGCACGTCGATCACCTCGCCGCGCACCCGGTAGGTGGCGCGCGCCAGCTCCACGTCGTTGCGCGTGTATTGCATCTCGGTCAGGCGCCGGATGATTTCGCGCTGGCCCATGCGGTCGCCGCGCACCAGGTGCAGCACCATCTGGAA
>CAJCJI010000217.1 GCA_903970595.1 Verrucomicrobiota bacterium
GGCGCCGGGGTCATCGCCGAGATCAAGAAGGCCTCGCCCAGCAGGGGGCTGATCCGCGCCGACTTCGATCCGGCCTGGCTGGCGCGCGAGTATCAGGACGGCGGGGCGGCCTGCCTGTCGGTGCTTACCGACGTGGATTTCTTCCAGGGCCATAACCAGTTCCTGCAGCAGGCGCGGGCGGCTTGCGCGCTGCCGGTGATCCGCAAGGACTTCCTGATCGACCCGCTGCAGGTGATCGAGGCCCGGGCTATCGGCGCCGACTGCGTGCTGCTGATCGCCGCGGCGCTGCCGCCGGTAAAGCTGCGGGATCTGGCGCTGCTGGCGCAGGAGCTGGGCATGGACGTGCTGGTGGAAGTGCACGACCGGGGCGAGTTGGAAGCGATGCTGGCGCTGGAGCTGCCGCAGGCGCTGCTGCTGGGGATCAACAATCGCAATTTGCGCACATTTGAAACGCGGCTGGAGACGACGCTGGAGTTGCTGCCGTTGATTCCCGAGGGGTGCGAGGTGGTGACGGAGAGCGGCATCTTCACGCAGGCCGATGTGGCGCGGATGGGGGCGGCGGGGGTGCGGCGGTTTTTGATCGGGGAGTCGCTGATGCGGCAGGCGAGTCCGGGGGCGGCGTTGAGGGGGTTGTTGGGGCGGTAGGGGTGTGCGGCGGGTAATCGCAGGGCGGTCTGTGGCCGCCGGGGGTGCGGCGCTTAGCTTGCCGTTGCGGCGGCCATGGGCGGCCCTACTTTGCTTTTTTGGTGGTGGAGCGGGGAGAAAACCATCATTGCGCGGACGGTGGGTTACGCTGCTGCGCAGCTAACCCACCCTACGGGTGCTGCTTAAATCCTTCGTCATTCCCGCGCAGGCGGGAATCCAGTTTTGGACCTTTGCGAAGGGAGATATGACAAACTGGATCCCCGCCTTCGCGGGGATGACGACTCAACTTTTGGGACGACGACTCAACTTTAGCGAGTGACCGTGTGGCGCCCGTGGCGCCAAGGCGCTAAGCCGCTTCCCCCTTATAAGCTGCCAGCCGGCCGCCGCTGGAAACCAGGATGCTGCGTCCCTGGGTGCTGACCAGGCCGTCTTCTTCCAGCTTCTTCAGTACGCGGCCGGCCATTTCGCGGGAGCAGCCGACGATGCGGGCCAGTTCCTGGCGGCTGATGCGCACTACGGCGCCCTTGGCGTTGACCTTGGCGTCGGGCTGCTGGGTCAGTTCGAGCAGGGTGCGGGCGAGGCGGCCGGCGACGTCGAGGAAGGTGAGGTCGCGCAGGCGGCGGCTGGTGTCGCGGAGGCGTGTGGCGAGCTGGCCGGCCACTTCGAACATGATGTCCGGATGGCTGTGGGCGAAGGCGCGGAAGGCCTGGAAGCCGACCTCGGCCACCAGGGTGGAGGTGCGGGTGCGGACGATGGCGGTGCGGGTCTCCTGTTCGGGAAACAGGCACATTTCGCCGAAGAATTCGCCCACGTTCAGGTAGGCCAGCACCATCTCGCGGCCGTTGTCGTCTTCCACCAGCACGCTGACCGAGCCTTCCAGGATCAGGTACAGGGTCTGCGGCACGCTGCCGGCGTGCACAATGGTATGTTTGGGCGGGTAGCTGCGCTTGTGCGCCATCGCCACGAATGCCTGGACGACTGGTTTGTCAAACACCCCTTTTCCTCACTTTGGTTCCCCTTGATTCCACTCTGGCCGGCCCAAGCTTTCGGCCAGCTTTCAATTTATAGTGACAAAAAGTATCACATATTATCGGCCAGCCGGAGACGGCGGGCTATTTTGACTACCTCATGACCGGAGTGCCGATGGAAGCGCGGGTGAAATGGGTGGAAAACGCGGAGTTCGTCGCCGAAACCGGCAGCGGCCACGCCCTGGTGATCGACGGCCCGGCGGAAATCGGCGGCCGCAACCTGGGGCCGCGGCCGATGGAGATGATGCTGGTGGCGGTGGGCTCCTGCTCGGCGGTGGATATCGTGCACATCCTGAAGAAGGCGCGCCAGCCGGTGTCCGGCTGCGAGATTGCGGTGTCGGGCGCGCGCGCGCAGACCGACCCGAAGGTGTTCACCAGCATCCACCTGCACTTCATCGTCAGCGGCAAGGGCCTGTCGGAAAACCAGGTGAAACGGGCGGTGCAGCTTTCGGCCGAAAAGTATTGCTCGGCCTCCATCATGCTGCAGAAAGCCTGCCCGGTGACGCACGATTTCGAGCTCAGGGAATTGGGCTGAAAAGGCTTGAGATTGGGGGCGCAAAGGCGCCCCCACGCCGGCTTTCCGGCCGGCCGTGCCGGATGTACTCGCATTCGCAATAATTTGGCTGGATAATGCGCGTTTCCGCGGCCCCGGGCGGTCGCGGCGTTCACGCCTTTCTTGGCGTTTTTCTGGAGATGCCTGCGTTGACCAAGCCCACCAATAATCCCAAGCTCAAGCTCCTCGGCTTCAACAATCTGACCAAGACGCTGAGCTTCAATATCTACGATATCTGCTATGCGCGCAGCACCCAGCATCAGCAGGAATACATCGAGTACATCGACGAGGCCTACAACGCCGAGCGCCTGACCACCATCCTCACCGAGGTGGCGGACATCATCGGCGCCAACGTCCTCAACGTGGCGCGCCAGGATTACGATCCGCAGGGTGCTTCGGTCACCATGCTGATCTCCGAAGGCCACCATGACGGCCTGACCACGCCGGTGCCGGAGAAGGATTCGGTGGTGGCCCACCTGGACAAAAGCCACATCACCGTCCACACCTACCCGGAAACGCACCCGGACGCCGGCATCAGCACCTTCCGCGCCGACATCGACGTGTCCACCTGCGGCAAGATTTCGCCGCTGAAGGCCCTGAACTACCTGATCCGCAGCTTCGAGTCGGACATCGTGGTGATGGACTACCGCGTGCGCGGCTTCACCCGCAATGTGCGTGGCATGAAGCACTACATCGACCACTCCATCGACTCGATCCAGAACTTCATCTCGCGCGACATCAAGGACCGTTACGACATGGTGGACGTGAACGTCTACCAGGAAAACATCTTCCACTCCAAGATGCGCCTGAAACAGCTGGACCTGGACACCTACCTGTTCGGTGAGGGCGCCTCGGAGCTGCCGCCGCGCGACGCCAAGCGCATCCGCGAGCGCGTCGACCATGAAATCATGGAAATCTTCTACGGGCGCAACATCCAGCGCTGAGGCTGTGCGGCCCCGCAGCCGCGGCTGAGCTTGCGATCCGGCGAACCGGGGCAGTCGAGCCGGCTGCCCCTGGTTCAGGATGCAGGCGTTCGGCTTACGGTTGTGCGATGCCGAAAGCAGGCCGGACCGGCGAACCCGGCAGGATCTCCTGCATCTCGACGATGTTGCCGTCCGGGTCGTACAGGTAGCAGGAGATGCATTCGCCGCCTTTCAGGTACTGCGGCGGCGAGATGAATTCCACGCCGGCGGCGCGCAGCCGCTCATACTCGGCGTGGATCTCCCGCACGTCGAAGGCGAGGTGGCGGATGCCCACGTCACAGGCCGGCCGGCGCTCGCCCGGCCGGGGCGCGGGATGGGTATAGCAGAACACTTCCATGTTCATGTTGCCCAGGTTGAACTGGGCCACCCTGCCGGCGGTTTCACGCATGCCGACCACCGTTTCGAACGCTTCCCAACCGGTTTGCAGCGCCGAGACGCGATCCAGCGTCAGGCCCAGCAGATCGCGGTAGAAATGAATGAAGCGCTCGAGATCGGCTGTCGCCAGGGAAATGTGATGCATGCCGCGAATCATGCTTGCCTCCGTCCGCCGCTCAAGCCTCTTCCATTCCTTGCTCAGCCCTTGGTGAGCCGGTCGACCTCGGCAAGCTCTTCGGCGCCGAGCGCCCAGCCGGCCGCGGCGACGTTCTGCTCGACCTGCCAAGGCCTGGTCGCGCCGCAGATGACGCTGGAGACCGTGGGCTGGCAGGCCAGCCAGCTGACGGCAAGCTCCAGCAAGGTATGGCCCCGGTCGCGGCAAAAGGCCTCCAGCGCGGCGACGATCTTCAGGTTGCGCTCGGTCAGGAAGGCGTCGCCCAGGCGCAGGAAGTTGTCCTTCAGGCGTCCCTGCGCGCCGGCGCCCGAGTACTTGCCGGTAAGCAGGCCGCTGGCCAGGGGATAGTAGGGAATGAAGCCGAGGCCGTAATGCGCCAAGGCCGGAATCACCTCCTTTTCGGCGCCCCGGTTGAGCAGGTTGTATTCGGTCTGGGTGCAGATGAAGCTGTCGAGCTTGAGGTGCCTGGACGTCCACAAGGCGTCCACCACGCGCCAGGTCTCCAGGTTGGAGCAGGCGATGTAACGCACCTTGCCGCCGCGGACCAGGTCGTCCAGCGCGCGCAGCGTCTCCTCGATCGGCGTGCCGTAGTCGGGCCAATGGATCATATACACGTCGATCCAGTCGGTCCCCAGGCGCCGCAGGCTCGCCTCGACCGCGCGCAGGACGTAGTGGCGCGAGCTGTTGCGGATGCGCGCGTTGTGCAGGTCCACGCCGAACTTGGTCAGCAGCACGATATCCTTGCGGCGCGCGCCCAGCGCCTTGCCCAGGACGGTCTCCGAATCCCCGCCGGCCGCGCCGTAGCGATCCGCCGTGTCGTACAGGTTGATGCCCAGGTCCAGGGCCTTGGCGACGACCTCGTTCGACGCCTCCTGGCCGATGGTCCAGCCGAAGTTGTTGCAGCCCAGCCCCACGCTGGTGACCCGCAGGCCGCTGCGGCCGATCTGGCGCTTTTCCATCTTTTTTGCGTTCCTCTATTGAAACCGAAACAGCCGGTAGCGGACGCCGTCGACACCGTAGGCCCCCAGGCCGAAGGCCTGGATGGCGTTGAGCCAGGCATAAGGCCCCTCGGGCGCTTCGAAGTGGCCGGCGATCTCCAGGCGCACCGCGTCGGCGCGCCGGCTGGCGCTGCCCGCGTAGCGGAACGGGATGATCACGCCATCGTCCGTCTTGAGCAGCATGCGCACGTCCAGGCGGGAAACCGCCGCCGTGCGCAGCACCCAGTCGCCGCCGCTGGGCAGCACCTGGCCGCGCAGCCGCGGCCCCTCAAAGCTGCCGTCGACGATGTCGTAAACGCCGCGGTCGCCCGCGGGAAGGCCGGGCAGGCTGCACACCAGACGCGTCCTGACAAACAGGTTCAGCAGCGGCTCGAGCAGCACGGCACCGGCTTGGGTCATGCAATCGTCTCCGGCTTCTGCTGCGCGGCAGGTGTTGCCGCGGCGCATTGATAGTGTTTACTATCGTAAACCGCGCAATGCGCTTCGGCAAGCACGCGGCGATGAGGATCTTCAAGCCGCTCGCGGCCCCCGGTCGCGGCCGCTATGATCGGGCCTGGACCATCCAGAGCGATCCGTCGACCTTGCCGCCCTCCCGAACCCGCGCCGCATCCCCGAAGACCAGGCTGCCCAAGGCTGCCCCCAAGAAGGCCGCGGCGAAGCCGGCGCCGAAGAATGCCCGGCGCAACCGCCGCTCCGCCGAGGACATCCGCCCCAAGATCGTCCAGGCCGCGGCGGAGGAGTTCAAGCGGCGCGGCTACACCGGCGCGACCACGGCCGCCATCGCGCGCAAGGCCCAGGTCACCGAGGCGCAGCTGTTCCGCTACTTCGCCTCCAAGTCCAACCTGTTCCGCGAAACGGTCTTCGAGCCCCTGGACCGGCACCTGCAAAATTTCATCCAGGAGCACCTGGGATCGGCCGGCACCGGCAGGGATCTGACCGGGAACACGGACCTGTATACCAGCGAGCTGCAGCGATTCATCCGCGACAACTCCAGGATGCTGACCTCGCTGGTCATGGTGCAGACCTACGACGCCGGAACCGAGCACGGCCTCGGGCGGATCGACAGCCTCAACCGCTACTTCGAGCACGGCGCCGCGGCGATGCGCTCGCGCTTCAAGGGCAAGCCGCCGGTGGCACCGGAGCTGATGGTGCGCCTGGCCTTCGTGCTGGTGCTCGGCTCGGGGATGTTCCGCGAGTGGCTGTTTCCGAAAGGGCTGGCCGGCGAGGCGGAAATCGAGGCGGCGATCAACGCCTTCGTGCGCAAGGGCCTCAGCGTCAACGGTTAACCGACCCTGGCTTGAAGATAGTCAATACTATCATGTAGTGTAGCGAGCGCTATCCTTAGAGCCGGCTTCGCGTCCGGCGGGATCGTCCGAGGTCCTTCATGCAAACCGCTTCCGCGCCGCCCACCGCAGCTCCGCCAGCCGGCCAGGCCGGCTGGCCGTCGAGCTGGACCACCTTTCCGCACGGCATCGGGGTCGGACGCTATATCGATGCGGATTTCGCCAGGCTGGAATACGAGAAGCTGTGGAAGAAGGTCTGGCAGGTCGCCGCGCGGCTCGACGAGATTCCGCAAGCCGGCGACTACACGGTGTACGAAATCGGCGACCAGTCGGTGATGCTGGTGCGCGTCGACGCGCAGACCGTGAAGGCCTACCGCAACGCCTGTCCGCATCGCGGCACCAGCCTGGCGGACGGCTGCGGCAGCTTCCCGAACCAGAGGATCGTCTGCCCGTTCCACGGCTGGCGCTGGGACCTCAACGGCAACAACAAGCTGGTGCTGGACCGCCACGAATTCCGCGACGGCAAGCTGCAGGACGGTGACGTCGCGCTGCGCCAGCTGCCGGCGGTGGTCTTCGCCGGCTTCGTTTTCATCCACTTCCAGCCCAGTCCGCCGTCGTTCGACGATTACATCGCGCCGGTGCGGCAATGGCTCGAGGACTTCGCCATCGGGCAGATGCGCCACTACTGGTGGAAGTCGATCCGCATCCCCGCCAACTGGAAGGTTGCCCAGGAAGCCTTCATGGAGGCCTACCACGTTCCGGCGACGCATCCGCAACTCGACGAGGTGGGGCGGGAGATTGTCTTCGGCGATCGGCCCGGCGGCGAAATGGGCCACCACAACGTCCACTACGAGGCGATGCCCAACGGCCATGGCCGCTTTTTCGCAGGGCCCAAGAAACCTATGACAGGACACGTCCAGGGCGGCAGCGGGGATTTGCTGGAGAAGATGATCGCCCGGCTCAGCCTCAACGCCGATGGCATGGATGCGATGATCCTGCAGGAGGACGTCGAGGTGCTCAAGACCTTGCGCGGCCAGCCGGTGCCCGCAGGCTCTTCGCTGGGCGAAGAGTACATCAAGGCCCTTTACCGGCGGGCGGCCGAGCAGCGCCGGCCCATGCCGAAGATGACTCCCGAAGTATTGGGCAGCTGGGGCGGCGAGTTTTTCCTGTTCCCCAATTTCCTGGTGCTGCCCAATGCCGGCAACTGCGAGTTCTATCGCTCCCGCCCGGACGGCAACAACCCCGACAGCTGCATCTTCGAGGTCTATTCCAGCAAGACCTATCCGGCCGGCATCGAGCCGCCGCGCGCCAGGGTCGAGCCGGTGACGATGGAGACCCGCAAGGAGGGCTTCCTGCTGGTGCCGCAGCAGGATCTGGGAAATATCCCGCGCATCCAGAAAGGGCTGCACCAGGGGATGCGCCAAACCTGGCTCGGCAAGGAGCAGGAAAAAATCATCCTGAACATGCACCGGGAACTGGACCGGTACCTGAAGGCCTGAGGTGCCGCGGGGCGGGCCGGCAAGCCGCGTCTGGCCCGGGTGCGGCGCGGCCTCGGCTCAAAAAAGCGGCCTTGGGCGGCGTTTTTTGTGGCGTCGGGCACTTGCCGCGTTAAACTCCCGGCCATCGCGGCGCATCCAAGGTCTTCATGCGACAGGCGTGAAGGCCTGGGCGCGCCATTTTTCATGCATCCAACGGGCCGGCCCGGTTTGCACGCCGCAAGGCCGCACGACAGGATCAAGGGAGAGAGAATGAAGGCTATAAAGCTGCATTACGCGGTATTGGCGACGTTATTCACTTCAGGAGCGGCTCTGGTGGCCTGCAACAGCACGACAACCCCGCCTCCCGCGGCGCAGCCGGCTCCGGCCGCGGCGCCGGTGCCTCCGCCGTCGCCGTTCGCCCAGGACAGCCCGCTGCCCTATAACCTGCCGCCGTTCGACAAGATCACGGACGCGGACTACCGCCCGGCGTTCGAGGCCGGCATGGCGCAGCAGCGCAAGGAAGTGGATGCGATCGCGCACAACAGCGCGCCGCCCAGCTTCGACAACACCATCGTGGCCCTGGAGCGCTCCGGCCGCGAGCTGGCGCGCGTCAACAGCGTGTTCTTCAACCTCACCTCTTCCAACACCAGCGACGAACTGGACAAGATCCAGGGCGAGGTGGCGCCCAAGCTGTCGATTCACCAGGACGCAATCCTGCTCGATCCGCTGCTCTACGCCCGCATCGACCAGCTGTACCGGGCGCGTGCCGGCCTGGGGCTGGACGCCGAGTCGCTGCGCCTGCTGGAGCGCTATCACATACAGTTCGTGCGCGGCGGCGCCGGCCTGTCCGACGCGGACAAGGACAAGCTGCGCAAGCTCAACGAGGAGCTGTCCTCGCTCACCACGCAGTTCCAGCAGACCCTGCTCAAGTCCACCAAGGACGGCGCGGTGGTGGTGGACCAGGAATCCGAGCTGGACGGCCTGGCGCCGGAGCGCATCGCCGCCGCCGCCAAGGCGGCGAAGGATCGGGGCCTGGACGGCAAGTGGCTGATCCCGTTGCAGAACACCACCACGCAGCCGGCGCTGGCTCTGCTCAAGGACCGCAAGCTGCGCGAGCGCATCTACAAGGCATCGATCAAGCGCGGCGACGGCGGTCCCGACGACAACACCGTCACCATCGCGAAGATCGTCAAGCTGCGCGCCGACAAGGCGGCGCTGCTCGGCTACAAGAACTTCGCGGCCTATGCCCTGGAAGACGAGACCGCCGGCACGCCCGCGGCCGTGAACAAGATGCTGGCCGAGCTGGCCGCCGGCGCCTTCGCCAATGCGCGCAAGGACGCCGCGGACCTGCAGAAGCTGGTGGACGCCGAGGCCAAGGCAGCGCACCGCAAGAGCTTCCGCCTGCAGCCCTGGGACTGGGCCTACTACGCCGAGCAGCTGCGCAAGAAGCGCTTCGACTTCGACGAGGCGCAGGTCAAGCCGTACTTCGAAGTCAACCATGTGCTGCAGGATGGCGTGTTCTACGCCGCGCACGAACTGTATGGCCTGAGCTTCAAGGAGCGCACCGATCTGCCGGTGTACCAGAAGGACGTGCGCGTGTTCGAGGTGTTCAACGAGGACGGCACGCCGCTGGCGCTGTTCCTGGCCGACTACTTCGCCCGCGACAACAAGCAGGGCGGGGCCTGGATGAACGAGTACATCAGCCAGTCGCGGCTGCTGGGCCTGAAGCCGGTGGTGGTCAACAACCTCAACCTGCCCAAGCCGCCGGAAGGCCAGCCGGTGCTGATGAGCTTCGACGACGTCAACGGCATGTTCCACGAGTTCGGCCATGCCATCCACGGCATGTTCTCCAACGTGCAGTACCCGCTGTTCGCCGGCACCGCCACGCCGCCGGACTTCGTCGAGTACCCCTCGCAGTACAACGAGATGTGGTC
This sequence comes from Verrucomicrobiota bacterium, assembly GCA_903970595.1. GTDB lineage: Bacteria > Pseudomonadota > Gammaproteobacteria > Nevskiales > Nevskiaceae > Nevskia. Next base: position 9,453 of record CAJCJI010000217.1, read on the forward strand.
GCACGATCCGCAGGTGCTGGCGCACTACGCCAAGCATTACCAGACCGGCGCGCCGATGCCCAAGGAACTGCTGGACAAGGTGCTGGCGGCGCGCAAGTTCGACGCCGGCTTCACCACCGGCGAATACCTGTCGGCGGCGATCCTGGACCAGTCCTGGCACCAGATCCGCGCCGACCAGGCTCCCGCCGCCGCGGGCGTGATGGCCTTCGAGGCCGCCGCTCTGAAAAGCAACCACATCGACTACGACCTGGTGCCGCCGCGCTACCACACGCCGTACTTCGCCCACATCTTCTCCAATGGCTACGCCGCCGGCTACTACGCCTACATCTGGAGCGACGTGCTGGCCAAGGACACCGAGCACTGGATGAACACCCACGGCGGCCTCAAGCGCGCCAACGGCGATCTGCTGCGCGCCAAGGTGCTGTCGCGCGGTTTCAGCGCCGATCCCACCGCGCTGTTCGTGGACTTCTATGGCAAGCCGCCGGAAGTGGGTCCGCTGCTCGAGGCGCGCGGGCTGACGGCGGGGAAGAAGAAGTAAGCCGGGAATAAGGCAAGAGGTTGCTGGCCGGGCCGGAGCACCGCAAGGTGCTCCG
>CAJCJI010000218.1 GCA_903970595.1 Verrucomicrobiota bacterium
CAGGCCGCGCGCAAGCGCGCGTGCCGAAGTCTTCAGTGTGAAGATGATTGAAAGAGTATGGCACTCAAAGGAAACAGCGCCCCTCATCCGTCGCTACGCGCGCTTTGCGCGAAGAGCCCTTTTGCTTAGCCTCAAGCAGCCAAATGCCTGCGCATGAACTCTCCCAACTCCGCAATCGAAGCGTCCGCCTGCGCCAGCAGGCCGGCGTTGAGCTGGAAGTCGTGCCACATGCCGTCGTAGCAATGCAGGCTTGCCGCCACGCCGGCGTCCGCGGCCCGCTGGGCCAGGCGCTCGGCGTCGCTGTAGAGGATTTCCTCGCTGCCGACGTGGATCATCAGCGGCGGCAGACCATGCAGTACTGCGAACAGCGGCGAAATGCGCGGATCGTCCAGGGGCAGGCTGCCGGCGTAGAGCCTGGCGCCGGCCTCGATCCAGGAAGCCTGCAACATCGGGTCGCGCCGCGCCCGTTGGCGGATCGAGGCGCCGCTGAGGCTCAGGTCGGTCCAGGGCGAAATCAGCGCCAGGGCCGCCGGCAGCGGCAGGCCGGCATCGCGGATGGCGATGGCCGCGGCGAGGGTGAGGTTGCCGCCGGCAGAATCCCCGGCGATTGCGATCCGGTCGGGCTGGTATTGCTGCAGCAGCCGGCGGTACGCGGCCAGGGCATCGTCCAGGGCGGCGGGGTAGGGGTGCTCCGGCGCCAGCCGGTACTCCGGCAGGTAGGCGACGGCGCCCGCGGCCCGGCCCAGCTGCCCGGCCAGGCCGGCGTGGCTGGCCGCTCCGCCCAGCACGTAGGCGCCGCCGTGCAGGAACAGGACGGCCCTGTCGGCCTGCGCCGCGGGCGGCTGCAGCCGCAGCATCGGCACGCCGTTCAGGTCGAGCCGCGAGGATTGCGTACCGGGCGGAACTCTCGACAGCAGGCCGGCGGCCTTCGAGCCCTGGCGCTGGATCGCCAGCGGCACCCAGGTCGACAGCAAGGGCTTGAACAGCAGTCTGGTCGCCAGGCGCAGCGCGGTGATCATTGGGACCTCGTCTTTCCCATGTTACCGCGCGGGCCTTCAGGCGGCGCGCGCCAGCGGCGCGCCCGGGGCCGCGGCCGGCGCCAGGTGGTAATGCGCCAGTTCCGGCTGCCGCGTAAGACGGCCATACTCGCTCATGCTGCCGACCCAGGTATTGGTATTGCGCCCGTCCGCATTGAGATACCAGCTATGGCAGCCAGCCTCGAACACGGTCAGCTTGTTGCGCCGCTGCAGCATGGCGCCGAATTCCCGCTGCGCCTCCGCGCGCACTTCCAGGGAGGCCAGTCCACGGTCGCGCAACAGTGCGACCGCCTGCGCGATGTAGCGCGCCTGCTGTTCCAGCATGTAGATGATCGAGCCGGCGCCCAGGTTGGTATTGGGGCCGTAAATCACGAACAGGTTGGGGAACCCGCTCACGCTCATGCCCAGGTAAGCCTCCGCGCCCTTGCTCCAGCGTTCGCGCAGGCTGGCGCCCTGGCGGCCGCGGATCTCCATCGGCGCGAGGAACTCGGTGGAGGCGAAGCCGGTGCCGTAGACGATGGCCTCCACCTTGCGCAGGCGGCCGTCCGCGCTGCGGATGCCGTCGGCGGTGACCTCGTCGATGCCCTCGCTCACCACCTCGACATGCGGCTGCGCCAGGGTGCGCAGCCAGTCGTTGGACAGCAGGGTGCGCTTGCAGCCCATCGGATAATCCGGCGTGAGCTGGCGGCGCAGCGCGCCGCTGCGCACCTGCAGGCGCTTCAACAGCTCCGCGCCGCTGCGCAGGAAGGCCTTGGCCGCGGTGCCCACCACCGGCTTGCGCAGCAGCGCCGTGTTGATGAATTCGAAGGTCCAGAAGATGCGCCAGCGGTCGATATCGTGCAGCAGCGGAATCGTCTCGATCAGGCGGCGCTCCCAGGGCCGGTAGGGCCGGTCGAACTTGGGCACGCACCAACCTGGCGAACGCTGGAACAGGTGCAGCCGCTTGACCTGCCTGGCGATCTCCGGCACCAGCTGCACTGCACTGGGGCCGGTGCCGATCACCGCCACGGTCTTGTCCTTGAAGTCGTAGCCGTGGTCCCAGCGCGCGGAGTGAAAGCTGCGGCCCTTGAAGTTCTCGATGCCCTTGAGCTGCGGAATCTGCGGCTGGTGCAACTGCCCCACGGCCGAAACCAGCACATTGGCTTGCAGCGTCTCGCCGCCCTTCAGGCGGATGCGCCACAGCCCGGCGGATTCGTCGTAATCCGCGCCCAGCACTTCGCAGCCGAAGCGGATGTGCGGCAGCAGCGCGTATTTGCGCGCGACGTGGCGCAGGTAGTCCAGGATCTCGGCCTGCTTGCCGTAGCGGCAGGACCAGGGATAGTGCGGCTCGAAGGAAAAGGAATACAGGTGCGAGGGCACGTCGCAGGCGGCGCCGGGATAGGTGTTTTCGCGCCACACGCCGCCCACGTCCCGGGCCTTCTCCAGGATGGTGAAGGATTCGATCCCGGCCTGCAGTAGCGCATGGGCCATGCCCAGGCCGCCGAAGCCGCTGCCGATGATGACCACGCTGGGGCCGGCCGCCCCGGCCTTACCCCGCTTCTTGCCCGTATCCATTCGCATCCTCCTCGAGACGCTGTGCGTCGAATCCGTAGCCCAGAGTAAGGGGCCAGGCGCGGCTTGGTTATGGCGTTTCGGGACAAAATATTGATAATTGGGGACAGAAGGCTGCCGGCTTCGCTCTGAGCAAGGCAGTACTGAAAAATTGGAGGACATCGGGTGCACCACTGGGACTTCCAGCGCGGCATCGCCAGCATGCAGCTGCAGGCGCAGCTGGGCGTGGAGCACGGCCTGTCCCTGGCGCAGTGCCTGGAAGGCACCGGGCTCGGCCCGGCCCAGCTGGCCGATCCCGCCGCGCTGGTCGGCGCCCGCCAGGAACTCAGGCTGGTGCGCAACCTGGTGCGCGGCCTCGGCCATGTCGCCGGGCTCGGCCTGGAAGCGGGCATGCGCTACCACTTCACCGCCTACGGCATGCTCGGCTTCGCCGTCATCAGCAGCCCCAACCTGCGCAGTGCCCTGGACGTGGCCCTGCGCTATCTCAACCTGACCTATGCCTATTGCCGCATCACCGGCGAGGAAGACGGCGCCGAAATGCGCCTGGTGTTCGATGACGGCGAGATTCCAGCGGAGCAACGGCAGTTCCTGCTGGAACGCGATGCCGCCGCGGCCCTGCTGCTGCAGCGCGAGATGTTTTCCAACGCCCTGGTGCCGCGCCGGCTGTGCCTGCGCTGCCGCCGCCCGCCTTACGCCGCGCAATTCTCCAGCCTGTTCGGCGTTGAGCCGCAATTCGCGGCGGCGCGCAATGAAGTGGCGGTGGATGCGGCATTGGTCGACTCACCCCTGCCGCAGGCCAACGAATCCAGCCGGCGCATGGCCGAGGAGCAGTGCCGCAACCTGCTCGCCGCGCGCCGGGCCCGCAGCGGCCTGGCCGGGCGGGTGCGCGACCGCATCCTGCGCCAGCCGGGGCAAATCCCCGGCATGGACGCCGTCGCCGCGGAATTGCTGCTGACTCCGCGCACCCTGCGCCGCCGCCTGCTGGAGGAGGGCACCAGCTACCAGGCGCTCACCGACGAGGTGCGCGAAACCCTGGCCGAAGAGCTGCTGTCCGCGGCCAAGCTTTCGGTGGAACAGATCGCCGAACGCCTGGGCTATGCCGAGGCGGCCAGCTTCATCCATGCCTTCAAGCGCTGGAAGGGCCGGCCGCCGCACAACTACCGTCTTCCGGCAAAATAAGACCGCCAGCCGCCTCTTGGAGGCGGCATTGAAAGACACGAGAAACATGCCGAAAAGCCCGAATACGATCGACTACGCGCACAACATCAGCTGCATCGATACCGAACAGATGCGGCCGGGCCTGGCCTGCTGCTATCTGCTGCGCAGCGGCGACAGCTACGCCTTTGTCGAGTGCGGCACCTCGCTGTCGGTGCCGGGCCTGCTGCGGGTGTTGCAGCGGCGCGGCATCGCGCCGGAGCAGGTTGCTTATGTCATGCCGACCCATGTGCACCTGGATCACGCCGGCGGCGCCGGCTTGCTGATGAGCCGCTTGCCGAACGCCAGGCTGGTGATGCATCCGCGCGGCGCGCGCCACATGATCGACCCGGCCAAGCTGATCG
>CAJCJI010000219.1 GCA_903970595.1 Verrucomicrobiota bacterium
TGGAGCCGTGGGCGAAGCTGACGCCGGTGCAGGTCAGCACCAGCAGGGCGCGCACCGGCCAGGGCGGCGGCGTATCGCCCTTGGGCGATTCGAACAGCGCCGGCATCTTGATCAGCGCCTTCATCAGCAACAGCACCACGGCGGCCAGCACGAAGCCGATGATCGGCGAGAACAGCAGCGCCTTGCCGGTATCCGCCACCTTGGCCCAGTTGACGCCGTCGCCGAAGGCCGAATCGGGCGACAGGTAGGAGTTCATCAGCCCCACGCCGACGATCGAGCCGATCAGCGTATGCGAGCTGGAGGCGGGCAGGCCCAGGTACCAGGTGCCCACGTTCCAGATGATGGCCGAGATCAGCAGCGCGAAGACCATGGCGAAGCCCGCTCCGGAGCCCACATTGAGCACCAGCTCGACCGGCAGCAGCGCGATCACGCCGAACGCCACCGCCCCGGTGGACGTCAGCACCCCGATCAGGTTCCAGCAGCCGGACCAGATCACCGCCTGGTAGGGCTTCAGCGTATGGGTGTAGATCACCGTGGCCACCGCGTTGGCGGTGTCGTGGAAGCCGTTGACGAACTCGAAGCTGAGCGCCATGAGCAAGGCCAGCGCCAGGAATATAAAAGTAAAGCCGTCAATCCCCAAATCCGCCAACATGCGAGATCCCTATGTTTTTTGCCGGTCAATGATCTTCGGGGGTGGATGTTGCGGATTTATGACCGTTGGGGGGCGGGGGTGTTTCGGCTGAGGCGTATCACCCCTTTTACTTCGAGAAAGGTGGGGATGAGCGACCTGCAATTCGGCCGCATGGGCAAAACGGCATTAGCCCCCTTGGCGCCGCTGCGCCAAGGGGGCACTTGAAAGGCCTGCGAGCTTGAGCGAGCCTGCCGCTGCTCAGGCCAGATCGAAGCGGTCGAGGTTCATCACCTTGGTCCAGGCGGCCACGAAGTCCTTCACGAACTTCTCCTTGGCATCGTCACTGGCATAGACCTCGGCAATGGCGCGCAGCTGCGAGTTCGATCCGAACACCAGGTCGACGCGCGAGGCCGTCCACTTGGCTTCGCCGGTCGCGCGGTCGCGTCCCTCGAACACACCCTCCGGAGAAGAAGCCTGCCAATGCGTCTTCATATCGAGCAGGTTGACGAAGAAATCGTTCGTCAGCGTACCGGGCCGGCGCGTGAAGACGCCCTGCGGGCTGCCCTTGAAGTTGGCGTTCAGCGCGCGCAGGCCGCCGACCAGGACGGTCATCTCCGGCGCCGTCAGGGTCAGCCGCTGCGCCCGATCCACCAGCAGTTCCTCGGCCGGGCTGGTCAGCCCGGCGCGCAGGTAGTTGCGAAAGCCGTCCGCGGCAGGCTCCAGGTAGGCGAACGAGTCGACATCGGTCTGCGCCTGTGTGGCGTCGGTGCGCCCCGGCGAGTACGGCACCTTCACCGCGTGCCCGGCCTTCTTCGCCGCTTCCTCCACCGCCGCGCAGCCGCCCAGGACAATCAGGTCGGCCAGCGACACCTTTTTGCCGCCCGGGCTTGCACCGTTGAACTCCGCCTGGATCGCTTCCAGTTTCTGCAGAACGGTCGCCAGTTCGGCCGGCTGGTTCGCTTCCCAGTCCTTCTGCGGCGCAAGGCGGATGCGCGCGCCGTTGGCGCCGCCGCGCTTGTCGGAGCCGCGGAAGGTCGAGGCCGAGGCCCAGGCGGTGGTCACCAGCTGCGACACGCTCAGCCCCGAAGCGAGGATTTTCGACTTCAGCGCGGCGATGTCCTGCTCGCCGACCGGCGGATGCCCGGCTGCGGGCAGGGGGTCCTGCCAGACCAGTTCTTCCTTCGGCACCAGGGGGCCCAGGTAACGCGCCAGCGGACCCATGTCGCGATGGGTGAGCTTGTACCAGGCCCGCGCGAAAGCATCGGCGAAGGCCTGCGGATTCTCATGGAAGTGCTTGGAGATCGGCCCGTAGACCGGGTCGAGTCTCAAGGCCAGGTCGGTGGTGAGCATGAACGGCGCATGCCGCACGGCCGGATTGTGGGCGTCCGGCACACTGCCGGCGCCAGCGCCGTTCTTTGCGGTCCACTGGTGCGCGCCGGCCGGGCTCTTGCTCAGCTCCCACTCGTAGCCGAACAGGGTGTCGAAGTAGCCGTTGCTCCATTTCACCGGCGTGGGGGTCCAGGCGCCTTCCAGCCCGCTGGAGATGGTGTGCTCGCCCTTGCCGCTGCCGAAGGTGTTCTTCCAGCCGAAACCCTGCTCCTCGAGGCTGGCCCCCTCGGGCTCGGGGCCGACGTACTCGGCCGGATTGGCCGCGCCGTGGCACTTGCCGAAGGTGTGCCCGCCGGCGATCAGCGCAACGGTCTCCTCGTCGTTCATCGCCATGCGGGCGAAGGTCTCGCGGATGTCGCGTGCCGAGGCCAGCGGGTCCGGGTTGCCGTTGGGTCCTTCCGGATTGACGTAGATCAGGCCCATCTGCACGGCGCCGAGCGGGCTTTCCAGGTTGCGGTCGCCGCTGTAGCGCTCGTCCCCCAGCCACTTGCCCTCGGGGCCCCAGTAGATGTCGTCCTGCGGCTCCCACACGTCCTCGCGCCCGCCGGCGAAGCCGAAGGTCTTGAAGCCCATCGACTCCAGGGCCACGTTGCCGGTGAGGATCATCAAGTCGGCCCAGGAGATCTTGCGGCCGTATTTCTGCTTGACCGGCCAGAGCAGGCGGCGCGCCTTGTCCAGGCTCACGTTATCCGGCCAGCTGTTCAGCGGGGCGAAGCGTTGCGTGCCGTAGCCCGCCCCGCCGCGGCCGTCGCCGACACGGTAAGTGCCGGCGCTATGCCAGGCCATGCGGATGAAAAACGGCCCGTAGTGGCCGTAGTCGGCCGGCCACCAGTCCTGCGAATCGCTCATCACGGCCTGGAGATCCTTGATCACCGCGCCCAGGTCCAGGCTCTTGAATTCCGCCGCATAGTCGAACGCAGGATCCATCGGATCGGACAGCGCGGAATTCTGGTGGAGGACTTTCAGGTTCAGCTGGTTCGGCCACCAGGCCGCATTGGTGTGGGCCCCGGCCAGGGAATGTTTGCGGTCGCCACTGGAAAACGGGCACTTGGATTCAGTTGACATGGTTCCTCCGCTTGTCAGGTGATATCGACGACGCAGGCAACCATAGCGCCGGCGCGTAAATTTAGAAAATCATTTTTTGGCGGCTCGCTCATAGGATATCTCTATGATGGAGTTCCTGATCCTACTCGCGCAGCGGTCAGGCATTCAACACGCAAGGCTCCTTGCTGCGATCGGGCCCGCTTCGAATTAGCGCAACTGACTGTCCTTGCTGCCGCGCCGGTTGAAGGCGCTGAACGCCGGCACCGCACGATCATGCGCTTCCTGGCAGGCCACGCAAAGCCGCGCGCCCGGGACAGCCTGTCGGCGGCCCTCCGGTATTTCGGAGCCGCAGTCGGCGCAATGGCTCAGGCCGGGACCGGCTGACAGGTTGCCGCGCGCCCGTGCAACGGCATCCTTGACCGTCGCATCGATCTGTTCCAGAACCGCGCCCTCATGTGCCCAACCTGTAGCCATGCTCAGTCTCGCTTTCGCTTGGCACGAGTAGTGATGATTAATTACGCCCGCCGCGCATTTCAAGGCCTTCCGGAATCTCGCGGGATATTAGCAGCGGTCCTGGTCCTCCTGGGACGTCCACGGACCCTCGATTTTCATTTTGCACCATGCGTAACAGCACCAAAAAGCTGTTACGCATGTAACGCATGGTGACTCTGTTACGCATGCTCAAGTGCCGTCGCCGAAGCGTCCTGGCCGATCAGTGTGCAAGTCGCCAGTCCGGCCGGCCCCGTTCGGAGTCTCAAACCGCCAGCAGGTGCCTGACGTTGCCGGCCCCGGTGCCGCCCGCCCCGGGGAACACCGCTGACAGGTGATGCTCGGGCAGGCGCAGGTGCTGCTCGCACACCCGGCTGAGCACGTTGCGGAAGTCGGTGGTCACGGCCAGGTCGCGGCCCTCGTGCAGGCCTGAAGAAGACAGGCCGGGCCAGTCGCCGTAGACCTTGCCGCCGGCCACCGGGCCGCCCAGCACCCACATCACATTGCCGTGGCCGTGATCGGTGCCCTTGTTGCCGTTCTCGTGCGCGGTACGGCCGAACTCGGACATCACCACCACCACGGTGTCGTCGAGCTGCGGTCCCAGCTGGCTGGCCAGCAGGGCCAGGCCCTCGGCCAGGGGCTGCAGGTGATTGGCCAGCTGGCCGTTGCTGCCGCCCTGGTTGACGTGGGTGTCCCAGCCGCCGAGCTGCATGAAGGCCAGCTGCAATTCAGGCGTGCGCTGCAGCAGTGTGGCCAGCTGCGCGGCGTCCAGGGCAAAGCCCTTGGGGGAGGGCGCGCCGTTGTCCGCTTCTTTCATTTCCCTGGTGTCCGCATCGCCCAGGTCGCTGAGGATCTGCTGGCGGGTTTTCCGCCCCTCGCGGTAGGCGTCGCCGAGCGCGCCCTGGTCCGCGTACATGCGGTCGAAGGCTTCGTTGATCTCGGTCTTGTCCATGGCAGTGGCGCGGCCGGCCTCGCGGCCCAGCGGCACGTTGGCCACCGCGCCGGGGCCGCTGAAGATACGGGGCAGCACCGGCCCGAAGCTCACCGCAGCCAGCGTACCGGGCGTGCCGGGCCGCGGCTGCAGCGCGCCGAGCGCGCGGTTCATCCAGCCGCTGCCGGTGCTCTTCACGCCGGGCGTGCCGCTCTCCATGTAGTCCTGCGCGTCAAAGTGGGAGCGCGAAGGGTCGGGCGAACCGGCTGCGTGCACGATCGCGAGATGACCCTGATCGTA
>CAJCJI010000220.1 GCA_903970595.1 Verrucomicrobiota bacterium
CATCGGATTGCGGATCACGAACTGCGCCCCGTTGACGTCATCCTTGTAGTCGATCTCGGCGCCGCTCAGATACTGCAGGCTCATCGGGTCGACCAGCAGGGTGACACCGCCGTTTTCCACCTGCAGATCGCCGTCTTCGACGTTTTCGTCGAAGGTGAAGCCGTATTTGAAGCCGGAACAGCCGCCGCCGGTCACGAACACCCGCAGTTTCAGCCCCGGATTGCTCTCTTCGTCGAGCAGTTCGCGCACCTTGGCGGCCGCCGAGCTGGTGAAGATGACTTCCGTCGATTCCGCTGCCACCGCTTCGCTCATACCCATGACACTGGACTCCATGACTGCAACGTTTCCGCAACCCCCGGACGGCTTGCCGGGGGCTGCCGGGCGGTCGCCTAGCCCAATTTTGCCCGGCGGCCTTCCTGAATCTCGAGCATCTTGGGCTCGGCCTTGGCTTCGCCCAGCTTCTGATGCGTCAGCGCGGCGAACTGGTCGGCGCCCTCAAACATCAGCTGACCGTTGATCATCGCGCCCGACTCCATCTGCAGCACTTTGTAGTATACGTTACCGGTGACCCGGGCCTTGGCGGCCAGGGTCAACTTCTCGGTCGCGCGCACATCGCCGGTCACGGTGCCGTTGAGCATCATCGTGGGGACGCGCACATCCCCTTCAATGGCCCCGGTCTCGCTGACCGACAAGTGGGCGGCCTTGTCCGTGCCGATGGTGGTGACGCTGCCCTTGATCTTGCCGTCCACGTGCAGGCCGCCGGAAAAACGCACGTCGCCCAAAACTTCAGTCTGCCGTCCGATCAAAGTGTCCACTGCCGCTCCTTTGCTGCTGCTTCCGCTGCTGCTGTTGCTGTTTGAGCCAAATCCCTTCATGACCGCGTCTCCTGCATGATCTTGTTCCAGTCGTAGTCGTCATCGATCCGGGGGGTGCCGTCGCCTTCCAGCGTCACCGTGGCGCGGAGCGGCTTGAAGCCTTCCGGGAGCCGGAAACTGCCGCTGAACTCCTCAAAATACTTGAACGAAAATACCAGATTTTTGTTGTTGTCAGTAGAAAGGTCGGCAAGTTTCAGGGTTTGCTTGGCGCCGCCGCGCACTCCCTCGAAACTGACGCTCAAGTCGCCGTCGACGCGCTTGTCGTGGCGCACCGACTGGATCAGCACCAGATCGTACTTGTAGACCCCTGGCGCGGCGTCCTTGCCCGCGGAACCATAGACCTTGAACTCGAACACCCGCACCCCGGCCTGCGACTCGGCCGGCGAGACGATGCCGCGGTAGAACGACAGCTGCTCGCGCAAATCGGCGGATTCGGCCTGCATCGAGGCCAGCGACTGCTTGACGGTGGTGCAGGCGCCGTCGTCGATCTGCTGCGAGCGGCTCAGGTAAGCCGCCTGGTCCTTGAGCTGCTGATTCTCCGACAGCGCCGCGCGCAGCTTCTGCGACAAGTCGCGATTGTCGCTGTGCAGGCGGTCGCGCTCCAGTTGGGCGCGCTCGAAATCCGACACGGTATGCGCCCGCGTATAGCTGTACACGCCCCAACCGCCCAGCAGCACCGCCGCGCTGACGCCGCCGATCAGGAACCAGCGCCGCCAGGGGCGGTGCTGGGCGATGACGATCTTGTGCGAACCCTTCACGGCGCCAGTGCCGGGACGTCGAGTGCGGTCTGCTCGTCACAGTCGAACATCAGGTTGAAGCACTGCACCGCCTGGCCGGCGGCGCCCTTCACCAGGTTGTCGATCACCGAAAGCACCACCACCGTATCGCCGCCGCCCGGCCGGTGCACCGCCAGGCGGCAGACATTGGAGCCGCGCACCGAACGCGTTTCCGGCTCGGTGCCGGCCGGCAGCACGTCGACGAAGGGCTCGCCGCGGTAGCGGCTCTCGAACAGCCCCTGCAAGTCGACGTCGGGCCGGCTCAGCCGCGCGTACACCGTGGCCTGCATGCCGCGGATCATGGGGATCAGGTGCGGGATGAAGCTCAGGCCGATGTCCGCGTCCGCCACGGCGGACAATTCCTGCACGATTTCAGGCAGATGGCGGTGTCCGGCGACGCCGTAGGACTTGAGGTTGTCGGCCGCCTCGACATACATCGAACCCAGCTTCAGCTCGCGCCCGGCGCCGCTGACGCCGGATTTGCAGTCGGCGATGAGCGAGCGCCGGTCCACCACCTCGGCCTCCAGCAGCGGCAGCAGGGCCAGCGAAACGGCGGTGGGATAGCAGCCCGGATTGCCGACGACACGGGCCCGGCGGATTTCGTTGCGATGGATTTCGGGCAGGCCGTACACCGCCTCGGCCAGCAGTTCCGGGCAGGCGTGTTCGTGCTGGTACCAGTGCTGGTACACCGCCGGGTCCTTCAGGCGGAAGTCCGCCGAAAGGTCGATCAGCTTGACCCCGCGCCCGACCAGCGCCGGCGCCAGGCTCATCGCCGTGCCGTGCGGCGTGGCGAAGAACACCGCCTGGCATGCGGCCAGGGCCTCCGGGTCCGGTGCCGAGTAGCTGAGATCGCAAAAGCCGCGCAGCTGCGGAAACAGGGCATCGGCGCGCCGGCCCGCCTCCTGGCGCGAAGTCAGCACCTTGATGCGAACCCGCGGGTGCCGCGCCAGCAGGCGCAGCAATTCGGAGCCGGTATAGCCGGTACCGCCGACGATTCCTACCTCGATCACTGAATCCACAACACGACCCTGGGCAATTCGGGGGATAGGATGATAGCGTGTGGCGCCATTTCATTTTTTAAACCGCCATGCTCTGGGTCAAAGCGATACATGTGATTTTCGTGGTCAGCTGGTTCGCCAGCCTGCTTTACCTGCCGCGCCTGTTCGTCTACCACTGCGAGGTGAGCGACGAAGCCGGCCATGCGCGCTTCGCCACCATGGAGCGCAAGCTCTACGGCATGGGCCTGATCGCCATGCTGGGGACCTGGGCCTTCGGCCTATGGCTGCTGATGCTGGAACCTGCGTTCCTGCATTCCGGCTGGCTGCACGCCAAGCTGGGCCTGGTGCTGCTGCTCAGCGGCTACCAGGGCTGGCTCAAAGCCGGTGTGCGCAAATTCGCCGCCCGGCAAAACACCCGCAGCCAGCGCTTCTGGCGCTTCGCCAACGAGGTGCCGGCGCTGTTTCTGGTGGCGATTGTCATCCTGGTGGTCGTTAAACCCTTCTAAAGGCTAACAGCGTCTCGCGCAAAGACGCAGAGCCGCAAAAAAGAAAGGCGTTTAAGCCAAAAGGCTTTTGATTTTTTGCGGCTTTGCGTCTTTGCGCGAGATTGCTTCTGGTTATTGCCGGCTTAAGACCCCGAACCCTCTTCCGGCTTCATCTGCGACTGCTGGTAATTCTGCAACCCGACGCGCTGCAGCAGGCCGAGTTGGGTTTCGATGAAGTCGATGTGCTCTTCCTCGCTCTCCTGGATGTGGACCAGCAACTCGCGGCTGACGTAGTCCTGCACCGATTCGGCGTGGGCGATCGCCGCCTTGTACAGGGGGTGAGCCTCGCGTTCGCGGCGCAGGTCGCACTGCAGGACTTCTTCAACGTTTTCGCCGATATAGAGCTTGCCCAGGTCCTGCAGGTTGGGCAGGCCCTCGAGGAACAGGATGCGCTTGATCAGCCGATCGGCGTGCTTCATCTCGTCGATCGATTCGTCGTATTCGCGCTTGGCCAGGTGCTCCAGGCCCCAGTTTTTCAGCATGCGCGCATGCAGGAAATACTGGTTGATGGACGTCAACTCGTTGCGCAAGGCCTGGTTGAGGAAATCCAGTACTTTGGGGTCGCCGTTCATGTTCCGCCTCCTGCTCGATAGGCCCTTCCTTGAGCGGAGAGCTTACCCTGCCCGGCGGCCCGGCGCAGAGGCGCGCGCCCGGATTGACGCCGCTCAGGCGGCGGCGGTGAGGCCGGATAGTTGGTCCAGCCGCAGCGTGTGCTGGCCGCCGCGGCACTGCTCGATCAGCTGGCGTGTTTCCGGCACGCAGCGCCCGCAGACGCTGCCCACGCCGAGCTGGTCCTTCAAGGCGCGCAGGCTGCACGCGCCCTGCTCCACGGCATGGCGGATCTTCTTGTCGGACACCGCACGGCAGACACAGACATACATCGCATGGGTACCAGGAAGCAGGGTCTACCCATATTTGATCGCGAATGAGAATGATTGTCAATCAGAATACAACATGCGAGCCGCCGTATCCGCCGAACGGTCGCAGGCTAGGCCTGCGCCGGGCCTTCGCTGCGCGCCAGGCCCAGCAGAGGCGCGAGCTGGTTCAGCGCTTCGCGGTAGACCTCGCGCTTGAAAGCCACCACTTCCCGCACCGGGTGCCAGAAGTCCACCCAGCGCCAGCTGTCGAATTCCGGGTGCCCGGTGGCGTCGAACCGCACCTGGCATTCTTCGCAGTTCATGCGCAGCAGGAACCATTTCTGCTTCTGGCCGATGCACACCGGGTGGCGCCCGCGCCGGATCAGGCGCGCGGGCAGGCGATAGCGCAGCCAGTCTTCGGTGACGCCGAGCAGGCTGACGTGCTCCGGCTTGAGGCCCAGTTCTTCTTCCAACTCGCGATAGAGGGCCTGCTGCGGGGTTTCGTTGCGCTGGATGCCGCCCTGCGGGAACTGCCAGGCCTCCTGGCGGATACGCTTGGCCCAAAGCACCTGGGTGGCGGAATTGGCCAGGATGATACCTACGTTGGGACGAAAGCCGTCCGCGTCAATCACGAGAAATGTTGCAAATATATGTCGGCGTTGAAGGTGATTCTTTCATACGGTGTGCCACTGCGGCAAACTGTAAAGAATGACCAATCTGGCGATTTTCGACCTCGACCATACTCTCTTGGACGGCGATAGCGATTACCTGTGGGGCCAGTTCATGGTCGAGGAGGGTTGCGTCGACGGCGAGACCTATGAGCGCCAGAACAAGATCTTCTACGAGCAGTACCAGGCCGGCACCCTGGACATCGACGCCTTTGCCAGCTTTTCCCTGGCGCCCCTGGCCGCGCACGAGCCGGAGTATCTGTACGCGCTGCGCCGGCGGTTCGTCCAGGAGAAGATCGAACCGCGGATAGCGCGCGGCGCGCCGGGACTGCTGGAACAGCACCGCAAGGCCGGCGACACCTTGCTGATCACCACCGCCACCAACCGCTTCGTCACCGAGCCGATCGCCGCCCTGCTGGGCGTGCCGCACCTGCTGGCCACCGACCCGGAAATGATCGGCGGCCGCTACACCGGCCGCATCACCGGCCACGCCAATTTCCGCGAAGGCAAGGTGCTGCGGCTGCGCCAGTGGCTGGAACAGCAGCGCACGGACTATGCGCGCACCACCTGTTACAGCGATTCGCACAACGACTTGCCGCTGCTGGGCTTCGCCGACACCGCCGTGGCCGTGGACCCGGACCCGACGCTGCGCGCCGAGGCGCAGCGACGCGGCTGGGCGGTGATCAGCCTGAGCGAGGTCTAGTCCGCATCAGCCCGGCAAGATCCGCCCACGGGCCTTGCTGCAGATTGCACATTCTTTCCCAGCCAGATGCACGGCAATTGCACGCCGCATCGGCATATTGATCCCGCGGTTCCACCCAAACCTTCAACGGAGATCGAACATGAAACACATTCACACTGCCTTTGCCGCCCTCATTGCCCTGACCAGCGCCGCTGCCTTCGCCACCCCATGCGACCAGGTCCAGGCCGCCATCGATGCAAAGATCAAAGCCAACGGCGTCACCAACTACACCCTGGAGGCCATCCCGGTCGCGGAGGTCAAGGACCAGAAGGTCGTGGGCACCTGCGAGGTCGGCGCCAAGAAGATCGTCTACACGCGGACTTCCGTCACGGCCAAGCCGACGCTGACGGTCGATGCGTCGCCGGCTGCACCGGCTCCGGCGTCCGACGTGGCGCGTAAGTGATTTTGAAGAAATCGCCTGGACGGCTGGCTCGCCTTTGAACCAGCCGTCCGGGTTCTGGAAATCGGGCAGCAGCCTGGCCCCCGAAGCCGCGACAGTCCCGATTGGAATGGAGCGATTACGCGGACCGGGACCGTCGCCGTAAGTCCTGCAGGCGCTTCAACGAGCCCGCAGGTGGCGCTCGTAGTTCTCCAGTTCCCGCTGGGTTTCGGCGATAGTTGGACTGTCCGCTTGCAGCGTGCGCTGCTCGATGCCCAGGGCGTCGCGGGCGAGTTCCGCGGCCTTGGCGTAGTCGCCCTGCGCGGCGGAAATCGCGGACAAGGTGTCGATGGCGTCCACCGTCGTCGAATCATCTCCACCAAACACGCGTCGATTGACCTCCAGTGCCGGCTCGGCAAGCTGGCGCGCCTGTGCCGGACGCCCCAGGCCGAGCAAGGCGCGCGCCAGTTCAACCTTGGCCGAGAGCGTCAGTGCATGCTCCGGCCCAAGTTGCCGGGCTTCGCCGTCATAGGCGGCCTGCAACAACTGGCGCGCCGCTTCGAATTCGTCGAGTTTGACCAGGATCTGCCCCAATGTGGCCATGGCATTGAGCGTTTTTGGATTATCGTCACCCAGCGTGCGCTTGCGAAACGCCAGCACATGTTCCGCCATCGGACGCGCGTTCTTATAGTCGCCAATCGACAACAGAGTATTGGCGTGGTTGTTCATGGTGACGATCGTCTGCGGATTGTTTTCGCCCAGCTGGCGGGTTTGTGCTTCGAGCACCTGCTCTTCGATCCGGCCGGCCTCCTTGAAGTTGCCGAGATCCGCAAACACATTGGCCAGAATCCCCTTGATGATCAAGGTACGCGGATGGTCCTCGCCCAGAGTCCGCCGGGCGATATTCAGGGCCTCGGTTTCTAGATCCCGGCTTTGCGCAAATTTGCCTTCGTCGTCAAATGTACCTGCCAGATTGCTCATGGCGATCAGGGTATCCACATCCTCATCGCCCTGTACGCGGCGCCGCGCCTCGAGCACTTGCCTCTGCAAAGGTTCTGCCTGGCTATATTGGCCCTGGAAGAACATGATGCCCGCAAGATCGCTTTCGACCAGCAAGGTCTCCGGGGCATCGCCGCCAAAGACCTGCCGGATTTTCGGCGCGATTTCATCGTCGATTTTCCGCGCGGCGCCATAATCGCCTTGCTGCATGAGGATTTTGGCTAATACGCCGCGCGCTTGCAGCGTGTCGCCGTGTCCGGCACCAAGTTCGCGGCTGCGCGTCTGGATCACCAGATTTGCCGTCGCCTCCGCTGCCTGGTAGTCGCCGAGCTGCTGCTCCACCATCGCCAGATGCAACTGCGAATTCAGCGCATCGGAATGATCCGCTCCGGGCGCCGCGGCCTGCGCGGCAATTGCGCTGCGGAATTCTTCTTTCGCGCCGTTGTATTCGCCCAGATCGTCGTAAGCCTGCCCCAGGCTGTAGTGCAGCCGCCCAGCCGTCGCCGGATCGGCCGCAAAGCGTTTACCGATCTCCTCGCGCGCCGGGGCCAGCAGATAGTCGCCCAGGGTCTGGCGCGCAAGCTCGGAGGGCTGGGACCAGACCCGCACCTGGTCGAAAGTGGCCAGCGCCGCCTGCGCCTGGTCCGGCGGCAGCGGATGGTCCTTGTCCAATTTGTCCGCGATCTTGCCGCGCATGCGATCGATCCAGGCCGTGCCCAGCTTGAAGACATCGACACGCTTGAGCATCGCGCTCTGAAAGTCGACCACCGTGCGCAACTCGGCCGCCCGCTTTTCCGCGACATGCGCCTGCCACAGGGCAGCGGTCAGTCCGATGAGCAGCGCCAGAGAAACCGCGGCCGCCGCCGACACCGTCACCCAATTGCGGACGACGAACTTGCGCGCCACGTACCAGCGCGAATCCGGCCGTGCCAGAACCGGCCGGCCGTCGAGATGGCGGCGCAGATCGTCGGCCAGTTCCGCGGCGCTGGCATACCGGCGTAATGGCTCGCGCTGCAAGGCCTTGAGCACGATCTGGTCCAAATCACCGTCCAGTTCGCGCGCATGCCCATGCAGTGTTTTGGGATCGGTTCCGGTGCGCTTTTGCCGCAGCATCAGGCTGGGGCGGGTCACGCGCTCTTCCTTGCCGGCTGCGGTCACGGCTGCTGCCAGGCTCGAGCGCGCGTGCGGCAGCGTTCCGGTGAGCAGGCGGTACAGCAGCAACCCCAGCGCATAGACGTCGGTGGCCGGCGTCACTGCCTGCCCCAGCAGTTGCTCGGGCGCGGCATAGTCCGGGGTCAGCGGCGCCATGCCCAGTATGGTCTGGGTCTGGTCGTTGCCCTCTTCACCGGCCAGCTTGGACACGCCGAAGTCGAGCAACTTGACCTCACCTGTGTCGCTCACCAACACGTTTGAAGGTTTGAGGTCGCGGTGCACAATTTGTTCTCGATGGGCGGCGTATACGGCTTCGCACACCGTGCACATCAGCTCCAGCCGTTGTTGCACGGTCAAGGCGTGTTGTTCGCACCATCGGTCGATGGGCACACCGTCCACCCGCTCCATCACCAGGTAGGGCCTGCCATCGCCCGCGGCGCCGGCATCGAGCAGGCGCGCGATGTTGGGATGCGCCAGCCGGGCCAGGATGCGGCGCTCGCGCAGGAAGCGACCGAGCACGGCCTGGGTGTCGATGCCGCGCTTGAGCAGCTTGATCGCGACGCGCTGTTCGTAGCTGCCGTCCGCCCGCTCGGCGGCGTAAACCTCCCCCATGCCGCCGGTGCCGAGCAGGCTGCCGATGCGCCAGGGGCCGAGTACGCTGCCGCCGGCCAGGGATTGCCCCGGGTCTTCCGGCGCCGTGAGGACCAGGGGCCGGTCGAGCACGCCCTCGCCGGTCGCAGCGGCCGCGATAAGGGATTCGACCTCGCCGCGCAGTTCCACCGGGCAGTGGCGGTCCAGAAAGCCTGACCGCTCGGCGGCCGACAGCGCCAGCGCCTCGGGCAGCAAGGCTTCGATCTGCTCCCATTGCTCCTTGCTCAGTACCATCCTCGCGCCCCGATTACGTGGTGATTTGGAAGTTCCTTGCGAATCAACGGCCGCTCAGCCGGCACCCAGCTCCTGCAGGACGGCCTTGGCTTGTCGGACTGCCATGTCATCCGGAACCGACTGGCGCCGGAGTTGTGCCAGGGCATCCTTGAGATCGGCGCTGGCGGCGTCGTTCTGGCCTGCCGCCAGTTCGAGCCGTCCGCGCAGCAACAGGGCCTGCCCCAGCCGGTCGAGCAGTGAAAATCCGGCACGGTCGCTGATCGCCTGGTCGAGCAGGGCGAGGGCTTCCTGCCTGGAGGCGGGGGTATCGGCGGCGGCCAGCGCCCGCGCAAGGTCGGCGGCGCGCTGGGCCCATTGTATGTTGATCCTGGGGTAGCGCTTTTCGGTCAGCGCAAGGGAGCGGCGGCGCAATGCCGTGATCTCCACCCCATCGCCGCCTTCCTGTTCCAGGGTGTCCGCCAGGGCATCGAGGATCGGGCAGTTGTTATAGTCGTCCGGCCCCATGATCCGATTCAAATTTTCCAGGGCCTGGCGCTGGAAGGCCTCCGCTTCCTTCAATTTGCCCTGCGCCCGCAAAGCCCGCGCCCAATCGCTGCCGGTCAACCAGGTGGCGCCGTCGTCGTCGCCCAGGCGCTTGCGCTGCGCATCGTAGGCTTGCCGCAGCTCGGCTTCCGCCAGGTCCGCCTGCCCCATGTCGAGGTGCAGACGCCCCAGGGCCTTGATCACACCGGCACGATCGGAATCGTTGCCTTCGGGCAGGGCGGAAAGGGCCTCGCGCAGGGTCTGTTGCGCTTCTTCAAAGCGGCCCTGGTCGGTGTAAAACTCGCCCAGGTGGTGCAGGTCGATCAAAAGCCGGTGATGCCTCGGCCCAAGCGTCGCACGATCCAGTTCGATCGCGCGCCGAAAGAATTGTTCGGCCTCTTTCGGCCTGCCATTGCGCGCCTCCACGAGGGCCAGGTTGGTCAGGGAACCTACGAGGCGAACCGAATCCGGACCGAAGACCCGTTCCAGGCGGCGCAGCTGCTCGCGCAACAAGGCGTCGGCTTCCGTATCACGCCACTCCGACGCGTACGCCGCGCCGAGCTTATCCAGCACCGACAGCGTTTCCGGATCGTCGGGGCCCAGCTGCGCCTCGAAGATGCGCCTGGCGTCCGAGTACAGATCGAGACTTTGCCGCGGCAGGCCATGGTCGAAGGATGTTGCATTGGCCAAGGCCAGCTTGGCCCGGGCGCCCTCCAGCGTATCGGCCTGGCCGAGCTTTTGCAGGATGGCCAGGGCCTGCCTGGCTGCTTCGCTGGCCTCCTTCGGCCGACCGCCCTCGATCAGCGCGCGCGACAGCTTGCGCAGGCATAGCGCGAGCTGCCTGCTGTCCGGCCCAAAGCGCTGTTCGTTCTCGGTCGCGGCCCGCCGCAGCGTGGCCTCCCCGCCGGCCGTGTCGCCCAGACCGAGTTGGATTTCGCCCAGATCGCCCAGCAGCTCGGCATACAGATCGGGCTCTCCCCGCAATTCCTCGTCGGCGCGGCGAATCGCGTCGGCGATCATTTGCTCCGGCGCCGGGGCGCTCTTGGCCGGGCGCCCAAGCGGATCCTGCGCCTGGAATACGGAGATCACAAAGTTCTTCACCTGCTCGGCCAGCCGCGCCTGATTGCGCGCGGCGCGCGCCTGCCATGCGATGCCGCCGACGCCCACGGCGACGGCGAGCAGCACCGCCGCCGCCGCCGACACTGTCACCCAGTTGCGGACGACGAATTTGCACATCACGTACCAGCGCGAATCCGGCCGTGCCAGCACCGGCCGGCCGTCTAGATGGCGGCGCAGATCGTCGGCCAGTTCCGCGGCGCTGGGGTAGCGGCGCGCCGGTTCGCGCTGCAGGGCCTTGAGGACGATCTGGTCCAGATCGCCGTCAAGGTCTCCAGCCCGGAAGGTCTTGGGCACCGTTGCCGCCCGCGTTTGCCGCAGCATCAGGCTGGGGCGGGTGACGCGGTCGTCATTGCCGGACGCGGTCACCGCCGCCGCCAGGCTCGTGCGTGAGTGCGGCAGTTGGCCGGTGAGCAGCCGGTACAGCAACAGGCCCAGGGCGTAGACATCAGTGGCGGCGGTCACCGGCTGGCCCAGCAGTTGCTCCGGCGCGGCGTAGTCCGGGGTCAGCGGGGCCATGCCCAGAACGGTCTGGGTCTGGTCGCCGCCGTCCTCGCCGGCCAGCTTGGACACGCCGAAGTCCAGCAGCTTCACCTCACCGGCTTTGTCCACCAGCACGTTGGAGGGCTTGAGGTCGCGGTGCACGATCTGTTCGCGATGGGCGGCGTAGACGGCTTCGCAGACCTGGCACATCAGTTCCAGTCGCTGCTGCAGGGAAAGCCTGCGTTGTTCGCACCAGCGGTCGATGGTCAGGCCGTCCACCCGCTCCATCACCAGGTAGGGACGGCCATCGCCCGCGGCGCCGGCGTCGAGCAGGCGCGCGATGTTGGGATGCGCCAGCCGGGCCAGGATGCGGCGCTCCTGCAGGAAGCGGCCGATCACCGCCTGGGTGTCGATGCCGCGCTTGAGCAGCTTGATGGCGACGCGCTGTTCGTAGCTGCCGTCTGCCCGCTCGGCGGCGTAAACCTCGCCCATGCCGCCGGTACCGAGCAGGCGGTTGATGCGCCAGGGGCCGAGCACGGCGCCGCCGGCCAGGGATTGCCCGGCGTCTTCCGGCGCCGTGAGGACCAGGGGCCGGTCGAGCACGCCGCCGCTGGTTGCACTGGCGGCGATCAGGGATTCAACCTCGCCGCGCAGTTCCGGCGGGCAGCCGCGGTCCAGATAGGGTGCCCGCTCGGCGGGCGCAAGCGCCAGCGCCTCGGGCAGCAAAGCCTCGATCTGCGTCCATTGTTGCCGCGTCAGCCCCATCTCCTCGCCCCAGTATCTCCAGTGCAACTTGCTTACACCGATCACCCCAGCTTTGAAGGCCTAGTTTGAAATAAACCCGGCGGTGTGGCGGTTTCCGGCCGCTGAGATTTGAGATCATCCGCTGTAGTTGAGCCCGCACCGGGGCGCGGCCGACGGTTCAGGCCGTCATCTCTCTTTTCAGCCAGGCGCGGGCAAGCGCCCATTCCCGCTGTACCGTTCGTTCCGACACGCCCAGGGCCTCGGCGGTTTCAGTTTCGCTGTAGCCGGCGAAGAACTTGCATTCGACCACTTCCGCCAATCGCGGATTAAGCTCGGCCAGCGCTTGCAGCGCGTCGTGAATCTGCAGGATTTCCTTCGGATTCTCGACCTCGAAGTCCGCGGCCTCATCCAGTTCCAGGGCTTGCTCCCCGCTGCCGCGCTTCACCGCCAATTGCGCTCGCACCCGGTCAACCAGAATGCGGCGGATCGTCACCGCGGCGACCCGCAGGAAGTCGCCGCGGGTGGCGAACATCGGATTCCTGGCCAGGCGCAGATAGGCCTCGTGGACCAGCGCGGTGGTCAGCAGGGTCTCGCCACCCGGCAGCTTGCGGTGCTCGCGCCGGGCGATCGCCCGCAGCTCCCGGTAGAGCAGGGGCATCAGCAATTCGATGGGGCCGCCCGGCCCGTCCAGCGTATTTGGCCCCGTCGATCCCGCCACGGCCCCAACCCCCTGAGGTCAACCCCGCTATCATCTTTGCACGTTCGGAACGCTCCGAAAAGGCGATACCGGTCAGCTGTGGCTCAGATGCGCCAGCGAGGCGCCGTGCCGTTCCCAGTTGAGTCCGTCGAAATCCTCGACCGTGACCTGCTCCACCGTGCCGGAGTCCAGGCAGCGCAGATTCACCGAGAAGCCGTCGGGATTGGAGCGCGGCACGTAGAAGGATTTGACGCCGCAGACCGTGCAGAACAGGTGCTTTGCTACGCCGGTATTGAAGGTATAAGTCTGCAGTTGCGAGGCTCCGGACAGCAGGCTGAAATCGGCTGCCGGCACCAGCAGGTGCATGAAGCCGGTCTTGCTGCAGATCGAGCAGTTGCAATGCTGCACCGTGATGCGGGCCGGCGCGCGCACCGTGAAGCGCACGGCGCCGCAGTGGCAGCCGCCGCTATGCGTGATTTTTTCCATGTTCTTCAGAGTCGATGGATTCTGGGATTGAACGCCTGGCGCCCGCGCGGGTGCCGGCCGGGATAGGGGCGCAGCGCCCATCCGCGCCACAGGTGCGCGGCGAACAGCGGCAGGGACAGCAGGCCGATGACGATATGCAGCTGCCGGCACAGCGCGCGTGCCTGGTCGCCGCCAAGATAATACAGCCCGTAGCCGCTGCCGATCAGCAGCAGGACGCAGGCCAGGAACGCCCCGCCGGCGCGGCGGTTGCGGCCGAGATGCCAGAAGCGGTGGATGTGAGTGGAGAGCACGCTGCCCAGCAGGACCAGGCTCAGCATCGCCGCCGCGCCGTGCAGCTTGAGCATCCAGGGCTCCAGCGGATTGGATACCGGCCCGAACTCTCCCTGCGCCTGGCACCAGCCATGCAGCACATAGTGCGCCGCGCCGCTGAGAAACAGCAGGGCGAGCACGGCGTAGGCGCAGAGGCGGTGGAAACGGCCCAGCATCAGGCGACCACACTGCCTGCTTCCTGCACCAGCGCCTGGGCGCCATAGGCCGCAAGCACGCGTTCCGCCAGGTCAGTGGGAGCGAACAGCACTACCTTGGTCAGCGCATCCGCGCTAAGGCAATCGGCGGCGCGCACGCTGACCGCGGCGCAGCCCAGCCAGGGCCGGCCGCTGCGCGGGTCGAGCAGGGCCGATACCTCGGCGCCGCCCCGGCGCCGGCGCGAGAAATAGCCGGCGGAACTGGCCAGCGCCTCGTTGTCCAGCACCACTTCGTGCGCCAGTCGCGCCGGGTCTTGCGGGTGGCGCAAGCCCACGCGCTGCACCCCGGCGCCGAAGACGCGCAGGTCGCCGCCGGCGTTGACCGCTGCGGACTCCACGCCGGCGCCGCGCAGCACCGCGACGGCGCGGTCCACCGCATAGCCCTTGGCGATGCCGCCCAGGTCGATGCGCAGGGCGCGGCGAAAGCGCACCGAGTGGTCCGGCAGCAATGCGATGTCGCGCCAGCTTGCCGCGCCGCGCGTTGGCGCCGGCGAGACGGGCAGGTAGCCCCAGCGCTGCAGGCGCGAGCCGACGGTAATGTCGAAGGCACCTTCGCTGAGCCTGGCCATATCTTGCGCCGCCCGCAGCACTTCGTGGGTCTGTTCGTCGATGTGAACCGCGCGGCGATGCGCCTCGCGGTTGAGTAGCGAAACCACGCTGTCCTGCTCATGGAAGCTCATCCGACTGTGCACCTGTTCCACGGCGGCAAAAGCGGCATCGACGGCGTCGTGCAGCCGCTGCGCTTCCACCTCCGCGGCGGCACGGATGTCCACCAGCGTGCCGAGCAGCGGCCGGGCGCGACGGACTTCAGTGCCCATCGCCGGGCTGGGCAAGGGCCGGAGCGATGGCGATGGCATAGGTGGCCAGCAGCCGGCGGACACCATCGGTGAGATGCTCGCTGGACAGCGTGGCGCCGCTGATGTTCTGGATGCCGTCGCCGACGCGCAAGGCGTCGCCATGCTGCTTGCCGTTGAATTGCGCGCGCCAGCGCGGATTGCGCACCTCGCCGCCGTAGGCTTCGCGGTATTCGAGGATTTCGAGCTGCCGCAGCTTGCCGTCGGCACCCAGCGCCACGGCGTAGGTGATCAGGTCGTGCTTGCCGATCACCGCATCCACGAAGAAGTAGCCATCCCCGCCCTTCCAGGCGCGCAGGCTGCCGCTGTAAACCTTCACCCCGGAATCCCGCTCGATGGCGGCGATCTGTTCCGGCGCCAAGCTCAGCGCCAGGGGCGTCAAGGCCTGCCCGGCAAACATCAGTTTCTGTGCCTCCTCCACGCTCAGGTAGACCACAGCCTGCGCCGGGGCGCAGACGGCAACGGCGGCGAGGGGGAGCAGCAGCAGGCGGCTGGACGGATTCATGCGCTATGGTCCTTCAGCCGCCTGCATCATCGCAAGCCGGGGCAGGTCCCGGTTCGCGCATCCGGCTCAGAAATCCAGGCCCAGGCCCAGGTCGAAGCGGCTGAAATCGCTGTTGAGCTGGAACGACTGGAAGTCCGCCTTCAGCACCACGTGCGGGGTGACGTAGAGGTTGGCGCCGTAGGTCCACACGCGGTCATGGTTGATCGGCCAATAGCCGTAGTCGCCGGGATTGGCCGACACCGGCACCAGGCCCTGCGGGAACACCGGGCCCGGCGAACCTTCGTAGCTGGAGCCCATGCTGTAGCGCTCCCAGCGCACGAAGGGCGACAGGCGATAGGTGTTGTTTTGCCAGACGGTGTATGCGGCCTGCGCGTAATAGCCGTAGAAGGCCGAGGGGATCGGGTTGGGCGAACCCGGGTTGGAAGCATTGGCTACATACAGATTGGTGATGGTGCCGCGCGCGTACAGCGCCGACAGGTCGAACCTGCCCGGGGTCCAGCGCGTGTGAGCCTCCCACAGGGTGATGCGCTGGTTGCCGTTGATCGGCACATTCGGCGGCGCCGCCACCTTGACCGCATCGCCGGTGAACACGGCGGCGCCGGCGGTGAGTCCGGGCAGCCCGGTATAGCTCAGCGCGCCGTACTCGGCCAGGTGGCTGGCATTGGCCAGGGCCAGTTCCTGGTGGCTGGCCTGCAGCGGCGCCACGTCGTTGTCTTCCATGTCCAGCGCGGTGATGTACTGCGGGAACTCCGGCGCATAGTTCCACTTCGACAGGTTCTGGCCGGTGGTCAGGCCCACGTTCCAGCCGATGCCGATGTCGGTATTGCCGTGGAAGTTGAAGCCGCCCTCGCGCCAGGTGCTGGGGATGATCAGGGTTTCGACGAAGTTGCGCTGCACGCCATAGAAATTGGTCGGCTCATGGTGCTCGTTGAGCAGGCCGAACGGCATCAGGAACAGGCCGCCGCGCACGCTGGCCCAGTTGGTGAGCTGGCGATCGACGTAGAACTGCTCGACTTCGAATTCGCCGACGTCGCTGGCCGAGGACACGGCGTGCTCGACTTCGTACTCGGAGTTGAACACGGTTTTATCGTCGAAGGTATAGCCGATGCCGAACACCGCGCGGGCGAGGTCGGCCTCGGTGCGGTTCGGCTCGTGGATCGGGCGGGTGTAGTAGACCTCGCCGTAACCCCACAGGCTGAGGTTGTCGAACAACGAGGAGCCGCGCAACGATTCCGCGGCCGTCTGCGGCTGCGGCTGGGCCTGCTGCACCGCCTGTTGCTGCAACACCCGCTGCTGGGTCTGCTGCTGTTGCTGCGACAGCGCCTGGTTCTGCGCTTTGAGCTGCTCCAGCTGGGCCTTCAGCTCCTGCAGCTGCTGCGACATCTGGTCGACCTTTTGCTCCAGCTGCTGTTCCACCGCGGCGTTCGCGGCTGCCGGATCGGCCGCAGCGGTAGCGCAGGCGCACAGGCCCGCCGCGGCGAGCAGGAGTTTCATATCGGTCTTGCCGTGCTTGTTCATGATGGTTGTTGTGATCGGGCGTCGTGAGGAGTTGCGGATTCAGCGGGAAGCGGATGCGGCGGAAGAGGTCGGCGTGAGGACGTTCACCGGGGCGGTGCACTGCGCCGGCACGTCGTAAGCCGCCGGATTGCTCGGGTCGTAGCCGTCGGTGAGCGTGCAGAGGAAGGCGATGATGTCCTCGATTTCCTCCGCGTCCAGGGTCGGCGCCTGGCCGCCGCCGAAGGTGGGCGGCGTGTACGGCACCTCGCCGACGTTGACGTTGGCGTCGTAGTCGACCGGCAGATCGTTGTATTCGAACTGGTCGGCCGTGCCGTCGGCCGCGGTGTAGAAGGTGCCGACCGCGACGTAGGGGTTGCCGTCGGCCGAACCGGCCGCGACCGGGTTGGGATTGTTGCCGGTGTCGTTGTTGATGTCGCGCGTGACGTACCACTCCAGCACCTGCTGCAGGGAGCCGAACGCGCCGTTGTGGTAATACGGCGCGGTGATGGCGATATTGCGCAGGGTCGGCACCTTGAACTGGCCGCAGACCGTGGTGGTGGTGGCCAGGGACACGCGCGGATTGGGGTCGTCCGCCGGCGGCGCGAACGGCCCGCACAGGCCCATGTCGTAGTACCCGTATTCCGCATCGCCCGGCACATTGCTCTGCGCCGGCACGTAGCTCAGCGGCACGCCGTCGATCGGGCTGACCGGTTTGGGGAAGTTGGCGGCGATGCTCCAGTTGCGCGGAATGCCGATGTTGTCGTAGGTGAAGTCGGTGAACAGGGCGTGATCGCTGTAACCCTGGCGCTGGCTTGGGTGGCAGGCGGTGCAATTGCCCTTGACCGGGTTGTTGAACAGGGCCAGGCCCTGCTGCTCCTGCGTGGTGAGCTGCGCCTGGCCCTGCAGCCAGTAGTCGTACTTGCTGCTGAAGGGATGGAACGAGGGCTCCTCGGTCTCGAAGGCGGCGATGGCCAGGCCCATGTCCTGCAGAGCGGTCGCCGGATCGTTCAGCACCTCGCTGCCATAGACCCCTTCGAAGGCCTGCAGCGAGGCCGGCGAATTCTGCAGCCGCGTCACCACCTCGGCGGGGCCGCTGTTGGCCATCTCGAACGGCGTGACGAAGGGCTGCTCCGCCTGCACCGCGAGCGAGGAGGCGCGGCCGTCGCGGAAAAATCCGCCGACCAGGCCGGTGCCGTCGAATGGCGGCGTGAACGAGGAATACATCAGGGACGGCGTATTGCGGAAGCCCGGCAGATCCATGTTCGGTCCGCCCAGCGGCACCGGCAGACCCTGGTCGGTGGCGGGATTGGCGGTGAATGCGCGCGACGGCACATGACACGTGCCGCAGGACTGCTTGCCCGAGGCGGAAAGACTGGCGTCGAAAAACAATTGCTGGCCGGCCAGCGCGGTCTGCGACAGACCCTGCGGCGCGGCGCCGCTGTTGCCGCCGCCGCAGGCGCCCAGGCCGGTCAGCAATCCGAGCACCGCCGCACGGCCCAGCCACATGTACTCCCGGTGTTTCATCGTTTCCCTTGTTACGCGATGCGCGGCGCTGTGAACGGCGCCACTTCGTAGACAGGATCATAATGAGAAAGATTCGCATTAGCAAATCAGAATGCTTGTCGAAAGGTTTTGCAGCGCCGGCCCGTGTGCGGCGCCATGCTCGCCGCGGGCAGCACCGTGCGAAGCGCCCGGCGCGCCGTAGGACGCAAAAAATCAGTTCCAACGGAACGCGATCGAGCCGATAATCTGCGCACATGAATCTGCCATTCGCCAAGATGCACGGCCTCGGCAACGACTTCGTCGTGATCGACGCCACACGGGCGCCGGTGCGCGAGTTGCTGCGGGCGCCCTCGCCGGCCCTGTTGCGGCGGCTGACCGACCGGCGCTTCGGCGTGGGTTGCGACCAGGTGCTGCTGGTCGAGCCGCCGCCCGATGCCGAGGTCGACTTCGGCTACCGCATCTTCAACTCCGACGGCTCCGAAGTCGGCCAATGCGGCAACGGCTCGCGCTGCCTGGCGCGCTACGTGCGCGAGCATGGCCTCAGCGACAAGCGCGAGCTGCGGGTGAAGACCTCCACCAGCCTGCTCGAACTGCAGTTGCTGGACGACGGCCTGGTGCGCGTCAACATGGGCGCGCCGCGCTTCGAGCCGGCGCAGATTCCGATGATCGTCGAGGGTGGTTTGCGTTCACCTGAATACAGGCTGACCCTGGCCGACGGCACGGCGCTGGCCTGCGGCGCGGTGAGCATGGGCAATCCGCACGCGGTGATCGAGGTCGCCGATGTCGATGCGGCCCCGGTAGAGGCGATCGGCGAGGAGTTGCAGCGCCACCCGGCCTTCCCCGAGCGGGTCAACGCCGGTTTCGTGCAGTTTGTCGACGGCGGCCATGTCCGGCTGCGCGTGTACGAGCGCGGCGCCGGCGAAACCCCCGGCTGCGGCAGCGGCGCCTGCGCGGCGCTGGTGATCGGGCGCATCTGGGGCAAGCTGGAAGCCAATGCCGCGGTCCACGTGCGCGGCGGCACCCTGCGGCTGCAATGGGGCGGCGCGGACGAGCCGGTATGGATGACCGGTCCGGCGGAAACGGTATTCGAAGGGAGCATTGAGTGGTCGAAGTAAGCACAGTGCAGGAACTGGCCGCCGCGGATCCGGCACCGGCCGCCACGCCCAGCGAGGCGCAGGTGCTGGAATATCTCAAGAGCCACCCGCAGCTGCTGATCGAACATCCGCAGCTGCTGGAAACGCTGGAGCTGACGCACGCCGCCGGTTCGGCGGTGTCGCTGATCGAGCGCCAGGTGGAGCTGCTGCGCGGCCGGAACGCCAGGCTGGAGGCGCGCCTCAACCGCCTGATCGACACCGCGCGCGACAACGAGACCCGGGCCGAGAACGTGCTGCGCCTGGCGCGTAGCCTGATCCGGGCGCCTTCGCTGGCCAACATCGTGTCCGCCTTGCGCGCTTCGATGCGCGACGACTTCGACATCGACGAAGTATTTGTCGGCCTCAACGGCGGCGCCTACAAGCGCCACGACATCGACGGCGTGGTGCCGATCGAAATCGGCGGCCCCATCGCCCGCGCCTACGACAACTTCATCCGCACCCGCCTGATCGAATGCGGCCCCATCGGCGAGGATCGCGCGAAGCTGCTGTTTCCCAAGGCGGAGCAGCCGGTGCTCTCGGCGGCCGTGGTGCCGCTGGAAAAGGAAAAGAACCTCGGCATGCTGGCCCTGGGTTCGCGCGACGCGGAACGCTTTCAGCCGCGCCAGGGCAAGCTGTTCCTGGAAATCACCGCCGAGCTGGTGGCGGCCGCGGTACGCGCGCGGCTCACATGAGCGAGGCTGCCGGCGCGCTCGACCGGCTGCTGACCGACTATCTGCGGCATCTGCGTGTCGACCGGCGCGCGTCGGAGCACACGCTCGCGGCGACCAAACGCGACGGCACGGCATTCCTGGCCTATTGCGCGGAGTGCCGCATCCACGAACCGAAGCGCGTCGATATCCACACCGTGCGCGCCTTCATCACCCGCCTGCACCGCAAGGGCCAGCAGCCGTCCAGCCTGCGGCGCTACCTGTCGAGCCTGCGCGGACTGTTCCGCCATGCGCTGCGCGAGGGACTGGCCGAGCACAACCCGGTCGCCGGGGTGCGCGGCCCCAAGGGCAAGCGCGAACTGCCTAAGGTCATCGTCGCCGAGGATCTGAACAACGCCCTGAACCAGGAGGCCGAAGGAGAATTGGGTTCCCGGGATCAGGCCATGGTCGAACTTTTCTACTCGGCCGGCCTGCGCCTGGCGGAATTGCAGAAGCTGGACGTACCCGGCGGAGATCGCTTTCCCGATGAAATAAGAGTGCTCGGCAAGGGCAGCAAGGAACGCATCGTGCCGGTGGGCGGCAAGGCGCGCGCCGCGCTCGACGCCTGGCTG